>CAYFOQ010000001.1:0-37854 GCA_964344735.1 uncultured Piscirickettsiaceae bacterium
CTGTTTGCTACAGGCCTGCGGCGAATAGCAGCGCTTTTCCTCCGGCGTCAACAGAAAGGATTTAGGTGAGGGCATTATCAACGACCATGCGTTCCTGGTCACCGCTTCAGCGTTTTCTGATTAGTGTCGGGATACCGCTTTCTAGTAGTTGTGCTCGAAGGGCTTCGATTCGACGCTCTCTGGGCTGCAGCATCACCTGATAGCGTCTCCCCTGTTGTGGGTGGTTGATGGTTCGGATCTCCACTGCGGCGAAGATCGTTGGGTGTAGTTGCTGGATTCTCTGGGTCAGTTGTTGTTGCAGTGCTTGGGCATTTTTCTGTTGGGCAAAGAGACCGAACTGGAGGAGTTCTGAATGATCTACTGACTCCGGAGTATCCTCCGGGGTGATTGTTCGGATCGATACCCGGGCAGTCCCTTTTTCGATCATGCCCAGTTTCCAGGCCGCAGCATAGGAGAGGTCGATGATTCGATCCTCATGAAAGGGCCCCCGGTCGTTGACTCGGACCACCACCTTGCGACCGGTATCAAGACGGGTTACTTCGACATAGCTCGGCAGCGGCAGACGCTTATGGGCGGCGGTCATCTGGTACATGTCGTACTCCTCCATACAGGAGGTGGCTTTGCCGTGAAAATTGGGACCATACCAGGAGGCGACACCGGTCTCACTAAACCCTTTGCCGCTCTGTAGGGTCTGGTAACTCTTCCCCAGTACGGTATAGGTGGGCATATTGCCGTAGCGGCAGGGGGGCTCGTAGCGGGGTACCGCATCGGTGATCGAGAGCAGACGATCCGGTCGGGTCGGGTCGCCCGGTTCGGTCAGAACCGAGGCGATGCGACTGACACCACTACAGCCCGAAAGCAACAGAAGGAGCAGCAACACCATCGCAGGAGCGAATTTCAACAGCCTGTTAGAGATTTGTGGAACTCTCCCCACTTTCCCCTTCCCCATGATAGTGGCGGGCGATCTCCTCACCGAGTTGGAATACCGCCATGGTGTAGAGTGTACGGGGATTATAGCGTGAAATAACATAGAAATTGTGCAGTGCCACCCAGAGTTCATCCCCACTCTCTCCTTTCAACTCCAGTAGCAGTGCCTTTTCCCGGTTGTTGAAATCAAGATCGATTCCAATCCCCGCCTGACGGATCTCCTCGACCCGATACTTTGGCCGCAGAGAGTCGATCAGCAGGTGTCGATAACCGGGCGACGTGGAGATCGGTAGTGTCAATGTTGCGCCTAGTCGGAGATGCTCGGCACGGTTGTCGATAAAGGCAGAACCGTTCTGCTGCTGTATGGTCTGCATCAGCTGCGACAGACCTCCTCCCTGCTGCAGTTGTACCTTACGGGCGATTTTCCAGAGCGAATCTCCGGATCGAACCGTGTAGCTGGTGGATAGAGACTCCGGAGGCTGGTAGTGGGCTGGACTGGCTACAGGTTCACCCGAGCGCCAGCCGTGGTGGCGCAGGTAGTTGGCGATGCTGCCGATGGCATCGGCAGGGTTTTCTCGATCCCAGATATCCCGATCCCCATCTCCATCGAAATCGACCGCCAGAGTACGATAGTTGCTGGGCATGAACTGTGGTAAACCCATCGCCCCGGCGTAGGATCCGAGATAGTCAAAGGGGTTACGCTTATCCTCTCGTGCCTGTAGTAGAAAGGCCTCGAGTTCAGCCGTGAAGAACTTTTCCCGGCTGGGATAGTTGAAGGCGAAGGTGGCCAATGCGTTGATGACCGGATTTTTACCGGTATAGCCGCCATAGCGGGTCTCGACACCGAGGATCCCGAGGATGACATGAGCCGGAATGCCGTACTCTCGTTCGGCACGATGCAGCAGAGATTGGTGCTGTTGCCAGAATTTGACCCCGTTACGGATGATTCCTGGTTTCACATGTTTGGGGCGATAATCGGCCCAAGGGCGAGATTCGGCCGGATTGTCCATCTTCTCTTTGCGTTTCTGATTGGAGGTCCCGGGACTTACCTTTCGTTCCCGCAGAGTGAGCTGGTTCAGTAGCTGGGTCAACGCTTGACGCTCAAACTGGTGGTTGTTCACCATGCGTTCGATAAAGCGCTGGACATTGGGCTGATCGCTCAGTGGTTGGGGTTGGGGCGGGAGAGTGGGGGGGATCGAGGCGTTGGCGGCGATCACAGAGCAGGAGAGTAACAGGGTGCCCAGTAGGGGGGGTAGCGCAAGGATTCTCATTTATCGAGCAGTCTCCGGTGGGTTTGGATCGACATCAGGCTGGCGAAGGCGGCCATCAGCGTGACCATAGAGGTTCCACCGTAGCTTACCATTGGCAGTGGGAGCCCCACCACCGGCAGCAGACCACTGACCATGCCGACATTGACGAAGAAGTAGGTGAAAAAGATCATGGTGATGCCGCCGGCCAACAGACGAGTGAAACTCTCTTGGGCACAGGCGGCGATATAGAGTCCACGATAGATGATGAAGAGGTAGAGAAGGAAGAGCGTGGCAACCCCGAGCAGTCCGAACTCTTCACTCAACACCGCAAAGATGAAGTCGGTGTGGCGTTCGGGTAGAAACTCCAGTTGTGATTGGGTGCCATTGAACCAGCCCTTGCCGAAGGGGCCACCGGAGCCAATGGCGATCTTTGACTGGATGATGTGGTATCCGGTTCCTCGGGGATCACTCTCCGGGTTGAGGAAGGTGAGTACCCGCTGACGTTGGTACTCTTTCATTAAATAGAGCCAGAGTACCGGTAGCAGCGCGATGGCGGAGATCGCCAGGCCGCCGATGATGCGCCAGGAGAGACCGGAGAGAAAGAGTACGAAAAAACCGGAGCTGGCGATCAGTAGTGAGGTACCGAGGTCCGGTTGACGGGCGATCAATAGGGTTGGAACGATGATCAACAGGGCCGCGATCAGCTGCTGTTTCGGGGCGGGAGGGAGAGGGTGCTCGGAGAGGTAGGCGGCCACGGTCATCGGAATGATCAGCTTCATCGCTTCCGAGGGTTGAACCAGAAACAGACCGAAATTGAGCCAGCGCTGTGCACCTTTGTGGGACTCACCGACCACCGCTACCGCTAACAGCATGATGATCCCGGCGATAAAGATCCAGAGGGTGAATATTTTGAGCCAGTGGGGAGGGATCTGGGCCACCGCGATTAAAACCAGAAAGGCGACTCCAAGCCGGGTCAGTTGTCGACTCAGCATTGCGTTCTCGCCACCGGCGGCACTGTAGAGCACCACCAGACCGAAGAGGCTGAGGATCAACAGTCCAGTCAGCAGCGGTAGATCGATATGGATCCGATAGGAGAGTGGAATCTTTCGCTGAGTCTGATCGGTGGTCTTCATGACGATTCTTTCAGCAGATAGCGATCCATGATTTTCTTTGCGATTGGTGCAGCTACCGAGCCGCCGTGGCCACCGTTATCCACCACGACGGCAATCGCAATCTCTGGATCTTCGTAGGGGGCGAAGGCGACGAAGAGGGCGTGATCTCGTAGGTGCTCTGGGATCTCATCCTCGTTGTAATCTTCATCCTGTTTGACGGTATAGACCTGCGCCGTTCCCGTCTTGCCGGCAATGGTATATTGCGACTTGCGGCCAACCCGTCTCGCTGTGCCCCGTCTGCTATGGGCGACCCGTCGCATGGAGTCGAATACCTGATTCCAGTTCTCCTGCTTCAGAATCGGAATCTGGTTCAGTGGCTTGTACGGCTGCAGTTGAGGATTAGAAGTTCCAGGAGCCTGAGTGGCATAGAGCAGGTGGGGTTGCATCCGCTGTCCCTGATTGGAGAGGGTAGCGATGGCCGAGGCCAATTGTAGGGGGGTTGCGGTAAAGAAGCCCTGACCAATCCCGACACTGAGCGTTTCGCCGGGATACCATGGTTCCTCCAGATGGTTCTCTTTCCAACTTCGTGAGGGGAGTACCCCCGGAAGCTCTCCAGTGATATCGACCCCACTCTTTTCACCAAAGCCAAATCGACCCATGAAGCGGTGGATGGAGTCGATTCCCATACTGAAGGCGAGGTCGTAGAAGTAGACATCACAGGATTCCACGATCGCCTTGTCGACATTGGTCTTGCCGTGTCCCTGTTTTTTCCAGTCACGATATTTGTGTTTGTAGCCTTTGATGCGATACCACCCGGGACACCAGGTCTCGTCCCCGGCGTGGGTGTGACCAAGCTCTAGCCCAGCCAGAGCGACCAGCGGTTTGATTGTGGAGCCAGGGGGGTATTGGCCGTGTAGAAAGCGGTTGAAAAGGGGGCGTTCACTAGAGCTGATGAGTTCCTGGTAGGCACGGTGGCCGATGCCATTGACGAAAAGATTGGCATTGAAAGAAGGTTGGCTCACCATCGCCAGGATCTCGCCACTCTTGGGGTGAATCGCTACCGCTGCACCACGTTTTTCTCCCAAGGCCTCAGTGGCGGCCGCTTGTAGCCGACTGTCAATGGTGAGATAGATGTCATCGCCGGGGGTGGGTGGGGTCTCTTCTAGAACACGGATTACCCGTCCTAGTACATCACTCTCTACCTGGCGAAAACCGGGAGTGCCGAGTAGCAGATTCTCGTAGTAGTGTTCGATACCGGTCTTGCCGACATGTTCTGTAGCCTGATAGAGCACCGGGTCAAGCTGTTGCAGTTCCTGTTCGTTGATTCTGCCGATATAGCCGGTGACATGGGCACTCAGGGTGTGCAGTGGATAGTGGCGGGAGTCGCTCTTCTCAATCGTTACTCCAGGAAAGCGGTGACGGTTGACCTCGAATCGGGCCACCTCCTCGTCACTCAGTGAGAATAGTAACGGCGTTGGTTTGAACCGTCGTGACCGTTTCCGCTCTTTCTGGAAACGCTCTAGATCATCCTCGTCATAGTTGATGATGGTACGTAGTTCGGTCAGCGTCTGTTCCAGGTTTACCACTTTGCTTGGGGTAATTTCAAGGCGAAACAGAGCGCGGTTAGTGGCCAGTGGAACCCCGTTGCGGTCGAATATACGCCCCCTTGGTGGGGGCAGGGCTACCGTATGAATACGGTTATCGTCGGAGAGTGTGGCGTAGTGTTGATGGTTGAGCAACTGCAGATAGATCATGCGTGAGACCAGCACCAGCACCATGAGCAAGACAAAGCCGGCAGCCACAAGCAGACGGTTGCGAAAGATACGGTTCTCGCTGTGATGGTCTTTGAGGCTGGGGATCATCGCTGTTGATAGGGGTGAAACAGGCGGTCACCCAACAGAAAGAGAAATGGCCACAGCAGCGGTGTGGTCAGTAACGGTGCCCAGAACAGCAGCGTATTGGCGGAGCCATCGGTGGCACCACGAATCAGGAATTCGATCAACAGATTGACCGCGACCACCAGGCTGAGTACTAGAAACTGCTGGACCACGGCGTAGAGTCGTAGGCGCTGATGAAATAACAGCGTGGCGTAGGTGGTGGCAGCAAAGGTAATGGCATGAGTCCCGATCAGCGTTCCGGTTAGGGCGTCCGGGGCGTAGTTCCTGCGGTAGCGGGATCAAGGTCAAGACCAATGCCATTGCCAGCAGAATGAAGAATCCGCTCCAGTAACTGTGGCGAGAACCGCTCATGGGCGTTCTCTACCCGGGGAGTTGGCAGGCCAGACCAACAGCAGTTCACGACTCTGTTCCAGCCGGGCAGCGGGCGTGAGGATGACCTCGGCAAAGGGGCTGCCACTGTCCGTGGTGATCTGCTCTACGGTTCCAACCGGATAACCGTAGGGAAAGCGTCCACCTAGCCCGGAGGTGATGAAGGTATCCCCTTCGATTAGATCACTGTCGGTTGCGACAAAACGGAGTGAGAGGCGGTTGGGGTCACCATTGCCGGTAGCGATCGAGCGTAGGCCGTTGCGACGGTTTTGTACCGGTATCGAATGTAGCGGGGAAGAGAGTAATAGTGCGGTGCTACTGTGTGCGGTGGTTCGAACCACCTGTCCCATCACCCCGAAACCGTCCATCAGTGGCTGACCGGGGTAGACCCCTTCGCTGCTCCCTTTGTCCAGTACCACCTCCTCTCCGAGGGCATCGAGATCGACTGCGACGATTTTGGTCAACAGTACCGGGTCATCCTGATAGGTGGAGCCAAACAGCAGGGAGGCATCCAGCAGAATCTGCAACCGTCGGTTCTCCGACTCGATCGCCTCCAGCTTCATCAGCTTCTGCCGTAACATCAGGTTGCGGGATCGTACCCCAGCGACCTCCTCCTGAAGCGTGGTTCGATTCTTGATACCCTCAGCGAACCAGTCGATCAGGGAGAAGGGGATGTCGATCAGTCGTTGTACTGGGGCGGTTATATTCTCGGCCCAGACTCGCAGCCGGTGATCTTTGTCGAAGCGATGGTCGATGGCGATCAGAAAGAGTGATAGCAGTACTACGATCACCAGTCTCAGGGTTAGGGTATCCCCCTGTTTGAAGATCGAACTCTGGGGTGAGGTATGAACCGCCACCGCTGAATCAGTTGCTCAGGAAGGGTGCGCCGTTGATCTCTTTCATCAGCTCCAGGGCGCGACCGCCTCCACGAGCGACACAGGTGAGTGGATCCTCTGCTACGGTGACTGGTAGCCCGGTCTCTTCGGCCAACAGGCGATCCAGATCCTTCAGTAGTGCGCCGCCGCCCGTGAGTACCATCCCGCGTTCAGAGATGTCTCCGGCCAGCTCTGGAGGGGTTCGTTCCAGCGCCTCGCGGACAGCACGAATAATCTCCATTAGAGGCTCCTGCAGAGACTCCAGGATCTCGTTACTGTTGACCATGAAGGCGCGTGGGATCCCCTCAGCAACGTTTCGACCACGAATCTCCATTTCGGTGATCTCCTCGCCGGGGTAGGCACTGCCAATCTCGATCTTGATCCGCTCCGCCGTAGCCTCACCGATGAGACTACCGTAATTGCGGCGAACATAGTTGACGATCGCCTCATCGAAATGGTCACCCCCGACTCGGGCCGATTTCGAGAAGACGACACCGGAGAGGGAGATGATCGCGACCTCGGTGGTTCCACCGCCGATATCGACCACCATCGATCCGCCGGGCTGTTCCACCGGTAACCCGGCACCGATGGCGGCAGCCATCGGCTCCTCGATGAGATGAACTTCGCGGGCCCCAGCCCCCTCCGCCGACTCCTTGATGGCACGACGCTCCACCTGGGTAGCGCCACAGGGGACACAGACCAGTACCCGTGGGCTGGGTTTGAAAAGACGATTTTCGTGCACTTTGTGGATAAAAAACTGCAACATCTTTTCGGTGATGTCGAAGTCGGCGATCACACCATCCTTGAGCGGACGAATCGCCTTGATATTTCCTGGGGTACGACCCAGCATCATCTTGGCTTCGGTGCCGACAGCAGCGATCGAACGGTTACCCCGGCCATCCTCACGAATGGCCACCACCGAAGGTTCGTCCAGAATGATCCCCTGAGTTCGGACATAGACCAGAGTATTGGCCGTGCCGAGATCGATCGAGAGATCATTGGAGAACATTCCAAACAGTCGTCTAAACATCAATTTTTTCCATGACCAGGGGGGTAAAGGGGGCTCAGAACAGATTCCGACAAAGCGCCAGAACTGTACCAGCCACCTTCACAATCGGCAAGCTGCAGAGGGTGGAAATCATCGTTTTGACACTACTGACTCAACAACACCCGCAATTTATGCTAATTTCCCCCTCTTCCACGGTTCTTCCGGGCCTCGATGTGATCGAGAGGCCTCACGATTGTGGTTCATAGCCTCGTTACTGGCAGATTGAGAGCCCACCATGTCACTTGAAAAACAGGATGTTGAGAAGATTGCCCATTTGGCACGACTAGCCATCGAGGAGCGTGCTATCCCTGGATATGTGAAGGATTTATCCGGAATACTCGATCTGGTGGATCAGATGTCTGCAGTCGATACCGCCGGAGTCGAGCCTCTGGCACACCCTCATGAGGCTACCCAGCGGTTGCGTGAAGATCGGGTGACCGAAGAGAACCAGCGTGAACGGCTGCAACAGAATGCGCCACAGACCGAGGGTGGGCTTTTTCTGGTTCCACGGGTGATCGAGTAAGCAAGGAGAGAGGTTTATGAAAGAGAAGAGTGTTGCGGAGCTCTCCGCCCTGTTGCAGCGCCGGGAGCTCTCCAGTCTGGAGCTCACCCGCTACTGTCTCGACCGGATTGAACGGCTCGATCCGGACCTCAACAGCTTTATTTCGGTGACCGCAGAGGAGGCTCTGTTGCAGGCCGAGGCAGCAGATCATCGTATTGCCGCTGGTGAAGCCGGTCCCCTCACCGGGATTCCTTTGGCTCACAAGGATATCTTTTGTACTGCCGGCATCCGTACCTCCTGCGGTTCGAAGATGCTGGACAATTTTGTTGCCCCTTACGATGCTACCGTGGTGGAGCGACTCAACCGTTCCGGTGCGGTGATGGTCGGAAAAACCAATATGGATGAGTTTGCCATGGGCTCCTCCAACGAGAATAGCCATTATGGTGCGGTCAGCAATCCCTGGGATCGCGAGCGGGTTCCTGGTGGCTCCTCCGGAGGCTCCGCTGCCGCAGTTGCGGCACGGTTGGTACCGATTGCCACCGGTACTGACACCGGGGGCTCGATTCGTCAACCCGCCGCATTCTGCGGGGTCACCGGATTGAAGCCGACCTACGGTCGAGTTTCACGCTGGGGAATGGTTGCATTCGCCTCTAGTCTCGACCAGGGTGGGGTGTTGGCCAGCAGTGCCGAGGATGCAGCATTACTGTTGGAAGAGATGGCGGGGTTCGATCCCCGGGACTCTACCAGTATCGATCGTGAGGTTCCTGACTACCGTGCTACCCTCAATGATTCACTGCAGGGTTTGAAGATTGGTCTGCCGCGCCAATTTTTCAGTGAAGGGCTCGATGGGGGGGTGGAGAATGCGGTACAGGAGGCGATTGCGGAGTATCGCAAGATGGGCGCGGAGGTGGTCGAAATCGATCTTCCCAACAGTGGCCTGGCCGTACCCACCTACTATGTCGTGGCACCTGCAGAGTGCTCCTCCAATCTCTCTCGTTATGACGGCGTACGGTTTGGTTATCGTTGTGAAGAGGCTCGGGATCTGGAAGATCTCTACAAGCGCTCCCGTGGAGAGGGTTTCGGTCCAGAGGTCAAACGCCGAATCATGATTGGTACCTATACACTCTCTGCCGGTTACTACGACGCCTATTACCTCAAGGCGCAACAGTTACGGCGACTGATCAGTGAGGACTTCAGTGCGGCCTTTGGTCAGGTGGATGTGATCATGGGTCCGGTCACCCCCAATACCGCTTTCCGTAAGGGGGAGAAGACCGATGATCCGGTGGCGATGTACCTGTCCGATATTTATACCATTGCGGTCAACCTTGCTGGCCTTCCGGGGATGTCGATTCCGGTCGGTTTCAGTGATGGTCTGCCGGTTGGTCTGCAGTTGATCGGTAACCACTTCAGCGAGGCTAGATTGCTTAATTTGGCGCACCACTATCAGTTGGCTACCGACTGGCATCAGCGGCTGCCGGCGGGGATCGAATAGAGGGATCGAATGATGGAATGGGAAATGGTAATCGGGCTGGAGATTCATGCCCAGCTGGCAACAGAGACCAAGATCTTCTCTGCGGCATCCACCGCCTTCGGTGCGGCCCCCAATACCCAGGCCTGTGCGGTCGATCTTGGGTTACCGGGGGTGTTACCGGTGCTGAATCAGAATGCGGTACGAATGGCAGTCAAGTTTGGTCTTTCTATCGATGCCGAGGTGGCACACCGTTCGGTATTCGCCCGCAAGAACTACTTCTATCCCGATCTACCCAAGGGGTATCAGATCAGTCAGTTCGAGCTGCCAATCGTCGGTAAGGGAGAGATCGAGATCGATCTACCGGATGGGTCCACGAAGGTGGTGGGGATTACTCGGGCGCACCTCGAGGAGGATGCCGGGAAATCCCTGCACGAGGATTTCCACGGGATGAGTGGAATCGATCTCAATCGGGCCGGGACACCGCTGTTGGAGATCGTCTCCGAACCCGATATCCGTTCTGCTGCCGAGGCGGTGGCCTATGCCCGCAAGATCCACTCACTGGTACAGTATCTCGATATCTGTGATGGCAATATGCAGGAGGGGTCGTTTCGCATGGATGTCAATATTTCGATTCGACCCCAGGGCGAGGAGCGTTTCGGGACCCGAGCCGAGATCAAAAATCTCAACTCGTTCCGCTTCATGGAGAAGGCGATTCACTACGAGTATGAACGCCAGATTGACCTGCTGGAGGAGGGGGGAGAGGTCGTTCAGGAGACCCGACTTTATGACGTTGACAAGGGGGAGACGCGATCGATGCGCTCCAAAGAGGAGGCCAATGATTACCGCTACTTCCCCGACCCGGATCTGTTGCCGCTGGTACTGGAGGGTTCGTTTATCGAACAGGTTCGTGCCGAGCTGCCGGAGTTGCCCAATGAGAAGAAGCACCGCTTCATTACTCACTTGGGGCTGAGCAGTTACGATGCCGGTGTGCTAACGGCCAGTCGTGAGCTTTCAGATTATTTCGAGCAGGTGGCGAAGGCTGCCGATGGTGAGAACAAAGTGGCGGCCAACTGGGTGATGGGTGAGCTTGCTGCCGCACTCAACCGGGATGGAACGGCGCTGGCTGATTCGCCAGTTACCGCGGTGATGCTGGGGGGGATGATTCGTCGTATCGCCGATAACACGATTTCTGGAAAGATCGCCAAGCAGGTGTTCGAGGCGATGTGGAACGGAGAGGGGGAGGCCGACCAGATCATCGAGCAGCAGGGGCTGAAACAGATTACCGACAGTGGAGCGATCGAGGCGCTGATCGACGAGGTGATCAGTAATAATCCGGCCCAGGTAGAGCAGTATCGGGCCGGTAAAGAGCAGTTGTTGGGGTTTTTTGTAGGACAGGTCATGAAGGCCTCCAAGGGGCAGGCCAATCCCGGTCAGGTGAATCAG
This sequence comes from uncultured Piscirickettsiaceae bacterium, assembly GCA_964344735.1. Lineage (GTDB taxonomy): Bacteria > Pseudomonadota > Gammaproteobacteria > Thiopontia. The sequence continues at coordinate 10,896 of CAYFOQ010000001.1, forward strand.
ATACTGCGCGACAAACTGAGGAACCCCTGAATAAGTCATGAGTAAATGCCTCACGCCTGTAGCGCCCAATATCTTCGTTGAAAATCTTGCTAATAGCTGGCTATTGGCTGCGATCTTCGCCTTGATCTTGGGCGCTACAGACGCGATTCAAATTACTCAGACTTGTTCAGGGGTCCCTTAAGTAACGGTTTGCTCGCCAGACTGGTGGCACTCCGGGACATTGTAGGGCTGGAACCTGTGGTTCTAGATCAAAAATGTTGGTGTGGATGGAGGAGTGGCGATGTTTGAGACGGCAGAACTGGGGCGCAAGGTCAGCAAGAGCGAGTTTCGTGAGCTGGTACCGCAATTACGTGTTGAGCTGTTAGATCTGCAGCAGCAGATCCGTAAGGCCGGGATTCCGGTAATGATTGTACTGGCGGGAGTCGATGGGGCTGGCAAGGGGGAGACGGTCAACCTTATCAATGAGTGGATGGATCCGCGCTGGATCGAGACTCACGCCTACAATGAGCCCTCGGATGAAGAGGTGGAGCGTCCCACCTTCTGGCGTTACTGGCGTGACTTACCGAGTCGAGGAGCAATCGCGCTGTTCATGAGTGCCTGGTACTCCAGCCCCATTCTCGACTGGGTACACGAACGTAGCGATTTCAATGACCTGGATGAGGAGCTGGGTAAGATCAACAGCTTCGAGAAGATGTTGGTCAATGATGGTACCGTCATCATCAAGTTCTGGATGCACCTGAGCAAGTCGGCCCAGAAGCGGCGACTGAAGGCACTGGAGGGAGATCCACTGTTACGGTGGAAGGTGACCGAGCAAGATTGGAAAAACTGGCGGCTCTATGATCGTTTCATCGAGGCGGCGGAGCGTACCATGCAGAAGAGCAGTACCGGCCGGGCCAGTTGGCACATTATCGAGGGGGAGGATAATCACTACCGTAGTCTGGCGGTAGCCGAGATCATTCGCGATACGCTGCTACGACGGCTGGAGCTACAACAGCAGGCACTACCGGTCGTGGAGCAAGAGGGGACAGTGCCACAGGAGGAGCAGCTGGCGGCGGTAGCGGAGACCCTGAAACGCCAGCCCACCATTGTCGAACGTCTCGATAGTGATCTTCGGCTGGAGAAGAAGGAGTACAAGCGTGCCCTCAAGGAGCAGCAGGCACGGTTGAGTGACCTGTTTCGACGGGCTCGGCGTGAGGGTCGGGGAGACTCCATCATCCTGCTGTTCGAGGGAGATGATGCTGCCGGTAAAGGTGGAGCGATTCGTCGAGTCACCGCTGCACTCGATGCCCGTTCCTATCGGGTCATTCCGATCGCGGCCCCCACCGATGAGGAGCGTGGGCATCACTATCTTTGGCGCTTCTGGCGTCACATCCCCCGTAAGGGACGAGTCACGATCTATGACCGCAGTTGGTATGGACGGGTGCTGGTGGAGCGGGTAGAGAGGTTTGCCAGTGAGGAGGAGTGGCGTCGAGCCTATAGCGAAATCAACGATTTTGAAGAGCACCTGGTAACGGGGGGAGCGCTGTTGTTGAAGTTATGGATTCATGTCGATCCCGATGTGCAGCTGGAACGGTTCAAGCTGCGGGAACAGACCCCTCATAAGGCCTGGAAGTTGACCGAAGAGGATTGGCGCAACCGGGAGAAGCGTCCGCTCTATCAGCAGGCGGTGGATGATATGATCCAGCGCACCAGCTCTTCCATTGCGCCGTGGTTCCTGGTCGAAGGCAATGATAAATACTATTCACGGATCAAGGTGTTGACCACGGTCTGTGACCAGCTCGAGGCGGTACTGGAGAGGAATGGCTGATATTCACCAATGGAGTGAGAGAATGGAACAGAGCAGTGGGGTGGGAAGTGCAGTAGAGAACGCAAACAGCCAGGAGTGGGACCTAGAGGCACCGGATCTTTACCTCAATCGGGAGCTGACCTGGTTGGCCTTCAATCGCAGGGTGTTGCATGAGGCCGAGGATCCACGTAATCCACTGCTGGAGCGGGTAAAGTTTCTAGCCATCGTCAGTAACAATCTCGACGAGTTCTTTATGAAGCGGATCGGTGGCCTGAAGCAACAGGTGGCGGCTGGTTACAAAGAGCCCACGGTTGATGGTCGGACTCCGAGTGAGCAGATCCTGGAGTCTTGCGCCGCAGTGCGGGAGTTGCAGAGTATCCAGGGGCGAATCTGGTCTGGCCTGCGCCAGGAGCTGGCGGTCGAGGATATCCATATCGTACGCTACGACGACCTCACCGACAGTGAGCGAGACACGCTGCGTGAAGAGTTTCAGAATAAGGTGTTGCCACTGTTGACCCCATTGGCGATGGACCCTTCTCACCCCTTCCCCTTCATCTCCAATCTCAACCTCAACCTACTGGTGACACTGCGCTATCCCGGAGAGGAGAACACGGTTTTGGCGCGGATCAAGGTGCCGATCAATAAGAAGTTCTCACCGCGCTACTATCCGGTCGAGAAACGAGATGGCCGTTATACCTTCTTGATGCTGGAAGAGTTGATCACCCGTAATCTCGATCTGCTCTTTCCGGGGATGGAGATCGTCGCTTATGGAACCTTCCGCGTTACTCGTAATGCCAGCGTGGAGAAGAGTGAAGACAGTGCCGATGACCTGCTATCGATGATTGAGTCGGAGGTAAAGGAGAGACATTTTGCTCCCATCGTACGGTTGGAGGTGAGTCGTGGTTTTGATCCGATTCACTGCGGCATGTTGGCGGCGGAGCTGGGTCTGGATGAACATGAAGATGTCTTCGAACTCGACAACCTGGCGCTGCACCACCTGTTCCAGATTGCGGGTCTGGATGTTCCTTCATTGCACGACCCGGAGGCCCATCCGGTGGAACATCCGATGCTGGTGCAGGAGAACAAGAACATCTTCCACATCATTCGTAACAATGGTCCGTTGCTGCTACACCACCCTTACCAGTCATTTGCCAACTCGGTTGAGCGTTTTGTCCGTGAGGCCAGTACCGATCCCAAGGTATTGGGGATCAAGATGACACTCTATCGTACTGCACCTGACGGCAAGTTGATCCATCATCTGATCCGGGCAGTACAGAATGGCAAACAGGTGGCGGTATTGGTGGAGATCAAGGCCCGTTTCGACGAGGCTGCCAATATCCGCTGGGCTCGTGAGCTGGAGAAACAGGGCATCCATGTGATCTATGGGGTGGTGGGGCTCAAGACCCACTGCAAGACCATTCTGGTGGTGCGGCAGGACTATAATGGGTTGGCCCGCTACTGCCATGTCGGCACCGGCAACTATCACAGTGGTACCGCTCGACTCTATACCGATTATGGTCTACTGACACGGGATGGCAGTATCGGCCAGGATCTGACGGAGCTTTTCAATCTGTTGACCGGATATGGCCACAAGGAGCGGGAGTATCGCAAGATACTCACCTCTCCGAAGGTGATGAAGCAGAAGCTGATCGCCAAAATTCATCGGGAGATCAGTCAGCACCGTCAACATGGAGATGGGCTGATTCAGCTCAAAATGAATGCACTCGAGGACACCGATGTGGTCCATGCGCTTTATCAAGCGGCATTGGCACGAGTTCAGATCAATCTCATCATTCGCGATACCTGCCGGTTACGGCCTGGAATTCCAGGGTTGACCGATACGGTGTCGGTCATCAGCATCGTTGGGCGCTATCTTGAGCATGGTCGGGTCTACTATTTCTATAATCACGGTGAAGAGGAGTATTTCATCGGCTCGGCCGATCTGATGAAGCGCAATCTTGAGAGCCGGGTCGAGGTATTGGCACCGATCGAAGAGGAGGGGCTACGGCAGGAGCTGCGGATGAGTATCGATGCCCAGCTGGGTGACAAGCGTGGGGCTTGGGACATGAGTGCCGATGGTAGCTACACCCAGCGTAACCCTCAGGGTGGTCATCGCTCGGCTCAAGAGTTGCTTGCCGATGCCGCTAATAAGAGCGTTAATGCCGCCCTGCGACACCAGGAGGCGACGGTGCGTAATAAGTTGCTGAATCGATTTAAAAAGCGGTTGAATGAACAGTGAACTGAGTCAGTCATCAATCGTTGCCAAAGTTTTGGCACGGCTTGAGTCGCAACCGTCTGCGGCCAGGAAAGGCCGCAGTCGAGCGACACAGGGATGTGCTCGAGCGTGTTGCGATTCAAGCCGTGCCAAAACTTTGGCAACGATTCATGCTATCGTGGTTGCTTGACTTTGGTGTGATGGAGGCAAATAGTAGAGAGAGGTGGTGTGGGGGGCACGGTTGAAAGGCTGTCAAGTGGTTGCTCTGCACCAATGGGATGGATATCGTGGGGATCATGTAAAGGTATAGGGCGATGATCGATTCGATTGACGGTTCAGTACTCTTCTCTGCATCGGGAGTGTCCGCTTCATCCGGGCACTCGCAACAGCACGCTGCGGTCGTCACCACGGCTGAGCCTCACGGTGGTGAGGGGGGAGATAAACACGCAGCGACGGCTACCACAACCGATACCGCACAGGCAGTTACCGCCTCACAGGCGGCGTCCCGTGGTGACCAGGGGGGTCGTGAGGAGGGGGGGGCAGCTGGTGAACAGGGTCGGGGTGAATCGGCTGGCAAGAGTGAGGCAACACAGGACCGTTTCACTCAATCCCCAGAAGCAGAAGCGGTAGTCGCGGAACTGAAACAGCGTGACCAGGAGGTGCGGGCCCATGAGCAGGCTCACATGGCGGCCGGGGGGGCTCATGTCCGTGGTGGCGCCTCTTTCACCTACCAGAAGGGGCCGGATGGTCAGCGCTATGCGGTTGGTGGTGAGGTCAGTATCGATACCTCCGAGGTGGCTGGAGATCCTAGAGCCACGATGGCAAAGGCACAGATGGTGATGCGGGCGGCGTTGGCGCCTGCCAACCCCTCTGGACAGGATATGAGTGTGGCGGCCTCTGCGGCCCAGACCATTGCCAAGGCCCGGATCGAGATGGCCCGTGAGGCTCAGGAGCAGCTGCAGCCGGTGACGGAGCAGGCGGGTGAGGCCAAAGTCGGTAATGGTGAGCAGCGTTCACCCGGTGATGGTGTGGAGACGGCTGCGACTGCGATTCAGCCAGGTCAGCGAGGAGGGACGGAGGAGCGTGGGGCCGCTGTCGCCGTTCCAGCTGGACGGGGTCCTGAGGCGACGGCTTACTCTGAATTTCTACCTCGGCAGCAGGCTCGACAGCCCGGGAGTGAGGGGTTTAGTCTCTATAGTTAGGGAACCTCTGAAGTAACTATTCAGGTGTGGTGAGCTGAACCGTTACCTCAGGTCAATAGCAGCTCCAACAGTGCCTTCTGTGCATGAAGGCGGTTTTCCGCCTCATCCCAGACCACACTCTGTGGCCCATCGATCACTTCAGCACTCACCTCTTCGCCCCGATGGGCTGGAAGACAGTGCATGAAGAGGGCATCACGGGCGGCACGATCCATCAGTGGTTGGTCGACCTGATAGGGTCGAAAAACCTGTAGTCGATCCCCACTCTCCTCCTCTTGACCCATGCTGGCCCAGACATCGGTCACCACCAGATCGGCCTGGTTCACGGCCTCATAGGGGTCTCGCAACAGTTCGATCCGGTCCCGATTCTGTGACACCAGTGCTGTATCGGGTTCATACCCCTCGGGGGTGGCGATGCAGAGCTGGAAATCGAATTGGCGAGCGGCATTGATGTAGGAGTGACACATATTGTTGCCATCCCCAACCCAGGCAACCCGTTTGCCCTTGATATCACCACGGTGCTCCTGATAGGTCTGCATATCGGCCAATAGCTGACAGGGGTGGTAGCTGTCGGTCAGGGCATTGATTACTGGCACCGATGAATATTGGGCAAACCGCTCCAACTGCTGATGCGAGTAGGTTCGAACCATTACCGCATCGACCATGCTGGAGAGTACCCGTGCACTATCCTCGATCGGCTCCCCTCGTCCCAGCTGGGTATCTCGTGGAGAGAGAAAAATGGCACTGCCACCAAACTGGGCCATACCGGCTTCGAATGAGACTCGGGTGCGGGTGGAGGATTTCTCGAAGATCATCCCCAGTACCCGGTTTTTCAGCGGCTCATAGCGCTCTCTGGCGTTGCGCATCCGTTTCAGCTCGATGGCACGATCGAGTAGTCGTCGTAGTGTAGTCGGCTCCAGGTCCAGCAGGGTTAAAAAGTGGCGTGGGCTCATGAGTCCGCCCCTTTCTCATCGATCCACTCTCGAACCAGCGTGGTGAGACGTGTGATGATCTGGTCGGCCTCTTCGTCATGGAGGATCAAAGGTGGCAGCAGTCGGATCACTCGCTCAGCGGTGACATTGATCAAGAGTTGATGCTGTTGTAGCGCTCGAAGTACCAGTTCTGCACAAGGCTGCTCCAGCTCGACGGCGAGCATCAGGCCGTGTCCCCGTACCTCCCGTACCCCTGGAAGGTCGGTGAGTGGTTGTAGTCCGGCAAGGATACGCTCTCCGAGTTGGGCCGCACGCTGTGGTAGCGACTGTTGCTCCATGGTCTGCAATACCGTATGGGCGACAGCGGTCACCAGTGGGTTGCCACCAAAGGTGGAGCCGTGCATCCCGGGTTGGAACAGCTGTGCCGCCTCTCCCCGCGCGAGGCAGGCACCGATCGGAACTCCATTGCCGAGTCCTTTGGCGAGCGTGACCACATCCGGCAACAACTGCTGTTGTTGATAGCTGAACCAGCTTCCGGTTCGACCGATACCGGTCTGAATCTCATCTAGCATCATCAACCAGCCCATGCGGTCACAGAGTGTCCGAATCTTCGGTAGATAGTCGGATGCAGGGATCACAACGCCCCCCTCTCCCTGTATCGGTTCCACCAGAACGGCACATACCTGCCTGCTATGTTCGGCAATCTCCTCCAGCGCTTCGATATCGTTGTAGGGTGCGCGGATGAAACCGCCCACCAGCGGTTCGAACCCAGCCTGTACCTTGCGATTCCCCGTGGCACTCAGTGTGGCCAGGGTGCGACCATGAAAGCTCTTTTTGACCACGATGATGGCATGGTTTTCGATGCCATGCCGGTGACCATAGAGGCGTGCCAGTTTGATTGCGGCTTCGTTGGCCTCGGCCCCGGAGTTGCTGAAAAAGGTGTTTTCCATACCGGAGAGGGCACAGAGATGATCTGCCAGCCGTTGTTGATTGGGAATCTGGTAGAGATTGGAGGTGTGGAGCAGTGCTCCCGCCTGTTCGCAGAGGGTCGCGGTGACCGCGGGGTGGCTGTGGCCGAGACCACAGACGGCAATTCCACTCAAGGCATCGAGGTAGCGTATGCCCTGATCATCCTCCAGCCAAGCGCCACTACCACGAACAAAAGCGACGGGAAGACGCCCGTAGGTGGGCATGATGGTTGTACTCATAACGTGCTAAACAGATTACTGGTTCAGAACAGATAACCACTCAGGGCGATCTACCCGGAGTGGTCACAAAAACAAAAAACGGCAGCACCACCATGACGCTGCCGATCAACGAATGGGCGATTGTAACCAATATGGTTGGAATCGCAACCTTTGTACAAGATGCCTTACAGATACTGAAAAACCTGACACTTATTTATATGGCCTATGGTATCCTCCAGTGAGACACGGGTAGAGGGGCTCGATAGAGTGAGGGGTATGGAGTGATGCACAGGATCAAGAAGGTTGAGGTAACTCGGGGTATCAGTTGGATTGAGGTGCCCGAGGTTGATCTGCGTATTCTATGCGGTTGCCCGGCCGATAGTGTCAAACATTTGATGAAGCGGGGGCTCATCATCTGGACCGAGCGTGACGGGGTGAAGTATGAGCTTGGCCCCAATGCCATCCTTCTCTCGGATGTGCTGCTGCAGAATGGGGAGTTCTCCAATCTGGCGGAGTTTCCGGTGCTGCAGATGCTCTATCGCCAGGGGATGATCATCCCTAACCACCCCAATAATACTGGACAGAAGCCACTGTTGGTCGGTAATCGTAGCCAGGTCAAGGCGCAGATGGAGTACATCTATCGCGGCAATTATGGTCTGGTCTCGAAGGAGGAGATGCTGGCGACCGGTCTCGATGAAGAGACTGCTGACGAGATGATGGCGATGAAGCTACGTTTCGCCTTCGGCAAGATTCATCCCACGGAAGAGCTGCTCGATGTGAGGGTAGTGGAAGAGGAGGCGGTGGAGATTTTCGGAGGGGTGCAGATCCGAAGGTTGTCGCGGAACGTCTATCAGGTCGATTATCAGGGTGAGACGGTCGAGGTCGATCTCAATCTGCCGGAGGGGAAAGGTTACGAGGTCCCCTATCCGCTCGATTGCCACGATGTGCGGCGTGGATACTTCTCGGTACTTCATTCTGGGCAGGGTGATGGTTGGGATCCACAACGCCCCAGTATGTCCTCGATTCTGATGTTTCAGGGCAAGGTCTACATGATCGATGTCGGCCCCAATGTCCATGAGAATCTCGAGGCGCTCGGGATCAGCCTCAACGAGATTCATGGACTCTTTCACACGCACTGTCACGATGATCACTTCGGTGGGTTGGCAACGTTGGCCCGTTCCGGCCACCGTATCGAGTATTACGCCACACCGCTGGTACGAGCATCGGTCACCAAAAAGCTTTGTGCTCTGCTCTCGGTGGAAGAGTCCTTTTTTGAGAAGTGTTTCAATATCAATGATCTCGAAGATGATGTCTGGAACAGTGTCGATGGATTGGAGGTTCGTCCGATCTTCTCACCCCATCCGGTCGAGACTACGATCATGCGTTTCCGTTCCCTCTGGGAGGATGGCTATCACACCTACGCGCACTATGCCGATATTGCCGCTTTCAGTGTGATCGATGGTATGTTGGAGGAGGAGGGGCGACCGGGATTGAAGCAGTCCACCATCGAGAAGGTGAAGCGGGACTATCTGGAACCGGCCAACACCAAGAAGATTGATATCGGTGGAGGGATGATTCACGGTGATATCGAGGATTTCGCCCACGATGAGTCGGATCGTATCATTCTTTCCCATTCGGCGGCCCCTTATTCCGATCGTCAAAAGGAGATTGGTTCCGGGGCTCCCTTCGGAGCGGTAGATGATCTGATCCCGATCTACCAGAACTACTCCTGGCGTTTTGCTATCGAGTATTTGCGCTCCTATTTCCCCTCCGCTTCCGACTACTACATGCGGATTCTGCTTAACAACAAGGTGGAGCTGTTCAATCCGGAGTCGATCATTCTCAAGGAGGGGTATGTCAACAAGGAGATCTATCTGACACTGACCGGAAATGTGGAGATGATGAATGTGCAGGAGGGGGTCAACTGTGAGCTCTATGCCGGTACGATCATTGGCGATGTCTCCGGGCTCAATCGGGTTCCCTCCAGCTACACCTTCCGCAGCAAGAATTTTGTTCAGGCATTACGAATACCGAGCTCTCTCTTCACCGTTTTTGTGCAACAGAACGACCTTTTCAACGAGATGGCACAGATGGAGATGCGGCGAGAACTACTGAACCGAATTCCGCTCTTTAGCGAGGCGATCTCCTATGCACTGAAAAACCGACTCTCTCATGGCGTCACTACCTTGCAGTGTGCGGTCGGAGAGCTGGTGAGTAATGATGAAGATGCCCTCTATATCCTCTACCAGGGCAGTTTGGTGGAGCAGGGTGGTGGAGAGCGAGTGCTGGAGCCAGCCGACCACTTTGGCGAAGAGGCGGCGATTATTGAGGGCGAGCCTCTGGGCCAGCGCCACTTCAAGGCCACCGAGAAGAGCGAGATCTGGTTGATCCCAGGAAATCTGTTGCGAGAGATCCCGATCCTGCTCTGGAAGGTGATGGAGAACTCTAGTAAGGGCAGCGCCTGAGATCTTGCGGTTACCACCCGGGGCCCCTATAATATCCGACAATTAAGGTTGGTTAAATTCAAGGGGTCACAATCATGAATCCATTACAAACTCGTGGCGGTACCGTAGTTGCCGGTGTGGTGTTGGCGCTGTTGTTGGCGTTGTTGTTGAAGTTGTTAGGTGCTTCTAGTGGTGGGGTCGTTTACGCCATTAATCCGCTGGAAATCAATGTGTGGTTCCATGTTGTGGTTGGGATCGCCTGGGTAGGACTGCTCTACTATTTCAATGCGGTGCAGATCCCGGCGGTGGGTGAGGCGGTGGCGGATGGTGATCCCGGTCCGGCTGCCATCAACCGTTATGTCGCACCGCGTGCACTCTTCTGGTTTCGCTGGGCGGCGGTATTGACCTGGCTTTCTGGTGTGGCTGCATTGGGTCATATGGGCGGTCTGATTGGTGCGTTTACCTTTGCGGAAGGGTGGCAGGTGATTGGCATGGGGGCCTGGCTCGGAACCATCATGCTGTTCAATGTCTGGGTCATCATCTGGCCTAATCAGCAGAAGATTCTCGGAATGAGGGAGGCGAGCGACGAAGAGATCGCCAAGGCCAAGTTCCATGCCCTGATGGCATCCCGTTTCAATACGCTGCTATCCTTTCCGATGCTGCTGGGGATGACCGCCTACGGTCACGGTTTACCCTTCTGAGGGGTGAGCTGGGGAATGGTTGGGGGCTCCATCAATGCCGTGAGTGTGGGCTGAGTGTGACGAGGGAGCATGAACGGAGTCGAGTTAACCATCTTTTCCAGCAGGATTACCGCCATCTGTGATGAGATGGGGGCACTGCTGCAGCGATCCGCCTTCTCCCCCAATATCCGTGATCGACTCGACTTCTCCTGTGCCCTCTTTGATGCCGAAGGGGAGCTTTGTGCTCAGGCGGCACATATCCCGGTCCATCTCGGTAGCATGGCCTACGCCATGCGCGATATCGTTTCCGAACTGATATGGCGACCGGGAGATCTGGTCGTACTCAATGATCCTTATCTGGGAGGAACGCATCTCCCCGATGTGACGATGATTACCCCACTGTTTATAGACCAAGAGCGGTTGGGCTTTGTTGTCAATCGCGCACACCATGCCGATATCGGTAGTGCAACGCCAGGATCGATGCCACTCTCAACGACACTGGAGCAGGAGGGGGTGGTGATCCCACCAACCTACCTGATGCGAGAGGGCAAGCTACAGCGGAAGTGGTTCGACGAACTGTTACAGCAGATGCGAGATGAGGTGGTCTCGCGAGGTGATTTCGAAGCCCAGATGAGTGCCAATCAGGTGGGAGAGCGACGTCTGCGGGAGTGGATCGAGGAGATTGGTGCGGATTATTACCGCAATGGGGTGATTGCTCTCAACGACTACGCGGAAAAATTGGCGGCGCAACAGCTCAGCACGATACCGGATGGCGTCTACTGTTTCGAGGACCGCTTGGATGGGGATGGTCAGGGAAGTGGTCCCTTGACGATTCGGGCGAAAGTTGTGGTTGAACAGGGGGTAGTCGAGGTCGACTTTAGTGGAACCGCAGCGCAAAGTCAGGGAAACGTCAATGCACCCCTGTCGGTGGCCGCGGCGGGAGTCTACTATCTCTTCAGAACCTTGATGCCGCCGCAGATACCGGCAACGGCAGGGAGTTTTCGAGCCATCACGATCCGGGCAGAGCCGGGCTCACTGCCCCATGCTACCCGTCCGGCGGCGGTAGCTGCGGGCAATGTGGAGACCAGCAGCCGAGTGGTTGATGTGGTGATGGGCGCCTTGGCAAAAGCGGTCCCTGAGCGGATGGCGGCAGCGAGTCAGGGAACGATGAATAATCTGGCGATGGGTGGGGAGGTGGATGGCCATCACTGGGACTACTATGAGACCATGGGAGGAGGGATGGGGGCGTGGAACGGTGGTGCAGGCCTCTCTGCGGTGCAGAGCCATATGACCAACACGCTCAATACTCCAATTGAGGTGTTGGAGATGATGGCACCGGTTCGGGTGGAAGAGTACCGGTTGCGACGGGGGTCGGGAGGAGGTGGGGAACATTGTGGTGGGGATGGTCTGGTAAGGACCTTTCGGTTTCTTCAGCCGACAACGGTTACGCTGTTGAGTGAACGGCGCGATCACTCCCCATGGGGGATGGCGGGTGGATCAGCAGGAAAGTGTGGCGTGAACGAGCTCGATGAGCGGCCACTCCCTGGAAAATTTTCGTTACGGGTTGAAGCGGGTCAGCAGTTGCGGATCTCGACACCAGGTGGAGGGGGGTATGGCAGGCCGGAGTGATTCGGCACGGTTATTGAAAGTAGCACCGTGGAAGAGCGGGATGGGCGGATCAGAGTCAATAATTCGACGATTGCATCTCCCCTTATGGGTAACAGAACAACAAGAGAAGAGTCATGGCGGCAACACTGAAGAAGTTTTCGGCGAATGAAGAGGTCTTCAAGCAGGGAATGCGTGGAGAGTGGGCCGGGGTGATCCGGGAGGGGTCCGTTGAGGTCTACATCGAGCAGAAGGATGGAGAGCGTCTGGTATTGGCTCAACTGGCCAAGGGTGAGGTGTTTGGTGAATTGGCGATCCTTTCGGCTGATGACAAGCGTAGTGCGACGATTCGCGCCTTGGAGTACACCGAGATCATGCAGGTGACCCGTAAGGATGTCAATCTGATGCTGGGCAAGAGTCCTCCAATCATGCGGGCAATCGTACTAAGCCTGATTCGACGGATGCAGCGTATGCTGGAGGCGAAGCAGTAAGAGGCATTACTTACTCATCGATGAGGGCAATAGGGGAAGCCGAGTGGCTTCCCCTTTCGCGTTTTGGCATGGTTCTGTCGGGAGAATTCTGTGACGAAATAGTGTCGGTACTCTTCGATCTCGTGCTGCAGTCAGGTAACTAATTGTATTTTATGTTATTGTTTAGTTGGCATGTAAAGTGCTGCTAAATCTGGTGAGGATCGATGTGTCAAATTGTCAACACCGGATCAGCTGTGTACACCAGTAGGAAATAGCGAGGAAACCGTTCATGTCAGTAGGAACTCTAGCGGGAATCTTGGGAGGATTTGGGCTCTTTCTCTGGGCCATTTTCGCCAACACCGACAATCCGGCCATCTTTCTGAGTGTATCGAGTTTGGCAATGGTCGCCGGTGGCGCGATTGCTGGATCCTATATGTCCTTTCAGCCTCTCTATGTCAATCGCGCCTTTAAGGCGATGATCACCCAGTTCCAGCCCACTACGGTCACCTTCTTCACGCTGATGGCCGATGTCGAGCGGATGATTGGTTGGGCCAAGACAGTACAGACCCAGGGGGTGGTCGCACTGGAGCAGGAGATGGGGGGGGACAACTCCGATCCCTTCGTGGCGGTTGGTGGCAAGTTCGTACTCTCCAACTACAAGGGGGAAGAGCTACGGGATCTGCTCGAGACGGCCAATGAGACCTCATTCCAGCGTAATACCATTCAGGTGGGAATTTTGAAAAAGATGGCGACCCTCTCTCCCGCCTACGGCATGATCGGAACCCTGGTGGGGCTGGTGATCATGCTCGGTAACATGGGCGGAGACCCTGCAGCACTTGGTGCTGGTATGGCAGTAGCGATGTTGACCACGCTCTACGGGGTAATCTTCGCTCAGATGGTCTTTCTGCCGGCAGCGGAGAAGTTGCAGCAGAAGGAGGAGATGATCCGGTTTCGTAATCTGCTATTGGTTGAAGGTTTCATGATGTTGGCGGAGCAGCGTCCTGGTCGTGAGATTCAGGATCGTCTCAATAGCTTTTTGGCTCCTCCGGCCTGGTTCGACGTGGCCGAATAGTCGGTGTGAATAACAGCAGAGCATAGTAGGGAACGGATCGTTCAGTATGGCCAAGAAGTGTCCACAGTGCGAGGCGTGTGAAGAGTGCGATGAGTTGATGGCGACCTTCGCCGATATGATGTCGCTGTTGATGGCCTTCTTTATTCTGTTGCTCTCCATGGCTACCTTTGATCCGACCAAATATGGCGTGGTTTCCGAGGGGATGAAGGAGGCTTTTGCCCGTATCGTCACCACCTCCATCGAAGAGCCGCTAGTGGAAGAGTCACAGGAGGAGAAAGATGCCAAGGAGGCGAAGAAGAACCCTGCCGCCAAGGCGATGGCGGCGGTAGAGGAGATGGTCTCTGAACGAGGGGTGGAGCAGTTTGTCAAAGTGACTGCTACACCGGGTGGTTTCGAGATGGAGTTGGCGAATAACTCCCTCTTCACCAGTGGTTCGGCTACGCTTCAACGTACAATCAAACCGATTCTGACCCAACTGGCGCAGACCATTGCGGCGGTCGATGGGGCCAATATGGAGATTCAGGGGCACACCGATGACGACCCGATTAGTACGGTACAGTTTCCATCCAACTGGGAACTTTCTTCCATCCGTGCAATCAACGTACTGAAGTTTATGACCGGCCACGGGATGGATCCGAAGCGGGTCAAGGCGGTCGCCTACGCCGACTCTCAGCCCAAGGTGCCTAATCGTGACAAGCGTGGACGCCCCATCAAGGAGAATCAGGCCGAAAACCGTCGTGTTATCATAAAGGTGGACAAGGCGGTCGATTTTGATGATCCCAGTGCCGATGATCCGGCCTGGATGGGACGGGTCAAGGTGAAGGGTGGTGAACGTATCGATAAGAAGAAAAAGAAGAAGCGCAGGAAGAGGAGAAAGAGAAAGAGCGACTAGCAGGTGATTGATCGATCTTATAGAGGTGCCGGGGTGTATATGTTGAGTAGAGGAACAAGGTTGGGTGTGGTGATTCTCGCGCTGGTGATGGCCGGGGGATTGTGGTCTGAGAGTGTCTGGTCGGCTTCGCCGGGCGATGTCAGGAAGGTCAAGAAGAGTAGAGTGTGCAAAAAGTGTGACCTGGAGGGGGCGGTGCTGATGAAGGCCAATCTCGGGCGCAAGAACCTGAGTGGTTCCAATCTGAAAAAGGCCGATCTGAGCAATGCCATGCTGAAGATGGCGATTCTCAATGGGGTGCAAATGGCCGGTGCCAAACTTGATGGGGCCAACTTCAGTGGTGTAACCGCCAAGGGGATGAAGGGGTATGGCCTAGTCTTCAAAGGGGTGGATCTCTCCTACTCCAACTTTACCAAGGCCGACCTGGCCGCTGCCGATTTTCGTGGGGCGACCGTAAAGGGGGTGGATTTTTCTGGAGCAGATCTTACCTGGGCCAATTTTCGTGGCGTCGACCTTGGCAGCTCCAATTTTGCCGGTGCCAATATTGAAGGTGCAGACTTCACCGGAGCCAAGTTACGAGCGGTAAAAGGGAAGCGCAGGGCTAAGAAGTTTCTCTTCGCCGAGGGTTGGAAGTAGTCAGCGGTGAATCGTCACCTCTGAGCGATTTTGGTTTCACTCCAGCGTAAAGTGGGTAGCGTTGCTCAATGGTGTCTGAAACAGGATGCCGCGATGAGGGGTGCCAATCTCCAAGTGCTCATAGAGAAACTCAAAAATCTCTTCGGCCCTCTCTTCCGGTACGACAACCGCCAGGGTCTCTGACTCGATCTCCTTGCCATCTTGCTGAAACAGACTGCTGCGACCACCATAGACATTGGCACTTACTACGCTCTTCTCCTCTTTGAGCGCAGTGATGGTGTTGATCCCCTCTCCCTTGGGAATCAGGCAGGTGATCAGCTTGTTATTGGTCTCCAGGTTCATCGTGACTCCTCGTCAATCCGGTCGTGCGGCTGATTGTGAAACAGCAGAGCTAGGTTAGGCCAGTTTGGCAACCAGCTCGGGTGGGATGTAGGTGGCCGCCTTATCCAGCGGTGTGGAGTACATGATCCCCATTCCCGGTGTATCGAGCTTGCCGGCAAGAAACATCTGTTCAAAGATCAACTCCTGCTGCTCGGTAGAGACAATCACCTGAATCACCTCCTTGTCGACCTCGACCGCAACGCCGAGTATACCCATGCGCTCACGAATGCCGGTCCCCTTGGCAAAATTGATGGTCGCACCTTGAGCCCCGGCTTCCTGTGCAGCCTTGACGATGGCATCTGCGTTTCCACGCTGGACGATACAGGTGATCAGTGAAACCCCGGTAAGAATGGTAATGTTACGGGCAGTCATGCGCTTTCTCCTGTTGCAGCTGCTGGTGTGGTAAGAGAGGTCTGACGTTGAGCTCTACGGAGCTGAAACTGAATCCAGAGGCCTACGGCCATAACCGAAAGAATAGGTCCGATCGAGGCCATGGAGAGGATACCGAAACCATCGACCGCATCGACCGCGTTGCCGAAGCCGAGCCCCATTGCCAGGACCAGTGGGACGGTAACCGGGCCGGTAGTAACGCCGGCGCTATCCCAAGCGACATTGACAAACTCTTCGGTTGAGAAGACCGTGAAAACAATACCGATGACGTAGGCCGGAATCAGCAGGTTGGCGATCGGGATATCATAGATGATCTTCAATACTCCGGTGGCGATACCACAGGCCACCCCAAAAGAGACCGCATACATTAGCGTACTTTTCTTGAAGGCACCATTGGTGAGGTTCTCCACCGTCATTCCCAGGGCGTTGAGTGCCGGTTCCGCCAGTGTCGCCCCAAACCCGAGAATCCAGGCGAAGATCAGGGCCACAGCGATTCCGGTGGTGTAGTCATAGAGTGGTGAATTCTCCACTTGTGGCAGTTGTGAGAAGGCCGCTGGAACCAATCCACCCGACTGCCCACCGAGTTTGGCCAGTCCATAACTGAGACCGATGCTGAATACGATCATTCCGGTGACCGCAAGAACGATACCGTAAGCGACAATGCCTGGTTGACTGATCTTCTCTTTCAGAATCACCACGAGCACGATGAGCAGAAAGATCACCAGCGGAACAATCGCACGGACACCACCGATCACCTCTGCCATCGGTGTCTGCTCGTACCACTCGGGAGCGGTAACCACGCCAGCACTACTCTGAGCCGCCTGAATGATCTCTTCGGCGGGGGTTACTCCGGCAACGTACAGGGTAAGTACCAAGACCGCAATGATAGGGAAAAGTGAGGCCAGAGTAACGATACCGAAACCGGAGAGTGATGAGTCTCCTTTGCCTGACGCTGAGGCGATCCCGATCCCGAGTGAGAGCACCAGGGGTACGGTAACCGGGCCGGTGGTGACTGCGCCGCAGTCCCAGGCCAGACCAAGTACTGCGGCCAGCTGGTCATCGGTCATCATGTAGCTGGTCAATAATAGCGTGGGAATGAGTGCGGCATAGATCATCGGCTTCAGACTCCAGCCCCGAAGGAAGCGGAGCGCTCCCAGTACCGCGGCCAGGCCGACACCAGCCCCCACCATCAGTACCAGCACGCTGGTCCAGTCATTCAGTAAGGTGTAGAGGTAAGGGGCCTTGGTAACATCGACCCCCGATCCTACCGCCTGCAGGGCTCCGATTGCCGGTTCGGCAAAGGTGACTCCGATGCCGAGCAGAAAGGCGATCAGTAACACCACCGGGAGTGGGGATTTTTTCGGGAGACCGTTGCCGATCACCTCGCCAAAGGGCATCAGTCCGAGCTTGAGCCCCTCCATAAAGAGCATCAAGCCGAAGATGACCGCCGCCAGCCCAACCGTGATGATCCAAGAGTCCTGAACATTCTCTCGTAACATCAAAATCTGGAACAGTGCCAGGTAGAGGCCGAGAGGAACGACTGCCTGAACCTGTTCCATGACCCGAACACTGATGTAGGGCTGTAGCAGGCGGTAGACATCGACCGGGGTAAAGGTGAGCTGTTTGGGCTTGATCGGGATCAGGTTCCCGGCGCCATCTCGTTCTGGTGTAGGGGTGAGTTGATTGTAGTTGATCTGGTTGTGTTGAACCGAGACCTTGCTCAGGTAGTCCCCGAACCTGACTTCATTCGCCATCGTATACCTCCTCCCGAACGGTTCAATGCTCGTAACTGTTCAACTCTTCTCTGTATCCGCCATTTCGATATCAGAAAATGGTCATTTATACCGGTGACACCATGAGCAGTGCTCGCGGTCATCGAAGGATAAATTCACACTTTCTGCCTTGATCTGACCCATTCCAGAGGTAACTTGAATCTGCTACAGGCAGTGGTGAATAGTTACCAATACTCAGCATCTTTTGGAAAATCAACCCTATATGGGAACGATATTGGGGTCAAGAACTTATTGTCGCAAAAGTGTAATTTATAATGTTCTTTATAGCAGGTTGTTGAAATTCGCCAGCAGCTCTTCTCCACACAAAGTGGATGAGGGAGAGGGAGTATTGCCTAGTGGTGCTCTCGATCACTCTTCTCAAATTGGTGTGGATGAGGCGGTGAATCCCCCCAAAAAACACCAGTAACTATATGATGGTTATTTGTTTTTGTTGGTTCTGAAGTCGGGGTCGATCGAGGAGTTCGAGTCTAGGTGGGTTTTTATCGCCGGTGACTGTACCTTGTACCCAAAAGGCGTATAGTAAGTCTCAGGATCAATTCTCGGGAAGTATGGATTGCACACTTCTGCACCCAGGTATGCAATGAGGTTCGGTATGTCTACGGAAACGGCAGAGCGGTATTCCGGGGGAAGGCTTCGGTACAACGGTTCAGGACTCTTTGGGGTACTGGTGGTTGCTGTGGCACTCCTTTCGGGGACGATGGAGGTGGAGGCTACTCCTGAGCAGGCGGCTGCCGAAGCGCAGCTTGGGATCGAACAGTACCGTGCCAAGCAGTACGATGCCGCCTATGGGCATCTGGCCCGCGCGGCGGAGCTTGACCCTGCCAATGAAGATTATCAGGTCGATGCGGCGATTCTGAGCGAGATTGCTGGCGGTGCCCCTGTCCGGGCGATTCCCTACTACCACCGCGCCGCCCGTCTGGCGACCAAGCGTAAGGACTATGATGCCATTCGGGTCTACAACCTCAAGGTGTCGAAGTTGGCTGAGGTGATGCCGGAGTGGGTAGAACAGAAGGTGGCCGAGATTAAGGGGGGTAAAGAGGAGGGGGATGATGTCTGGCGCAAGGGGCGCGATCAGCTCAAGGCTTTCATTCAGCAGAAGAAATATGACCAGGCTGTCAGTGAGGGAGAGCGCTTGCTGGCACTGTCACGGGAGCAGTTGGGGGCGGCTCACCCACTAACCTTGAAGAGCTGGGGACAGCTCGCAGTGGCGATGTTTCACTCCGATCAGGTTGAAGCCGGCCTGAATCAGCTCAAACTTGCAGAGGCGGAGGCGGTTGCCGCCTACGGGCCCCAGCACCCGGAGACTCAGCGGCTGCAGATGTTGCTGGGAGAACTTTACCACGATCACGATCAGCCGCAGGTTGCGGCCGACTACTATGCCAAGGCGGCCAAGGAGTACGGTGAGTCGATCGGTGTGGGGCATCCGGACGCACTGGAAGCGGCCTATCGCCTCTCGCGTGTGGAAGAGTTGCGTGGCGATTATCTCTCGGCCTCACAGGCGCTATTGCTCAGTTGTGTCGGTGCTGCCAGAACGCTGGGCAACTATCATCTCCAGGCCGGGGAGTGTTACCAGCGTCTGGGACTGATGAACATGCGTCATGGGGACAACATCAAGGCACAGTCGGCCCTGAATAAGTCTGAGGGCATTCTGCGCAAGGTGGTGGGGAAGCGTGACCCGGCCTGGATTCAGACTCAGATCTATCGGGCTGATCTGGCTCGCTCCAGTGCCGATTTTGCCTCTGCGGAAGAGATTTTGGTGGCCATTGCCGAAGGCGAGGAGGTTACTGCACGATTGAAGTACGAGGCTAAAGGAGTACTGGCCCAGCTGTTCGAGGATCAGGGGCTCTATCCCAAGGCAGAAGCGGAGACGGTCTCGATTCTGGAGTATGAGAATGGCGCACTGGGTGAGCTTCATCCCAATGCGATTACCACACTGAACAACCTGGCCGGGTTACAGCGCAAACAGTCCCGCCTTATCGAGGCGGAGAAGGGGTATGAGCTTGCGCTGCAACGATTCACTGAGGTAATGGGAAAGGATCACCCCTCGACGCTGGCAGTGATGAACAACCTCGCTCTGACGCTGGAGACCCAGGGGCTCTATGATCGGGCAGAGCCGCTCTACAGAAGATCGTTGAAGATGTCGAAGGAGGTTCTGGGAGAGGTTCACCCTACGACCATTGCCAACATGAACAATCTGGCACTGCTTTATGAGAGTCAGGGTACCTTCGAAAAGGCCGAACCGCTCTACCAGCAGACGATCGAACTGCTGGTCGGAGAACGGGGGGAGGTCCACCCCGATACCATTGCAGTCAAGAATAACCTCGGCTATCTCTATCTGTTACAGCAACGTAACGAGGATGCCGTTGAGCTCTTCGATGAGGTGGTGGCCGAGTGGGAGCAGAGCCTCGGTGAGCGTCACCAGAAGTATATGAAGGGGCTGAATAATCTCGGTCGGGTAAACCATAACCTGGGGGAGCTGGAGAGTGCCGAAGAGCTGATCAGCAGGGCACTGCAGCTGCGTACCGAGGTGCTGGGTGAGAACCACATGGATACCCTTCGCTCCCAGCATGATCTCGGTAAGCTCTATATGGATATGGAGCGCTATGAGGAGTCGCTGGAACTGCTATTGAAGACCCGGGAACAGGCCGAACAGAACCTCGGTGAGCAGCACCCCTACACCTTCGAAACCCTCAACACCCTGGCACAGTTGCAGGAGCGCATGGAGGATATCGAGGGGGCCTTTACCACCCAGCAGACCCTGTTCGAACGGCGTAATATCTTTCTTGATCAGATGCTCTGGGCCACCAGTGAGAATGCCCGCGAGGGTTACATTCGACTCCATAGGCCGGAACTCTACCGTCTGCTGAATATGGTCTCTGTGATGGAGCCGGCAGAGGCAGGGCGGGAGTTGGCACGGATCAGTCTCTATCGTAAGGGTCTGCTGCTGCATGTTGCGTCACAGATTCACCAGGTGACCAAGATGGCGGATGATCCGGCGTTGACCGCCATCAGTGATGAGTTGATGAATACTCGCAAGGAGTTGGCGGCTTTGACCCTCTCTGGTCCTACCGAAGAGACGGCGGTCTCTTTCCTGGAGAAGCAGAGCACGTTGAAAGAGCGGATCAGTGAGCTGGAAGGGGAGCTGGGACGGGCCAGTACCCGATTCCGCGAGGCGGCTGAAGAGATCAACCTGGCTACCCTGGAGGCGAATCTCCCGGAGGGTGCGGCACTGGTTGATTTCATGGCCTTCCGGGATGGCGAGAACAATAGCCAACTCCAGGTGGCGATCATGAAGAACGAGGGCGGGGAGATTGGTTACGATCATTACCTCTACGAGGATATCGAGGCGATCAACGATGCGGTAGCGATCATCCGTGAAGTGATTCAGGATGAGTATGTTGGTGAGGATGAGCTGATCGATGTCGGGATTGAGACCTATGACATGATCTGGGCTCCGATCGCGGAGAAGCTGGGAGAGGTGGGAGAGGTCTATGTGGTACCAGACGGTATGCTCAATATCCTCCCCTTCAATGCGATGGTGACCGAGGATGAGGAGTATCTGCTGGCGGCACTCGATATCCACTCCATATCCTCCAGTCGTGACCTGATCCCCTCCTCGATTCCGGTTGCCGCCGGGGGTTATATGATTATGGCGGGACCGGACTACGACACCGATGAGGTGACTGGGAAAAGTGTCCTGGCTTCGCTCAACGGCAAGCGTTCTGCGGCAGCAGCCAATCAGGCAATGCGAGGTATGGCTCACGGAATGCGTGGGCTCAGTTTTGCGCCGCTACCGGGTGCCGAGGAGGAGGGACGGCAGATCAAGGAGCAGATCGGCGAGAGTGGTAGCGATACACTGGCCAGCTTGATTCAGCGTAAAGAGGCACAGGAAGAGCTGTTGCGTAAGATCGAGCCCCCGACCGTCCTCCATATTTCGACACATGGATTTTTTCTCAAGCCTAATGAAGAGTTGAAGAAGCGCTTGAGTAAGCTGACGCGTGGTGCCGATCTGCAGATCCCGCCTCCAGGGGACAACCCGCTGATGCGAGCTGGGCTCGCCTTTGCCGGGCTCAATGCCAATGCAAAACTATTGGGTGAGATCGATACCGACAATGATGGGGTATTGACGGCACTGGAGGTACTGGGGCTCAATCTGACGGGAACCCGTTTGGCTATCCTCTCCGCCTGTGAAACCGGACTGGGAGAGGTTCACGAGGGTGAAGGTGTCTACGGTCTGCGCCGTTCCTTCCAGGAGGCGGGTGCTGGTGCGGTGGTCAACTCGCTGTGGGAGGTGAGCGATGCCGGAACCCAGGCGCTGATGAACGGACTCTACCAACGCATACTGGAGGGAGAGGATGTCCACTCGGCGTTGCGGAATACGCAACTGGATATGTCTCAGTCTGATGAGTGGGCACATCCCTACATCTGGTCGGCATTCTTCATGGTAGAGGGTGCTGTGCGCTCGGATTCGTAGTGTGGTGAGGTGGTGTTGGTGTGGACGGAAAGGGGTAGGGTTGGTCTGGATAAAATGATTTGTTAGAGTAAGCTGTATTGGTATAAGTGTGAGGCTATTGAAAGGAGTAGAAAGATGAGTCGGATGATTAAAATCATAGCAACACTGGTGCTTTCACTGCTGTTGGTGGTGCAGGGAGAGTCCGTGTTGGCTGCGGGTAAGAAAAGCAGGGCACCGGTCACCATGATCATGAACGTGGAAGGGACGGTGGAGTACAGCAAGAATGGTACGAAGTGGAAAAAGGTCCGTCGTAACAAGTTCCTCTTCCCAGGATACATGATTCGTACCGGAGCGGATGGTAAGGGAACCTTCCTCAATCAAGAGAGCAATCTGTCTCGTGACATGAGTGGGGATTCTGAGGTCACTATTACTGCGGCTGGTGCCGAGGCGACCAAGGGGGCCCTCTCCGAGCCGGTTGCTGGTAGTGGCGATCTGGTGGCCAGTCTTGGCAATCGCTTCAAGAAGGGGCAAAAGTACACCACCGTGCGCCGTGGCTTGAAGATCAAGCTGGGTTCTGCCAGTCACTCCAAGAGTAGCCCCTACAAGCTCTCTGCCGCATGGCCAGAGCTGATTTGGGATAATGTGTTGGAGAATGATGTGGTCAAGCAGGGTTCGAAGATCACTGATGAGAACTATAGCGAGTTCAGCTATCGCCTGACCATCGACAAGCAGACCGTCGAGGTTCCAGCACCCAAGGGAGAGTTGGCGGTTCGTTTTGCCCTCAAGGATATGTTGCCAGGCAAGCATAAATACAAGGTTGAACTGCTGCGCAATGGTGAGATGGTCTCTGAGAAGGTAAGGCGTGCCAGTAGCTTCATCTGGATCGATGCTGCGGAAGAGAGTGCAATCAAGGGTCGGTTGGCCTCTCGTGGTGGTGATGAGTTACTGGAGGCAATCTCTCTCGACAATGACGGTATCAAGGTGGGTGCACTCGATATCTATACCAAGTTCTTTGCCGAGAACCTCGATGAGGTAGATATGCGTCCGCAGATGCTGGAGCACATTCGTGGTCTGAAGCTGGGTGAGCTGCTCTCGCACGAGGGCACACTCTACGAGAAGCTGTTGGCAGAAGAGGGTTAGTCCAATTCGCTAGCCGTTCGATGTGGTAATAGCCCGCGGCCCTGTTGAGGGGTCGCGGGTTTTTTTATCCCCAGTGCCCATTGAGTAGGGAGATTTAGGTAGACTATCCTGCATCTACGGGAAACTGGCCAGAGACTGGAGGCGGAGTATGAAAAAAATCCTGGGTCGTTATGACATTCTGATCACCATCGCCCTCTTTTTGGCGATGATTCCAGCGGAGTATAACGAGACCTTTGCTCTGTTGGAGGAGCAGACGCTCTCCTTCCGGCAGATTCTCAGAATGACCAGTGGAGACCCGGAGCAGACCAGCTTCTCCAGTGATGACATCATCATGGTCAATACCGATGAGGCCTTCTTTGCAGAGTACGGTAGCTTCCCACTACGGCGTACCGATATTGCACAAATCGCCTCGCAGTTGGATAAAATGGGGGCCAGAGTGATCGCACTCGACGTCTTGATGGACTTCCCCAGCTCCTACAATGAGGATCCCGAAACAGCGGAGATGTTACGAGAGACCGGTAAGGCACTATTGGTCTCTCAGGCACAGATCGTAGATGGTAAGTTTCAGGGGATGAACTACCCCACCGAGGCCTATCGGGATGCCGCCAAGAGTGGTTACACCAACATCTCTTCCTCCAGCTCGATTATTACCAGCCTCTCCAAGCTCAAGGTGCGTGATGATACCATCGAGGTGACCGATGGTTGGCCGTTTGCGGTACAGGCGTTATCGATGTATTACGGTGCTGAGCCGGCTCTGGTGAAAGAGGGAAAGAAGACCTATCTCACGATTGGTGACATGGTCAAGGTACCACTGGATCACCATAATCAGTTCCACATCGACTTCCCCGCACTGCCGAACGGAACTCAGTTTCTCTATGAGACTGCCGGCATGAGCGCAATGGAGATCCTGGATCTGGACGAAGATGAGGTGGAGGATTACTCTTATCTCTTCGATGGCAAGATCGTGGTTGTTGGAGATACCTCAGAAGTATCTCACGACTGGTTCGACACACCGGTTGGGATGGTCTACGGGGTGGAGATCATCGCTGATAGCATCCATACTCTGATGCGGGGAGCACCGTTGCAGCCCGCCAGCCAGGAGCTGGAGTATCTGGTGCTGGTGGTGGTGATGACATTGATGCTAATGCTGAGCTTTATCACCAGTCCGACCATCAAATTCTTGCTCACCGCACTGATTTTTGTCGCCTATGGTGGGGTTGTCACCAAACTTTATATTGATCAGGGAACGGTCTTCGCCATGAGCTACGTGTTGGTCGCAGCCTTTCTCTCTTATCTGGTGATCAACCTGCGTCACTACCTGTTGGAGCGTGACCAGAAGGGGTTTGTTACCGCAGCATTTGGACAATACCTCTCGCCCGATGTGGTTGATGCGCTGGTGAAGGATCCCTCCAAGATGTCGCTCGGGGGCGAGAGCCGAGAGATGACCGCATTCTTCTCCGATGTAGCCAGCTTCTCTACCATCTCTGAGAAGTTGACTCCAGGAGAGTTAGTGGCTCTTCTGAATGAGTACCTGACGGCGATGTGTGACATCATTGCGGGGACCGGAGGCACCATCGACAAGTTCGAAGGGGATGCCATCATCGCCTTCTGGGGAGCACCGCTGGAGCAACCGGACCATGCAGTACGAGCCTGTTACAGTGTGATCGATCAGCAGAAGTTTCTCGTTCCCTTCCGTGAGGAGCAGATCAAGAAAGGGTGGCTGCCGGTCGAGTTCCGGGTCCGTATGGGGGTCAACTCTGGACCGATGATCGTCGGTAATATGGGCTCGAAACAGCGCATGGACTACACTATGATGGGCGACTCGGTCAATCTGGCCGCACGGTTGGAGGGGGCCAACAAGTTCTACAAGAATCACTCCATGATCTCCGAATCCACCTATGCTCAGGCCAAGGATTTTATCGATGTGCGTGAGCTCGACTCTATCCGGGTGGTGGGTAAAAAAGAGCCGGTCACGGTCTACGATGTGTTGGAACGGAAAAATCAGACCAGCGGTAAGATGGCGGAGGTGGTACCGATCTACCTGCGAGGGTTGGAGCTCTACAAGCAGCTCGATTTTGTGGCGGCCCAGCAGGAGTTCCGCAAGGCACTCGCCATTTTGGAGAACGATGGTCCATCGCTTACCTATGTCGATCGTTGTCAGCACTTCATCGACAATCCACCTGCGCCGGACTGGGATGGGGTCTGGACCCATACCGAAAAGGGGTAGTGAACGACGACACACAATACCCTGCGGCAGTAGTACGACATGGCAAAGACCGAGTACGAAGAGTGGGCCCGAGTCTCTAGCAATCGCACGCGCCCCTTTCATCACCTGCTGCTCTTTGCAGTCGTGTTAGTGGTGGTGGTGGCGCTGGTCTGGGCGGATCATGCTGTTCTGGATGAGGTGACCCGAGGGGAGGGAAGAGTAATTCCCTCATCACAGGTACAGGTGATCCAGAACCTCGAGGGTGGGATCGTCGAGGAAATTCTGGTACACGAGGGGGAGGTCGTCGAGAAAGGGCAAGTGGTGTTGCGTCTCTCAGATACCCAGTATATCTCTGAGGCCCGTCAAAACCGACTCGAGGTGCTCTATCTGCTGGCAAAGATCGCGCGGCTGGAGGCGGAGGTGGCGGGTCAGCCCTACCGTCCACCAGCCGAGGTTGTGGCCGAACAGGCCGACTTCTCTGACAGTGAGGCTGCGGCCTACCTGGTACGTCGCTCCGAATTGGCGGCACAGACCGATGTGCTCAACGCCCAACGTCTGCAACGAGAACAGGAGCTCTCCGAGAAACGTGCCAACATCTCCAATCTGGAGCAGGGATTGACGCTCTCCCATGAGGAGTACAAGATCGCTCAGCGCGAGCTTGAGATCGCGGAGAAGGTACGCAAGATCAAGGTGATGTCAGAGGTCGAGATGGTGCGCCTGAAACGCGATCTGGCCCGTCTGGAGCGAGAGTTACACACCCTGCAGACCGAGTATGATGCCAACCTCAACGCCATTCCGCGACTGGAAGCAACCATTTCCGAGATCGATCGCCGGCTCGAGAGTGAACGACTCACCTTTGTTGCCCGTTCTACCCAGGAGTTGAGTGAGGCTCGTGCTATGCTCTCCCGAGGGCAAGAGAAGCAGAGTACGCTCAACGATCGTCTCCAGCGGACAGAGATTCGCTCTCCGGTCTATGGTGAAGTGAAACGAATCAAGGTGAGTACGATTGGTGGGGTAATCCAGCCGGCGATGGACATCATGGAGGTGGTGCCGCTCAATGACCAGCTGTTGATCGAAGCCAAAATCCGTCCTGCCGATATCGGTTTTCTGCGTCCCGATCAGCAGGCGATGGTCAAGTTTACCGCCTACGATCCCACGATCTATGGAGGCATACCGGCACAATTGGAGCAGATCAGTGCAGACACCATTGTCGATGAGAAGGGGGAGAGCTACTACCGTGTACGGCTCAGAACCGAACGTAACGCCCTGGGGAGTGAGGAGAAGCCACTGCCGATCATTACCGGAATGACGGTCACCGTAGAGCTGTTAACCGGGGAAAAGACGGTGCTTGATTACCTGCTCAAACCGATTCTCAAGGCTAGGCAGAATGCCTTGCGTGAGCGCTGATCATCGGCGACTCATCCTTTACAACGCAAGATAACGCAACAATCTTGACCTGAACAGAGGGATGCGATCTAATA
>CAYFOQ010000002.1:0-1208 GCA_964344735.1 uncultured Piscirickettsiaceae bacterium
TTTTTATCATTGCGTTGCGTCAATTTAGGGTTACTTGAAGTCACGGATTCAGGTCGTAGTAACCAACACTCTGTTGCCATCTCTCATTCGACACTACATATACCAGGAGGCTACCGCGATTCCGATGCGCTCTCCGCCTGTAACTGGCCCATAATAGACCGTTACCATCTTCCCATCCGGTAACTGCACCGTTGCCGGATAGCCAAAATCTGGCATCTGGTAGCAGAGATCTGCTGTCTCATCATCGGCACGCATATTAGCAGGTACGCACTCTTCCTCGATCTCGACCAGGGTACGAGGCGCACTCCACTGTTCGCCATGGTTGTGTGAGACCACCACCCGGATGCTGTAAGGGGGACGGCGATAGGCGTAGGTCAGCACTATCGTCCCATCGGTGCAGCGCAACAAATGGGGGGGCACTCCCTCAATCGCAGTCTCCACCGGCTCACTCCAGTGGCAGCCTCCATCATCACTCCATGCAGTATAGAGATATTGCGGTGTCTTATCCGGAGTATTGGTACGAAAAAGTGTCAGCAACCGCCCCGAACCTGTCTCGACTAGGTGAGGCTCATGGAGAAAGGTATCTTCAGCGATATTGTAGGGGGCAATATCCGCCAACAGTTGCCAACTTCGCCCCTCATCTTCTGAAGAGACAGCACGCATCCAAGCCGGCGACTCACTATCATCGATCCCCACCAGCAATAACCGGCCATCATCCAGCTCTACCGGCCCGTGGGGAGCATGGACGCGGGTATCAACCCTATCCAGTTGTTCCAGTTCACCCCCTTCCAGTGTGGAGTAACGCATCGCGAACTTACCACTATGACGTGCAATCTGTTGCGGAGTAGCCGCAGAGATCGCTGCTGCCCAGTCACCCGCCCTGTCTGCTTGCTCTACCCCCACACGGTCAGCCCAGTCGATAAAAGCGATGGAAGAGAAGAATGTAACCAGCCACTCTCCCGAACGCAGTCGCACCACACCGGGATCACGATTATCCAACGGGGTACTCGTCAACAATCGCGGTGCAGACCAGCTCTCCCCACCATCACGGCTTGAGAGCAAAATGATCTCACCAAAGGGGTCGATATGTTGCTGCCGTCGCCCTGAACAGACCACATAGAGCTCTCCCTCCTCTCCACAGGCGATCGAGGGCCAAGCGGCAAAGGGGTCAACCCCATAGAGATCACGATCCGAGATGGCCTCGACAC
>CAYFOQ010000002.1:1218-21280 GCA_964344735.1 uncultured Piscirickettsiaceae bacterium
GCCTTCTGCTCATGGTACCGTCTCCACCTCAACCGTAGCCAGTGCCCGCTCGACCTCAGCCACCGCATGCTCTCGATCGGCCGCTGTAGTTATCACATAACCGAAGCGGTCGGGATGGGTTCGCACTACCGGCTGGAGCTCTCCCTCTCTGCGGAAGAGTCCATACTTCAGTACCGACTTCAGCTGTGATAACTGCGCCTCACCTCGAATTGAGACCACTCGCCCTGGTAGCGGAAACCAGTATCGGATCGCCACAGCACGATCATATTGTGGAGTCAGCTTTTCTACCGCAACCGTCTCTCCCAGTGCATGGGAGATAACAGCATCAATCAAATCGACACCTGTCGCCGCTGGAATCTGATCCGAAGCAAACCAGCCACCCGAGAGACGGGCAGCTAACTCAATGATCTGCATCTCACCATCCGGCCCCACCACCAGATCCCCTTTGATCACCCCAGAGTCGATTCCCATCGCTGCTGCACCAGCAAGAACCAGACGGTCGATCTCTTCCTTCTGAAGACTATTGAGTTCGACCGGCATTGTGCCTCCATCCTCGATAAAATAGGGTGCGAACTGCTGTAGGCGACAGTAGTTTCTCTCTGTGATCCCTGCGGTATAACAACAGCCGTCCTGGAGAAACGACTCGGTGGATAGCTGCATACCGGGGATGTAGCGCTCTAACAATAGCTGGCTACGCGACCCCCATCGCATCGACTCGTTGAAGCACCACTCCAGATCGCTATCACCATCGACCATCAATACTCCGCGGGCACCACGTCCGTCCAGTGGCTTCAACACATGACGCCCCCCCTCTGCTGCTGCAATATGCGCTCTCAGCTCTTCCAAACTATCAATTGCCGTGAATTCGGGGCAGGCCACCCCGTGAAGGCGGAAACGCTCCTTCATCAACAACTTATCGGATGCCACCCGTGCCCCTTCCAGTGCAATCCCCGGTAACCCCAAAGCTTGAGCCACCATGGCCACAGTATAGGGGACATCATTGGCAATCGTCATCACCCCATCGACTGGGTGGCTCCGGGAGAAGGCAACCACCTGAGCAACCGTCTCTTCGGCATCCCGGGTCGAGACCAACAGCACAAAGTCGGCATAGCGTAGCGCCGGGGCATCGGACAGCATATCGGTTCCTACAACAGTCAGCCCCCGTCTCTTTGCCTGTTGGTAGGCTGGGATCTGCTCTTCACCACCACCGATAATGACCAAACACTGTGACGAGCTCTCAACCAAAATAGAGTCCCCCATTCAGATTGAGCGTCTGACCTGTCAGATAGGCTGCCTCCTCACTGACGAGAAACTTTACCGTGGCAGCCACCTCATTGACCGAACCAAGCCGCCCAACCGGGATCTGTGCCATCTTCTCCTGACCGTCGACTCGCTGCAGCTCAGCTGCAACCATCTCGGTCTCTATCAGCCCCGGAGCTATCGCATTGCAGGTAACCCCCTGTCCGCTGTAGCACTTTGCGATAGAACGGGTCAGACCAATCAGCCCCGATTTGGCAACTGCGTAGTGTATCTGGTTGACTCCACCCCACTGCCCTCCAACCGAAGAGATATTGATGATACGTCCCCAGCGGTTAGCACACATCCCCGGCAACACTTCCTGGGTATGGATGAATGCACCCTTGAGATGGACATCAAGCATCCGCTCCCAATCCTGATCGGTAATCTCCTCAAATGGCTTCTCTTGTGCCATACCAGCGTTGTTCACCAGAATATCAACCTCCCCCCAGCGCTGTCGCAGTACCACAATAGACTCCCGGACAGCCTGGCGATCAGAGACATCGAGTTGAAAGCTGACCGCATCTACACCGACCTCTCGCACTGCTTGCTCCAGCTCGACCGCCTGCTGCTGTTGCCGTTGGTAACTGAAAGCGACATTCACACCCTGTGATGCCAGTGCCGATACAATTCCACGTCCAATGCCACGACTCCCCCCAGTAACTAGAGCCCGCTTCCCTGCAAGCGAACGGACAGATTCGTGTTCTCCCACCACGCCACTCACTGGAAGGGATCCAGTTGCACTACAGTCTCGGTGCCGAGCTCTACCACGCAGAACACCCCTCCCTCATGCTCCAGCACTGCCTCTATCTGATGCTCCAGATCAACTGACGTGTCGATAGTTATAACCGGAATTCTGTAAGCGCTAGCAATAGCAGAAAAATCGGGGGGGATGTAGCCATATTCTGGGGTAGTGGCATAGTAACGCCCATCGAGATTATCCCGGTTGAAATCCTTGATTGCACCATAACCATGGTTATTGAGGACAAATATCTTGACCGGTAGCTGGTAACTATAGAGGGTCTGTAGCTCCTGAATATTGAGCTGTACCCCTCCATCTCCGATCAGACAAATCACCCGTTGATCAGCTGCTGCCACTGCTGCCACCCCGAGGGCGGCTGGCAGGGAGTACCCCATGGGGGAGTGGCCCCAGGCGGTTAACAGTCGCTGTTGATCCCGTAGCTCCAGTGCCTGTATCCCCCACATCACATTCTGTCCGGTATCGAGCACTACCACATCGCGTGAGGCCAACCGGGATGAGAGGCTCCGCATAAATTGGTAGGGACCTACCCGGTCCATCAGATCGGAGTGGGGATCGACAAAGGGGGTCTGCTGCAGCCGCTGACGACACACCGCCCCCCAACCCGCATGTTCGATCCTCTCTCCCTGTTGCACCCCATCCAGCAATTGATCGATAAAGTGGCAAACGTCCCAATCAAATACCATTGCTGCCTGCACATGTTGATTGAGCTCATCCTGATCGATATCTACATGGATGATTCTGGCATGGTGGGCAAACCGCTCAGGGGTGGAACGCACCTGGCGCCAGCTCAGTCGTGATCCCAGCACCAACAGTAAATCTGACTCCTGTACTGCACCATTTGCAGCCCGATTTCCCATCGTCCCCACCACCCCGGCAAACAGGTGGTGATCATGGGGGAAGCTGTCCTTGCCACCAAAGCTGGTTACCACAGGCAGTTGAAGCGCCTCCACCAGATTCAGCATCTCCTCTACAGCGCCACCATTCCTGACCCCACCTCCAGCAAGAATGAGTGGTCGCTCTGCCTCTCTCAACCAGGTTATCACCTGCTCGATCTTAAGTCTGTCACGTGGCAGCTCTGCTGTAGCAGCTCGAGGGGGAGTAAAGGGGCGCAGCTGTAGTGGATCGATCTCAGCCCACTGTAGATCCATCGGCAGATCAAGCAACACCGGCCCTGGCCGTACACTGGTCGCCAGCCACCAGCTCTTCTCCAGCTCGTAACGAATATCGGCGGGATCTTTGACCAGTACCGCATATTTGGTTACAGGCTTCGCCATCGCCACAATATCAGTCTCCTGAAAACCCAACTGTCGCTGCCGGCTCTCTCCTTTCAGTTCCCAGGTACGAACCTGTCCAGTGATGTAAATTCCTGGAATGGAGTCATAAAAGGAGCATGCGATCCCGGTCAACAGATTGGTTGCACCAGGACCGCTGGTCGCCATCATCACCCCAGGCTCTCCAGTCACTCTAGCCTGTGCATCGATTGCCATGGCCCCAGCCTGTTCATGCATTACACAGACCGGCCGCAGCACCGCAGGATTGCTCTCATGTGCACGCCAGCACGAATCGATCAGATGTGCTACTGCTCCACCGGTAAACATATAGGCGTGGCTGACACCACGCTCAACAAAGAATTGGGCGACATAGTCGGTCAGTTTCATCCATCATTCCTCAATAGTGATACCGTCATGAGCGGCTATGAAGCAGCCAGGAGAACAACAACAGTGGTGGCAACAGAAGAGCCAACAACGACAAGAGCAGTAGTGCGCCGCTGTTGGTTATCCAACGACGCAACCGCATCCTGCGTATCTGTGGAGGAGAGAAGTAAACTTCTTCCCCCTGCAGAGTGACCCCAATGATGGCACCACCAGGCTTTACCACCCTGCTGGCGATATCCAATAGATTGTCAAAACCACCCTGCTGATCCGGATCCATGAAAAAGCAAACCTGGTCGACCCCGGCCTGTGACAACCCTCCCCGTACTTCCTCTTCCATATCGCCATAATCTAGCAACCCTTGGCCGCAGAAAGAAACCACATCGTCGACATGTTCAAGGGTATGCACATTATCCACAGCATGGTGATGGGCCAGCACCGTGACGTAGGGACTCGAATCACTACGAGCGATATGGTCCAGCAGATAGGATAGATAGACCATTGAACAGTTTTTCAGCAACAGAGTACGCATCCCTACAAAAAAACCGCCCGCAACGGAAAAAAGAGATGCGAAAAGAGTGCCGCTGGCACCTCAATACGACGATGTGACATCGGCACCAGCCGTATAACTGCATCGACCCAGGCGCGTAGATAATAGAACCTGCCACTCGCCACCACCGCCTCTGCCAGATACCAGTGGTAGCGCCAGAGTGCCGACCAGAGTCTCTCTTTCGGGTAGTACTGTATGATCAACCAGAGAGTATTCCGGACTGAGTTATATAGCAGCATTCGACTATTTCTGCTGGTGCTAGTTATCTTGTGGTAGGCGATGAGACTACTGGCATTGAGTATTTTATGACCATGCGCCAGTATCCGCAGGCTCATCTCGGTATCCTCCCCCCCGTAAAAGTATTCCGGCTGGTGATAACCGATCTCCTCTAACACCGCCTTGCGAAATCCTGCAGCCGATTCGGTAAAGAGAAAACAGCTCTGCTCCACCTCGGTAATGGTAACGTGCTGTGGAGCACTCTTTACCGTTTCAGGATCATACTCCTGATAGTAGTTGAGACAGTTGAACGATACCACGGCGAGTTGGTCAAATTGCTCGAAGAGCTTCACCATTTGGAAGATAGCTATCTCTTCGACGAAGGCATCATCATCGATAGTAATGATGTACTTCCCCTGCGCCGCCCGCATACCAACCGAGTGTCCCTCTGCACTACCACTGTTGTGGGACAGTAGAATGGGCCGAAACGGGCCCCCCAGATCGGCAATGTAACTGGCAGAACCATCATGGGAGCCGTTGTCGACCACCACAAACTCCAGGTTTGGATAACTGTAGCCACGACAATATTCGACCGTCTCTCGGAGATCTTTGAGACGGTTGAACGAAAGAATAACGACACTAACCAATGGCCAATCTGTATGCATCGGTAAACTCCGCAATATCTTCATCCCGGTTTACATTGAGGTATCCACTACAACAGAGACACGAATAGACCACCTCCCCATCATCCACCGCCTCCTGAATCAACCCGGGCAACTCTCTCTCCTGGCGCAGGTAGTGGATAGCGGTGTACTGCACATAGGCCATGATCTCCCGCCTGAAGAGGCAACAGCCAGTCCCCTTGATCGCAGTAAACGGCTTGCGCGGCTTCTCAATCAACCGATGAATCCGGTGCTCCTCATCTTCAATCACGGCATAGGTCTTACGAATAGAGTCAACATCATGCTCCTCCACCACCCCACACACGGCAAAGGCCCCACTACGCTGAAACAGTTCGACCATCTCACCATGTCTGGGTTCGATGAAGTACTCATCCCCCAGCATCAAGATAAAATCTTCATCGAGGTGGTCAACCGCACACTCCATCGCATGAACCAGTCCGAGCTGTTGCGGTTGCATCACATAGTGAACTGGTATTCCACGAAATGAGGCCCCGAAATGTTCAGCGATCGTATCTCCCAGGTACCCCACCACTACTACGATAGCCGAAACATGAAGTGCCGCAGCCTGCTCCAGGTGATGCTGCAACAGCGGGAGACCATTGACCGGAACCATACACTTGTTGATATGCTGGGTAATCGAGTTGATCCGTTTGCCGCGCCCTGCAGCCAGAATGAGAGCCTTCATCAGACGAAGTTCACATGCCTAGGCTGCTCGGTCAGCATATACTCGATAAACTCATTGGTCTTATCGAACCAACAGGATGGACACGCCCTCACATCGAGCTGCTCCAACCACCGGGCTCGCTGTTGACCACACCACACCTCTTCGAAGCTCTGTTCCAAAACAGATCCAAGCGCATGTTGAGGATAGTATTTCAGTAAACAGCAGGGGTAGATCATCCCATCGGCCCCCAGCAGCGGGTGGATCTGCTGCTTGTAGCAGAAACTGTAGTTTTTCTCCCGGTTGTCGATCACCTCGAAACGCTCTTTGATGGTGAATACCTGAAACTCCCCATCTGCAAGCGCCTGTGCCTGCCGCTGCTGTGCATCGATCTCTGACCACAGTGCCAGGTAATCGATTTTCTCGGTAGTGATTGCCGGAACATAACGGATATAGGAGGCACCACGCTCCTGCACCAACCGGGCAGCCTGAAAGATCTCTTGGTAGTTCTCCGGCTGGACGATAAAATTCACCCCCATATCAAGCGCAGGATTAGCCTGCTTCAGCTGCTCGATATTATCCAGCACCTTATGAAACGCCCGTGGCCCATCAGGCGGCCGGTGCAGTCGAGTGTAGCTATCGGCCGATCCGGCATCGAGGCTCGCCCGAACCCAGACCGCCCTTGCAAGTAGTGGCACATCAATCCGTAGAGAGAGATTAGTAATTACCCCAAGCTCGATTCCAGCCTCATGGATCTCCTCAATCATGGCATTGATCTGGGGGTGACTCAACGGTTCGCCTCCCCCAGAGAAGGTAATCGCCTTGATTCCAAGCCGGTTGAACTCCTTAACCAGTGTGGTGAAACGTTCCAGTGTCAGACGATCCCCCTGTTGGTAGATCGTACTGATTCGGGTACCATCGATCTCCTGAGTATAGGAGCAACGCACACAGTCATGGTTACAAAAGGCGGTGGGGTCGATCTCGATATGGATCGGATAGGGCCGGTGGATGTCATGGTGGACGATTTTGAAGGGGCTCAAGGCATCGGATCTATTCATCTCACGCTCCAATCTTCAAAGTCATGTAGGAAGTGGTGTGGCAAGGTCGGCCTGACGATAGATACGGTAGATCTTCTCTCCATACCCCAGCTCTGTTAGCTGGGTGGCTATCTCCTCCTGATACTCATGGGAGGAGATCACCACCCGGTCAAACTCCTCTCCAGCCAGATCATCGGGGTGTACCACCCGATAACCGTAATGTTCACTGTTACGCAGATGGTGATTGGAGTCGACAATAAACCGCAAATCACAACCACTGAAATCGAACTGCTCCAGCAGGGTTGCTGTATGCTCTCCCGCACCGAAAATCACCAGCCGCGCAGCCGATGCACGCCACTGCCGCAGCGCCTCGTTCAACCGAAGAATCGCACTGCCAACACGTCGCTCATAGTGGTTTAACGCATGGTCGAGAAATCGGGCCACCTCTCCCGGAGCTGCCTTCCCATGGTACACCACCGGCTCCCCCCGGCGCAAAATATAGGACAACTCCTCCCCTTCGTCACTGCTTATCACCTCAAACCCTACCTCGGCCAGAACCCTTCGCATCGGGTAAGAAGTAAACAGGAAGTTGTGAGCAGAGAACATATCCCGCAGAGTATAAAGGGCAGAATAGAGTGACGGCACCACCAGAATGAAGAGCCCGCCGGGTTTGAGCATCTCCCTCACCTTGCGCATCCCTGAGACAGGATCGGCGAGATGCTCAAACGTATGTTTGGAGAGGATCAGATCATACCCCTCTCTACGCCCCTCAAATGACTCCAGTGACTCCATCCGGGTATCAAGGCCGAGCGCATTTCGAGTGTACTCCACATAAGTCTCGGAGAGATCTATACCACAGACTCGGTACCCCAACACTTCCTGGAGATAATAGAGTACCTTTCCATCTCCGCTCCCCACCTCCAGTACATCTGCTCCTGGTTCGAGATGCTGCCGCACCGTCTCCAGCTCCACTGGGCGCAACTGCTGACCACACTGTCGCAACGAGGGCCTCTGCTCCATTGTGGTAAAAGCGATGTGGAGCAGATACTGGTCGATGCTCTGCTGTGACAACTGTGGTGCCATAAAGACTAGACCACATCCGCTACAATGTTGATAGGAAAGATCAAAAGAGAGCCGATGGGTCGATGTGCTCAGGGTGTATCCATTACGCCGATAGACCGGATCGAACACGGTCGATCCACAGACCAGACAGTGAATAACCTCATGATATCGCGGCACAACCTCTATCATACTGTACCACCAAAACACTCCAACTGCTCCTGCAGATAGTTCAAAAAGCGCCTTCTTTCGCCATCAAAACTAGCCGAATCGGAGGTATCGATCCGTAACTCGCAATCTGTCGGCCTGTCATAGGGGTTATTCATGCAGTAGCCGATCAGATCCACGATCTCACCACGGTCCGCCTGTTGATAGAGCCCTTTGGGATCTCTCGCACGTAGTGCCTCGATTGTGGCGTCACAGAAGATCAGATGATAGTTTGGGGAGAGCTGTGCCCGTACCTGTTTCCGTACTGCATCGATTGGGCTGATGACCGGCACCAGAATTAGGTCATAACGGTGCCGCTCAGCCTCACAGATCGCCGCCACATTGAGATTATTCTTCTCCACATCCTCTCGGCCATATCCAAGTGGAAGTGAGTAATTGTTTCGTATCACATCACCGTCGAGTAGCAGTACAGCAGCACCTCGATCCTCGGCCCACTCCTGTGCATGCTGTGCCAAGGTAGACTTCCCTGCACCGGACATCCCTGTACACCAGACCACCGTTGCCCGCCGGATCATGCTATCGGCTTTCCAGAATATCGGAAAAGCTGGACTCCGGGCTCCAGCACCGGCATTGGTGGATCAATGCATTAACCATCTGTACAGACTCCAGCGGATAGACACCGATGGCAGTCTCGGCGGCCAGTACCAAACCATTGGCCCCCATCATCAGGGTACTAACCACATCATTTACTTCAGCCCGGGTGGGTTGCCGAGTGATCACCATCGACTCCAGCAGATTGGTAGCGACAAAAACAGGAACACAACGGGAGCGGGAAAAGGCGATGATTCTGCGTTGGAGAAAGGGGATCTTCTCGATCGGAACCTCTCTGGAGAGATCTCCCCGATCGATCAGAATCTGGTCTACCACCGGAAGAATCTCCTCAAGATTGCGCACCCCATCGATACTCTCGATTTTTGAGATCAGATTGGAATCTTCACCGATAATCTCCCGCACCTGTGCCACATCACGAGCACTATTGGTAAAGGAGAGAGAAAAATTCTTTACCCCCAGCTCCAGACCGATAGTAAAGGCCTCTCGATCTTTGGGGGTGACCGCTGGCAGCTCCAGCTGACGGTCGAGGTCGGCTGCCTTGTTGCTGCCGACATGACCACCACTAACCACTCTGGCCTTCACCCCATCCGGGCCAACCCGCTCCACCTGCAGAGCGACCGAGTTGAAGTCAACCCGAATCCGATCCCCTTCACGCAATTGTCCATAGACACTATCTGGAGTAAAAGAGAGGTTATGGCTATCTCCCACCACCCGATGAGGGTGAATCGTCACCTCACTATCGAGCTCAAAGCCGACCCGCTCATCCACCATGTCCTGATTCCTGATCTGCGCCCCCTCACTGTCGAGACAGACTGGAACATCCGTCCAGCACTGCAGATTACGGACGACCTCCTCCACCCTGTCGACCCGGGTATGGGAGAGGTTAATACGAAAGAGGTGAACCCCCTCTTGTGTCAGCCTCTCCACACAAGACTGCTCCAGAGAGGAGGGCCCCAGGGTAACCAGTATCTTATTTTCCATATGCTCCACTTTCACCAACTCTCATCCTGTTCATATCCAAGCTCTATCAACAACCCCTCGGTAATGCGCTTGAAGAGCGCAATATGGTCACTACCAAAGTAACGTCTCCAATCCTGAGGGTCCCCCGAACGATACTGATATCCATCCATGCGCTGCAACTTTTCGTACTGTAACACCTCGACAATATCAGCAATATCTTCCGCTGTGACATCGCCCAGCCCCAAATAGTCGGTCACCCGAGCAATCTCCTCAACTGGTCTACCGTCAATCCCCTGATGGGTGGTGATATCCTCTAGCCGCACCATCAAGTATGGCTCACTACGGGCATAGTAGGCCCGAACGTGATCACTCCAGCGCTGTACATAGAGTGCAAACAAGGCGAGATCATTATAAGCTTCTTCGATCTGGTGGTATTTATATTCCGGATGCAAAGCAGTAATTGCAGTGTGGACGGATGCGTGTAACAGTGCATTGACTGCAGCCCGACCGTCCCGTACCAGATAGAGCCTCTTGACTGCCGGGGAGATCGCCACATCAATCACTGCAGGGCTATCGTGAACCCATATCAGTAGATGAGATATAGACCGGTCGATATCGGCCAGTAGCTGTCGTTGGTCCAAATCAGAAAGAAAAGAGTCACTGTAGAGCTGGATGGTGTCGGAGCCGGTCTGTAAATAGGAATCAGCCGCCAGTAGCTTATAATCTGCGGAGAACCCCAAATGGCTCAATAGTAGCCTCTCGACAACCTCCAGCAGGTAGTAGTAGCCCGACTTCGAAGCACAGGAGTGAATGACTCGGATCGGTGAATGCACGGTATCCATAACGAACAAAGAGGTGCCCTACCCTCCAACGAACGTCCGCTCTTCCACCAGCCCTACCATCGAGGTAAATTCGCTGTAGATTCGTCCCTCCTCCTCCTCGGCCCAGACGGTACGCTGGAGATCAGAGGAACCAGGAAGTGGACTCCCCTCGGGCACACCCTCCTCCGCCATATGTTCGGCAGAACAGTCAAAGTGGTCACTGCGGGTCAACTCAAACCGAACCAGACACACCCGCCGATTATAGTTGGCCATCACGGACGGACCACTACCAGTAAACATATTCAGATAGGCCAGTTCATAGAGTGCCATTCTCAACTCCAGGTTCCATGGAACTTCCAGAAACAGCGACTCAGAACTTAACTCCCGTGGCACCAGATCCATCGAAACCTCGGTATCACGCACCCACAAGGGAAAATACCCCTCTGCACGAATTCTGTCGGCAAAGGCAATCCAGGCATCAAGTCGACTGTTACGATCTTGATGATATATCGACTCCCGTACCGTAATCGTTACCTCTTTTTTACCCATAACACGAGCATCGAGCCAGCGCCCGACATATTCCAACCCCTTTGCAGTAGCCCGCAACGGTAGAGTGAAATCCCTACTCCCAACAATATCGACCACCCGGTTCCAAGAGTAATAGGGTACCGGACGATCAACCGTATACCCAGAAGGGAAATAATCCGTTGCCAGGTAGCGCAATATGAGCCGCGACTCCTCACGGGAAGAGGAGCGGGTAACACCACTACAGGAGGGGAGCATCCAGCAACAGGGGATCAAGATATTCTGCTCATACCAACAAGAGGATTCATGATCCCGACGCTGTTCCTCTCTATCCAGACACCCTGACCGCAGCACTGCATCCTCAGATGCGGGTACCACTACTAGGTGGACCACATCCAACCCTCGGCGTATCCGTTCGGCCTCCACCAGAACCAGAAAACCGACAATATCAAAACCATCGGGTGAGACGGCACGGTCGTAGAAGGCATAGAGTATCGTTGGACTCTCAGCCTGGCTGTCAAAAGTTGGACTGATTGTGGCATAGGGGCTGATCTCCAGCCGATCAAGCAACGTAGTGATCTGCTCATAAAAGGCAAACGAGGTAATGATCACCTCATCGAAACGGTGACGACCGCACTCCTCAGGGGAGATCACCTCAACCCTATCGACTACTCCGGTTTTATAACTGTCAATAAAACAGACCACCTCAATATCGGGACGCTGCTGTCGCAATAACCGCAGGAAAGCGACCCCCACCTCTCCAGCACCATAGAGAGCAACCGCTATCGACTCCGGTAACTCCGACAGTTGGGTATAGATCTTCAATCGATACGCCCTACCAACGGAATCACTGTCCCGCCGTAACCTATTGCGCGCAACCGCCCAGCAATCGCCTCACGGTGAATATAGGCTGCGATTAGAATCGCATCTGGCTCCCCATGTTGCTCCATCCACTGCGGTAGCTGTACCGGCAACACGGCTTGAGGTGAGAAGAGTGCCAACCCCTGATGATCCTCATTATCGTCAAACACCACCGTAAGCTTGTCACTATAGGTGATACTGTTGAGGAGTGCGCTCCCTTGCGACATCGCCCCATAAAGGGCGA
Organism: uncultured Piscirickettsiaceae bacterium; assembly: GCA_964344735.1. Taxonomy (GTDB): domain Bacteria; phylum Pseudomonadota; class Gammaproteobacteria; genus Thiopontia. Next base: position 13,327 of record CAYFOQ010000002.1, read on the forward strand.
TAGTGCCATCGATCATCGCGATCTGTTGATCGATGGCCTGGCACGACTGCTGCAACTGCTCGGCAAACCGGTTGACATCAATCTGTGATGTGCGTTGTTCCAGCCCTACTAAGAACTGCTGCGCGGTAGCTTTACGGGCCGCCCGCAACAACACTCCCCGATCATGTCCACCCTTTACATCAAGCTCCCGTATCAACTCGAAACCAGCCCGTTCGGCCAGTGCCAGCAGATGGTCACGAGAAAAATACTGTACATGCTCATTATGGAGTTCAAAGAAGGTCGCATGGTCGACGATGTACTCCAGAGCCGGAACCTCCAGATAGAATACCCCCTCATCCACCAGCATATCGCGGATACCAAACAACATCTCCAGTGGATCGGCCACATGCTCCAACACCTGTCGACAGACCACGAAGTCGACCGGATTCGGAGAGGCTGCTGTGCCAAATGGGCCTGTGATCAAATGGATATTTGGCTCCGGCAGGTGTCCCGGCGTAAGTTGAACGTTGGGTTCATAACTATAAACCTCTGCAGCATAGAGCGAGAGCCGGCGTGACAACGCCCCACTCCCTGCCCCGACATCCGCCACCCGCTTGCCGGAGATGTGCTCCAGCCCCACCCATTCGATCACCCCATCGAGATACTCCAACATCGAGATGTGAACGGGATTACAGGGAAAAGGGCGGCTCTGATAGGTAGAACGCCAGCTCTGTGGATCGTAGGCGCGATTATAGATATGGTCACACCCTCCACACTGAACAATCTGTAACGGCACAAACATCTCTGGCTGCGGCGCTATCCCAACCTCGATCAACTCCATCAACGGTGTCTGCGACAACTGCCAGACCACTACCGCCTGATGCTCTCCACAAATCGGACAGTGTTCAACCATACTCACGCTCTCCATAGACCGCCTGCTCATCAAACTGAGTAAATTCTACCTGGTTACCATCGGGATCCCGGCACCAAAACTGGAGAATCTGGTCGGTTCTGCCACGTACAACCGTAACCTGCGCCCCCCCCTCTTCAATCAGTCGACGCTGCTGGTCGATCTCTTCAACCTGAAAGCTGAGGTGGCGAAAGAGGGCCGAGTCACCGGTGCTCCCCCTTTCATCGAGAAAAAGTTCAAGGAAGGTGGCACTATCGGCGACTCGCAACATTACTCCGTAACAGTCGTTATCCTCATTGAGAAAACGGTGCACCACATGGCAGCCACAACTGTGCTGATAGAATAGGATCATCTGCTCGAGTTGCGGTGTCCCCAGACAGATATGCCCCAGCCGCTTGACCCCACTAGTTGCCATCCATCACCCGTACTGTAGGAATTGGGACAATAAAGCGCCCCCCCTGCCGAAGATATTGGCGATTGGCCTCGATAATCGGATCGGCATAGCGAAATGCAAAAATCACGACCAGCGCTGGTGGAGAGTCCAGCAGTTTCTCCCGATCAAATATTGGAATCTGTCGATCCGGAAGCATCAACGCCTCAGCCAACGGAGCGTCATCCACGATAAATTGGATGGTGTCGGCAACCCCAAGCTGATAGAGCAGAGTCATCGTCCCAACAGAAGCACCGTATCCTGCGACAGTACCACCATGCTTCACTACCTGCCCAATCTCTGCAACCAAATCCCGACGTGCCGCCGCTACCACTTCGGAGAAGCGTAGATAGGGGGCTCTGTCAAAGAGCCCTGCCGCACGCTCTGCTGCAACTACTCGTTCGACACTACCCGAACGTAAAAGGGGACCACCCTGATGCTGTACCACCAACCGGATCGATCCCCCCTTGGTCTCCAGTGACTCCACCTCCACCAACTCCATCTGCATTGTGGTGAACCAAAGATCCAGTGAAGAGACCAGAAAGTAGGAGAGGTGTTCATGGTAGACCGTATCAATCTGCACATTGTTAATCACCGAGAGACCGTGTGCCGTCTCGATAACAAAGACTCCAGTCGCAGACAACACAGCGCGCACCCCTGCAATAAAGTCATCCAGTGCATCGATATTAGCGAAGGTGTTGTTGCAGACCACGAAATCGGCCCGCCCATGCTGCTGGACAATCTCATCTGCCAGACCACTGTCAAAAAAGCCGGTCAGTGTGGGTACACCACGTTCACGAGCCACTGCACTCACCGGTTGCGATGGATCGACCCCCAGAACCCGACACCCCGGATATTGCTGAAATGCTCTTAACAGAGTGCCATCATTACTACCGATCTCTAGAACAAACCGCTCTGATCGCTCACCATATCGCTCCAATAACGTTGCCGCCAACTGCTCGAAGTGGTGTGGTAGACCCAATGAGATCGCGGTGCGATAACGGAAATCACCATACTGAATTTCCGGAAGAATCTGGTCGAGCAGCTGGATCGCCCCACACTCCCGGCAGCGATAGAGGTCAACAGGAACTTTCACCTGTTCCAACTCCTGATGCGTTCCAAGGTTGGGGCTTAAAACAGGAATCGGTTCGAGTGGAACTACACACTCAAGATCAACTGAGCCACAGAGTCGACACTCTTCCCTGTGCGAATAGAAAACATGCTTCACGCTGCCCGCTCCTGCTCAACAGAGGTGGCATAGTGAACACTGCGGTAGAGACGATTCATATTGGCCCGCAACACTACCCGGCTCAGACCGATGATGTCCTTGCCGTACTGCTTGACATAACTATCGATCAGAGTCGCTTGGTCTGCGGTGTGACAGACCTCGAGCTCAATCCCCTCTGGACGGTACCCCGCCTCGAAATCACCAATGAAGTAGCGATCGGCCAGCCATTTGAAGTCGTAGTGAAAAGTGGCCAGCTGCGGACGATCGGCCTCCAGTGGATCCTGCTTTCTCATCAAACTGATCTGTTGCAGCTCTTGGAGGTACTGCTCTACCCGCTCCCCATAACAACCCATCTCGGCAATGATCTCGCGCGCCACCTTGTAGGCGATCTCATGAATCAGTTCGATCCGCTCAAAGACCGATATCACACGGTACTTGTAGAGTTCGTTGGTGCCATACACCTGATCGATATACTGCTGAATCACTCCATCCTCTTCAGTAAACAGTGCCAGCGCATCAGCATCATCGCGCAGATTGCGCTTCTCTTCTTCACGATAGTTTCGATAGAGTTCCCCCAACACTGGATCTGCCAAAACCTGGGCGTGGATACGCTGAATAAAGAGGGAACGCTTTACCCCGAAGTGGCGCAAGAGCTGGATCAGATCGGAAAAAATCGCGTCATTATTAAAGATCTCCACCGTCAGATGCATATCTCGACAGGCCTGATAGTCACCATAGGACATGGTCTCGTTGGCGATACAGATCTCCTCGATCTCAGCCACCGGAAAGCGGCTCTCCTTGTAGTGGTAACTGCCAAAACAGCGCGGCAGCACCCGATAACGAGTCACCATGCTGTGACGCTGACGGGTCTCTCTACGGGAGGAAAATGTCCCTGGGATCATCATGAACTGGTACATACGAATGAAGGTCATATCGGCATCCAGCATGTCAAAGATGGTCTGAAAGTGGCGCTCCCGGGTATCCCCCTCGATACATAGGATCAACTCCGCCTCACTCTGACCGCCCACCTTCTCCACACTCTTGGCTAACGCCACCAGTGCGTCATGTGAGACATTCTTGCGCTTGATCAGTTGCAGCACCTCATCATCGGTAGACTGTACTGCAGCCGTTGGTGGGAGGGTATTACCCAACATCTCGACAATCTCGATGGTACGCTCTTTCTGGTTCTTGGCAGTGGCCGTGAGGATGGTCTTGGGCCATCCGTAACGCTGCTGTACCTTGACCAGTTCCCGCGTAGTGTCGAGGTCCTGCTTGAACATGCCGAAGTTGGCATCGACAATACAGAGATCGGGAGCCTTCACCCGCCCGGCAATATAGTAGAGCTCCTCCCGGATACGCCCCTCTGGAAACCGCTTTACTTTGCGAAAGTAGTCTCCTCCCTCCCAGCAGAAGGTACACTTGTAGGGGCAGCCACGAGCAGTCTGCATCATCGGAATGAGAGTCTCATCGAAGAATTTGTCCATCAACCCCAGATGGTAGGGCGATGGCAACTGCTCCAGATCAACCTTGGCAGCCAGCTCATGTTTGACCAGCCGACCGTTCAGATCGAGGTAACGCAGGCTGGGTGAGCTGAGACCACGAGAGAGAAACTGCTGCCAGTCACAGTCAACCTCTTGCAACTTGCGAAAAAGCTCGACAAAGGCAACTTCCCCCTCGAACTCAATGTAGCAATTTATTGCCGGGTAGCGCTCGAGAAATTCCTGCTGAACCTCATCCTCATCAGAGAAGTTGGGCCCCCCAAAGATGATAACCGTATCTGGAAACTCCTGCTTGATTCGTTCAGCATAGGCATAGCCCAGCCGCAAGTTCCAGGAGTAGTTGGAAAAACAGGCGATACGTGGTCGGTTCTCTTTGAGATAACCATTAAAATCATCGGGATACTTGAAGATCTCCAATGTGATCTCATCTCCCAGCTGCTGTTGTGCATAGGCGGCTACCATCGATATCCCCAACGGGAAGGTATTGGCAGCAACCAGCTGTCCGGTATGGGTCAGATCAGCAAAACAGACCGGAATCGGGGAACGGCTATTACCCATTCATCTCTCCCTCGGCTTGGTAACAGTTGATGCAGTAGGCAGGAAGATCACCACTGATATGGGACCGCCGTAGTTGACGGTAGGTACTACTGTTCCAGACCTGAGAGAGTGTTCTGGCATCCCCCATATCGACGATCTCCGGCTGACTGACCATACAACAGGGAACGACACGCATATCTGAAGAGACCAGCAGACGTTCGAAGGGCCAGTGGCACATCCGTTCGGGGTCACCACGCAGAAACTTCTCGTAGGTAGCCCAAAAGGTCACCTGCACTCCGATCTGCCGCCCCAGTTCCACCAGCTCCTCGGTATACTCTAGATCAAGCGAATCTTTCATGTCAGATTGACGATTACGTTCCTTCCAACTTTCAACCCCCCAATCTTCCAGATCGAGACTAAAGGTGATACGGTCAAACCCCCAGCGTGCTGCCAATTGAACCATCTCCCGCAGCTGATAAAAATTGGCGCGCTGTACCACCGTCCACATCCGGGTACGCAGCCGCCCCACCTCTCGGGCATAACGGTTGAGCATGACGCAGTTCTTCTCTACCTGGGAGAAGCGTCCCCCGCGCCGAATCCCCTCATAGACCTCCGCTGTGGCACCATCGATCGAGAGGTGCAACTCACAGACATCGGAGTCAATCACCCGCTTGTAGTTGTCATGGAGGTGGAGCAGAGAACCATTGGTAATGGCCCGCACCCAGATCCCCCGGCTACGAGCGTAGTCGATCATCTCAAAGTAACTCTTCCCCATCAGAGGCTCTCCTACCCCTTGAATCTTGATCTCTACCAGACCGATTTGCTCATCCAGCAGACGCTTGTAGTCCTCCAGCTCCATATCCGCGGCACGCTGCCCCCTCTCCCAGTCGCTGACGATACACATGGTGCACTTGTAGTTGCAGCGGCTTACATTCTCCACATCAAGTTTGACAGGAAGATAGTCGAGCTCCTCTCCACGCTGTGCCTGCTGAAAACGCTCATAGTTTTCACGACGCTGTGGAAAGAGACGAAAGCCCTCGTCGAGTACCGACGAGTAGAGTTCAGGATCGGGAAACGGGCGCGGGAGTTGTGCAAAAATGGTATTCATTCAGTCAAACAACCTCAGAGACCCTTGACAGGAGAGAGACAATCATAGCTCTGCAGCAACACGCATTGCCTGTTCAATGCAGAGTGGAATATGGATATTGTAATCATAGCTTCCAGCCCGACCGATCGAGTAGACCGAATCGGGCATCATCTCGAAATAGCGGTTGGCCTTCTCGATTTCGGCCATGATCGGTAGTGGATAGTGTTTGCCATTCATCGACGGAATCTCCAACCCCAGCAGTGTCGTTTTCGATTTGTGGTTGGTCAGCTTCTTGTACTCCACCATGCGAGTGAAGGGCTCCTGATTGGCGTAGTAGAGAAAAAAGACATTATCGGGAAAACAGTGCTCCACAGGGAGGACAATCTTCATGAAATCACGTCCGATATAGGGTAACTCGCCATGACAGTAGTCGAAGAGGATATCGGGGGAGATGGTATTGATGATGACATCGAATTCTCTATGCTCACCCTCGATCATCACCTTACGGTGTGGAATATCATACGCCGAAATGGTGGTAGAGAGCAGTACCTCGGCCTCGGCTGTCGCGATATCGAAGTAGTCGTTATAGCCATTTTCGGCAACCGGATAACAGGAGTATAGATCTTCGTAGGCGCTCTTCTCCCCCTCTTTGATAGGGGAGCTCGGGAGCTCACTCTTGCCCGCCGCCTTCTGCCGATCATTGGTCAATGAGACCTTCTGCGACCACTCGAAGGTATCGAGTACAGTGTTACTCTCGATCATCCACATCTTCTTGTTGTAATCGTTAATGAATTTACTATAGAGCGTCTCTCCTACAGAGCGCAACCAGTACTCTTCCAGGTTCTTCGCCTGCTGTGCCCCCGCTATTGCATCGAGCTCGGAGAGGATCTGGTCACGATCCGGCATTCTTTCAATATCATCACGGTGGATTGGAAAGCTGTAAAAATCATTGTCTCGCTCGATATAGGTGAGAAATTCATGACTCAACCGTCGTAATGGAACGTAGCGATTCAAGTACTCGTAGAGTGCACGGTCATCTGTCATGAAGTGGCGCGGACCGAACGTGTAAGGGTGGCCACCATAGCAATGGGTACGAACCCCCGCCCCCAGTTCTGACTGCGCCTCTACCAGAGTCACCTTCCACCCCCCTTTGAGGGCCAATTGATGCGCCATCGCACACCCCGCAAAACCACCACCAATCACCAATGCACTCTTCATAACATCCTCAACTAACTGTTGATTTTGGTCATGTGCGTTCAAACGCCCGAATCGCCTCGACCACTCGAAAGATATCCTCATCACTCTGCCCCGGGCCGGAGGGAAGAAAAAAACCCTGCATGGCAAACCGCTGTGAGTGGAGAAACGGGTGCTGCCCACCAATATGCTCTGCCATAGAGAGACTGGGATAGAATGGCCTCACCTGTATCCCGCGCTCCTGTAAAAATCGGATCAGTGTATCCCGTTCTAGAGACATCGCCTCGATATAGATTGGTACCTCACCACTCTCCGGGAGAGATTCGATCAACTGTACCCGTTCCAGTCCACGAAGCCCATTGTGGTAGTGTCGATAGATCTCCACCACTCTGGAGATGGTCTCATCAACCTTATCCAGCTGATTCAGACCAATTGAGGCCAGTATATCGGTAAAGCGAAAGTTAAACCCCCAGCCATGGTAGGTGGTATCGACAAAGTCCTCCACTCCATGCGTACGGATACGCAACAGCGACTGATGCAGCTCACTATCGTCAGTAACGACAAAACCACCTTGTGCGGTGGAGATCAGCTTGGCAATCGAGAGCGAGAAGCAGCCCGCCAGAGACTGGGTACCCAACCACCCTGAAGCGTTGCGACTCAACAACCCCTGCGCCGCATCCTCGATCAGATCAATGCCATGCACTGCTGCCAATCGCTGCAGTGGGGCCATATCCACCGCCCGGCCATTGAGGTGCACCGGCATGATCGCCCGGGTTCTGGCAGTAATGTGTGCTTCCACTCGATCCACATCGAGATCCGGCTTCTGCTCCAATACATCGGCAAGCACCACTTTCGCCCCAGCCATCTGTACCGCGTGTGCGGTGGCGATCCAGGTACGGTCAGGAACAATCACCTCATCCCCTGGCCCCACACCAGCCCCCTTGAGCGCCATGTAGAGGGCAACACTACCGCTGGTGGTCAGCACTACATGTTTGACATCGAGTCGTTGGGCCAACGCCGCCTCCAACTGCTGCGTCACCCGCCCCATACTCATGTTTCTCGCACGTATTGCTGTGGAGACCCGATCGAC
>CAYFOQ010000002.1:21290-37725 GCA_964344735.1 uncultured Piscirickettsiaceae bacterium
CACCACTCAATCTGGTATCCATTTTCAGCCATACGCACCTTTCCACAACCGCTCTTTTACAACCACTCTCTGCCATCGCCTGGCAAATAACGACCACCACAGATAGGATGGCCCCCTAAAGTTTACGCCGAAACTATACGATATAATCCCCAACCCCCGACAATGATCCCGAAACGGGGCAAACCAGCACAACCGATCCTTCATGAAGCCCTGCGCCCCCTTCAATATCACCGACAAGCTGCTCACCCCTGTAGAGGCCGCCCACTTTTCCAAAACTGCCCGCGCAGAGGGAGAGGTGGTCGTCCTCTGCCACGGTGTATTCGATGTCCTCCACCTCGGACATATCCGCCACCTGACGGCGGCAAAGGGCGAAGGAGACCTTCTGATCGTCTCGATCACCGATGATGATTTTGTAAACAAAGGTCCTGATCGCCCCTATTTTACTGCCCAAATCCGGGCAGAGATGCTCTCAGCCCTCGAGATTGTCGACAAGGTGGTCATCAACCATGCCCCGGATGCCATCCCGATATTGAACACCATCCAGCCGACGATATACGCCAAAGGCTCCGAGTATGAAAACCCGGCTGATGACATTACCGGAAAGATTCAACTGGAGCAGCAGGCGGTCGAAGCTCACCACGGCCGGATCATCTTCACCGAAGATGTCGTCTATAGCTCTTCAGCCCTTATCAATAAGCACTTTAACGACCACTATAGCGAGGAGCTTAACCTTTATTTGGCTGAGCTACGCAGCCACACCCCCTTCGAGTCACTCCAGAACCATCTCGACAAAACACAAAAGATCAAGGCTCTGATCATCGGCGATGCCATTCTCGATGAATATATCTATGTCCACTCTATGGGCAAGGCATCCAAAGAGAACCTCATCGTCACCCGTTACATCGACCGCGACCTTTTTGCCGGTGGTGTCTTCGCTTCGGCCAACCACCTCTCCAACTTCTGTCTGGAGGTGGAGGTTCTAACTTGCCTGGGAGAGCTACGAACCGAAGAGAAGATGATTCGGCACGCCCTCAACTCCAACATCGAGCTCTCTGCCCTGCACCGCCCCGGAGCCCCCACTACCCGTAAGACACGCTACATCGACAAGTCCTACCTACGCAAGATGTTTGAGGTCTATGATATAGAACATACTCCACTACCACTTGATCTGCAGCAACAGTTCGATGAGATGGTAGCGGCACGGGCTGCACAGTTCGATCTGGTGGTGGTCAATGACTTCGGCCACGGCCTGATTGCACAATCAACCATAGAGCGGCTAACCCAGGAGGCCCGCTTTCTTGCTGTCAGCGCCCAGACCAATGGTGCCAACCACGGCTTCAACCTGGTCAGCCGCTACCACCGTGCCGACTTCGTCTGTATCGATGCACCTGAGGCCCGACTCGCTACCGGCAATCAGCACGGCTCAATCGAGACGGTTCTCACCCAGCTAGCGGAGACCATGCATTGTAAACATATCATCGTCACCCATGGGGAGCATGGCAGCCTGCTCTATGATCCACCGTATCCCGGCATTCACCAAGTCCGTTGTCGATACCATGGGAGCAGGAGATGCCTTTCTCACCATCTCCTCTTCATTGATCGCCTCCGGTGCACCGCTGGAGCTGGCCGGACTGGTTGGTAATGCTGCCGGGGCACTCAAAGTGGGAATCGTTGGACACACCAAATCGATCGAGCGTCACCAGCTTCTCAACTTTCTCAAGGCAATCCTGAAGTAGCTCCCCTGTGAAGATCGGCATCGATTTCGACAACACCCTCGCAGGCTATGACCACATATTTCCAGAGCTGGCATACTCTTGGGGGCTAATCGACTCTCCGCTAGGAGGTAATAAAGAGCGTGTTCGGGCACAGCTACAACAACGTGGGAAGACTGGAGAGCAGGAGTGGATGCGCCTGCAGGGACAGGTGTATGGGCGTTATATGGGTGCTGCCAGCCTCAACCCAGGTGCTGGAGCCTTTCTCCACTACTGTAAACAGCAGGGCCATACGATCTATATTGTCAGCCACAAAACCCCCTACGGCCACTTCGATCCAGACAAGATCCACCTCCCCACTGCAGCAACAGAGTGGATGGAACAACAGGGCTTCTTCCATCCTGAGCAGTTTGCAATCTCACCACGGCGAGTCTACTTCCTGCCCACACGAGAAGAGAAGATCGCACAAATCCGAGCCTTGGCACTCGACCTCTTCATTGATGACTTGGAAGCGGTATTGGACCACCCCGACTTTCCGCACCAGACCCAGCGCATCCACTACCAACCAGCGGCAACCTCGTCTACCCCCACCTCCCCCCACTGGCATACCACCCGCCACTGGAGAGAGATCATCGACCAACTCTCAGGGCAGGGGGGGGAAGAAACCACACTCGAACGGGAGATTGCAGAGATCGCCTGCCGTCCCCTCTCTCGCATTTCACGACTCTCTGGTGGCAATAACAGTAATGCCTATCGGGTTGAACTGGATGGTGCCGCTCCGGTCGTAATCAAGCAGTATCACCGCGACAGCCGTGATGCCTCACAACGGTTGCAGCGTGAATTGAAGGCACTTACATTTCTTCAGCAACAGGGAGAAGAGGTGGCCCCCAGATTACTGGCCTCTGCGCCAGACCATCATCTGTTGATGATCGAACTGATCGATGGTACCAAGCCAGACGGGATAAACAACAGAGAGATCACTCTACTGTGTGATTTCATTTCCAGATTGAAACACTACAGCCGCACCCCGTCGGCCCGTTCTCTAAAACCTGCGCAGGAGGCCTGCCTCAGTTCTGGTGATCTGACGACACAGATTGACCACCGACTCCAACGCCTCAGCGGAGTCGCCACCCTCAACTCTGATTTACAACAGCTACTCGATAGAGCACTACTACCCGCTTTCAGCCACTGGCGCCGCCAGATTCCAGAGTTTACTCTTGACCACCACCATGCCACCCTCAGCCCTGCAGACTGCGGCCCCCATAACACCCTTGTTGGGACAGATGGCAAAGTAATCTTTATCGACTTCGACTACTTTGGCTGGGATGATCCAGTCAAACTGACCGCCGACACTCTGATCCACCCCGGTTTTTTCCTGACTACTGACCAGCAACAGCTTTTTCGTAAACGTATGGCCAACACCTTTACACCTGATGACCCCGGTTTTGCCACTCGTCTGGAACAGCTCTTTCCGCTCTATGTGTTGCGCTGGTGTACCATTCTGCTAAACGAGTTTCTGCCGGAGCAGTGGGCTCGACGCATCTTTTCCGGTAGCCCCGACCACCCCACCATTCGTCAACGCCAACTGGCCAAGGCAACCCGACTCTTCCAGAGCCACTTCACCCCAAACTGTGAATGGAAACAGACCGCATGACCTCCCCCCTATCCCCCTCTCCCCCAATGGATGAGCGCTCCAAGGCACTGCGCCGTCTGGTGATCGATGCCCTCGACGGGGGTGGCCGCGGCCACCTCGGATCCTCCCTCTCCTTGATCGAGATTCTCCGGGTACTCTACGATGAGGTAATGCAGTATGATCCGAGTAACCCCCACTGGGAGGAACGCGACCGCTTCATTCTCTCGAAAGGACATGGCTGCCTTGCACTCTACGCACTACTGGCCGACAAGAGCTTCTTTCCCCAGGAAGAGTTGCGTAACTTCTGCCATAGTGGCACCTTCCTCGGTGGTCACCCCGAACGCGGTAAGGTACCAGGGGTAGAGGCATCTACCGGTGCACTGGGCCACGGCCTTTCAATCGGAGTAGGGATGGCACTGGCAGCCAGAATTCGACAACGTCCACACCGCACCTTCGTCGTGATGGGTGATGGCGAGATCAACGAGGGTTCCGTCTGGGAGGCGGCACTCTCTGCCGGAAAACATCATCTCACCAACCTCACCGCCATTGTCGACTATAACAAGCTGCAATCCTATGGCCGCAATGAGGAAGTACAGCCTCTAGAACCACTATCAGATAAGTGGAGCGCCTTTGGTTTTGAGGTAACAGAGGTAGATGGCCACGACCCTCAGGCACTACTGAGGGTATTGCAGCAACCACTCTCGACTCAACGCCCGAGCGCAGTGATCTGTCACACTGTAAAGGGAAAGGGAATTCCCTTTGCCGAGGGGGTTGCCAGCTGGCATCACAAATCGAACATGAAGCCCGAAGAGATTCAGGCGATCTACAAGGCACTGGAGCAGTACGATGCGTAGAACCTGTCTCAATGCAATCTACCAGCTCGCCCGTAAAGACTCTCGCATCGTATTTATCGGCTCCGACCTTGGGGCCGGCGTACTACAAGAGATGCGTGAAGAGATCCCCGACCGTTTCTTTATGGAGGGGGTCTCAGAGGCCAATATCATCGGCCTCGCTGCAGGTTTGGCGATGGAGGGGATGATCCCCTACGTCAACACCATTGCCACCTTCCTCACCCGGCGCTGTTACGAACAGGTGGCTTTGGACCTCTGTCTCCACAATCTGCCAGTTCGGTTGATTGGTAATGGTGGTGGCGTAGTCTACGCCCCCCTCGGTCCTACCCATCTCGCTACCGAGGATCTGGCACTCTTCCGCCCCCTACCCAATATGACTATCGTCGCCCCGGTAGACAAGGAGGAGATGGCCCGCTTCATGCCCCTCTCTGTCGACCATCCCGGACCACTCTATATCCGTCTGGCCAAGGGCGGTGACCCCAATGTCTCTCCCGATGATCAACAATTCACCATCGGCAAGGCCACCTCGATTCACCCCCCTGGGGAGGTCACCTTTATCACAACCGGTATCATGACGAACCGTGCACTTGCTGCTGCAGAGCAGCTGAAGAGTGAGGATGACCTAGATTGTGGCGTCATCCATATGCACACCATCAAACCACTGGATGAAGATGTGATCATCAAAAGTGCCCAACGTTCACGACTGATCGTCACTCTGGAGGAGCATAGCCGTATTGGCGGACTGGGTAGCGCGGTTGCCGAGACCCTGTTTGACCATAATATTCGTGACACGGAACTACTACGTCTGGGGCTACCCGACCACTTCGCCAACGATTACGGTCGGCAAGATACCCTATTGGAGCAGATGGGGCTAGGGCTCGACGAGATCATCACAACCATTCGCAGTAGAGTGTAGGAGCAGAGCGATGTCCGAGACCGACTTCTTGTCAATATTGCATACCCGTACCCCCCGTGACTACCTGCAGCGGGTAACCGAACACGATAAAGCCTCGTGTGCCCGCCGCGCCAAGGAGTGGGGGCACGACTACTGGGACGGGGATCGCAAATATGGTTTTGGTGGCTACCACTACGATGGGCGCTGGCTTCCGGTAGCCCAAAAAATTGCCCAGCACTACCGACTACAACCGGGAAACCGAGTGCTCGATGTTGGCTGTGGAAAAGCCTTTCTGCTCTATGAGTTGACTCAAGCCGTACCCGGCCTTGAGGTGGCCGGAATCGACATCTCTGACTACGGTATCGAACATGCCAAAGCCGAGATACGCCCTCAGTTGCAGGTCGCCAGCGCAGACAAACTTCCCTACGAAGAGGGTGAGTTCGACCTCGTACTCTCCATCAATACACTACACAACCTCTACAACTATCAACTATTCGATGCCTTCAAGGAGATGATGCGAGTCGGAAAGAGAGACCGCTTCGTCTGTGTCGAGTCCTACCGTAATGAGTCGGAGAAGGCCAACCTGCTCTACTGGCAGCTCACCTGTGAATCGTTCTACACCCCTGAGGAGTGGCGCTGGTTCTCTCAACTGGCTGGGTTCGAAGGGGATTTCGACTTTATCTACTTCGAGTAGCGATCCGCCCCGACAACAGGCGGGCAATATCCTCACGCCGGTAGTGCTGTCTCCCCGTAGTTGAGGGAAAGAAGGTCTCGGTAATAGGCAGCTCAGACGACAACTCCCCCCCTCCCCCGGTCTCATATCGCTCACGTCGATAACAGACGGTGAAGTCGGGGTGGCGATCACCGACGAAGAGGCCATAGGGTACCGCAAAGGAGCGCATGGATGCACCACCCTCCAGATCCATCACCGTGATCCCCGCCTCCTGACAGAGGTGGCGATAACTCTCTACAATCTCTCGGTCCTTGTGTACGATCAGCGCCAGATCCGCCGCTGTCCCCTCCAGCGCATCTGGTGAGATAATGGGTACGCCACAGTGGTCACCCTGCTTGTTGCGGTCGACCAGTACCACCGATCGAAAACGGTCGCGGAGACGCTGGTCAGCGACAATCTGACGGGCGGTAAAGCCGGCTGGCATTACCACCAAACGCTCCACTTCAGGGGCGATCTCTTGCAGCAGTTGAGAAATGTCCACAGTCTGATCCGAGACGATAAAAAGTGGTGCCAACCGAAAGGCGTAGAGTGCATCCCAGAGTGACTCGATAGTACGCCCCACCCCCCCCCCATAACCAAAGCACTGCACGAAGAAGATCCCCTCATCACTCAACTTTTCCTTGATCAGCGCCAGATAGTCATAAAGGGCTGCAGTCGAAAATTCCATTAAATTGGCATTGGAGGTAACCACATCAAAGGGACCAGCCTGTTGGCGTAACTGCTCCAAATTCCACCATGGATACTGCTCACACTGTCGAGGGGTCTCAAAGGTGACACGATCGGGAGGGCGTTTCCCCTCAGCTTGGAACTCCCCGGGAAGATCGGGATAGTAGCTCTGATATCCCAATCCACTCACAATCGGCAGATGAGCATATGCAGAGTCGGCAAAGAGAAACTGATTCACTTTGTTCTGCAGCAAGAAAAAACTCTCACACGCCTCAACCTGGGTGTAGTTCTCTAACCCCTCCAACCGCTGGAGAAAGAGGGCGAGATAGCCACACCCTGGGCCAAACTCCAGAACTGAAGAGAAGTCGGGGTGGAGCCTACGCACCTTGAGATAGATCGAGAAGGCGGCAATCAGTGCATCCAGCGGCAGGATTGGATCACGGTAGGGAAGATAGGTGCGCTGAAAACGGAGCAGATCGATAGCCGCATCAACAAAGAGCTCCCGCTCAGACTCGGAGAGTCCACCGAGATCCTTCATATAGGCATCGAAACGACCCTCCTGCATAGTATCGAGCAGCGCACCAATCGATTCGATACTGTCGGCACGAACCGGGAACCCCACCTGCTGAAAGACATCCAAATTATGCCTCTGCCCAATACGGAAACTATCGAGTTGACCCTGTGCCAGCTTTTCCCAACGCCGATACTGTATGGTATCCAGACCCATCCAACTCTCCCTGCTATTTTTGCTCTTGTGGTGAGAGATAGGTAAACCAGGCCCGTGTTGCCTCCCGGATACTCTCTGGATCCCACAGTGGCGCATCCCGCCAGTGTTCTATATCAGCCACCATGTGTGCAACCCCCTCCTCAAAGGTGATCTCTGGTACCCACTCCAGGTCAGCCTGAATTGTGGTGATATCCGCATGGGTCACATCAGGCTCTCCAGGACGTTTGGGAATATAGGTCACCTCACCCTGCAACAGCTCTACCAGCCGGTTGATACTCTGCGGCTCTCCCGTCCCCACATTCCAGACCCTCCCCGAATAGCCGCTCTCTGCAGCGGCCAGAAAGGCCCGCACTACATCAGTGACATAGACAAAATCTCTGCGCTGGCTACCATCCCCCACCACAGTATAAGGTTTCCCGGCCAACTTCTGTCGCAAAAAGACGCCAAAGACGGCACCATACGCCCCAGTGGTGCGTACCCGAGTACCATATGCGTTGAAGATCCGGATCGAATTACAGGGCATACCATAAACCCGATGCCAATGTAGCACCACCTGCTCGCCCAAATTTTTGGCCAGGGCATAGGGGTACTCGGGCTGAATCGGAAAGTGCTCGGCAGTGGGTGCCTCGGCAATACCGTAGCAGGAGGAGGAGGCGGCATAAACAAACTTCTCCACCGCTGCTGCTCGCGCCGCCTCGAGTACAGCGACACTCCCCTGGACATTGACCTCCATATAGTCAACCGGATTCTCCACCGAGGGGACAATGTCACCAATACCGGCAAAATGAAAAACAAACCTTGCATCCTTGAATGCGGGATGCCCGGCCCCCAACTGCCGAATATCTTCCCAGTAACAGATCAGATCATCCCTCTCTATCACATGATCCAGGTTCTTGCGATGCCCACCCACCAAGTTATCGATGACATGAACTCGATAGCCTCCTGCAAGCAGCAGATCCACCATATGACTGCCTATAAACCCGGCACCTCCTGTCACCACCGCCAACGGCTTATCCATTCGCCCCCCCTTTTATTCTCTCTCCGTCATTCATCTCCCGCCCCCCTGTCAAACAAAGGCGGTATGTGGATCCTCTGAAGAGAGGTACTCCAAAATCAACCTGTTCTTGTTATTGGCAACACAGTGGTGGTCGCACTCCTTGCTTGGATCGATGGAGAAAAAACGGTTTTTATCGGAATACCAGAACTCGGAGAAACGCCTATCCTTGATGCTTCCAAGCAGTCCGCTATTGAGATTGTACGCTTTATCCTGACAAGAGTAGACATTAAGGTCGGCACCGATAATCGGTAGAACCTGGATATAAGGACACCAGCTATACTCCTTATTGAACTTCTCGTCCAACTCATGATAAGCATCGAATATTTCGAGTTTTTGTCCACTACCGGTTACCTGATCACGCAAAAGCGCAATCTGCTCTCTAACCTGTTCGAAGAAAGAGCGGTGATAGTCGTTATTCTCACGACCATCATTGCTGACGATACAAGGAGAGACCTTGATACTATCGACACCAGCATCGTAGAGTCGCATCGCGGCATCATACACGTGAGAGGCATTATCCCGATCTACGATCATGCTGATACCAAGAAAGCACTCCCCTCCATACCCCTTAAAATCCCGGAGATTTTTAACCAGCTTGCTATATTCACCCTCCTTGACTCCTCGATACTTGGCATAACTGGCATCGTTCCACCCATCGATAGAGATGCGCAACCAGGAACCATGGTGGGCAAAGAACTCTGCAAGCTCCCCCTTAAGTCGCACCCCATTGGTCAATGAGGCGAAGTGGATCGAGGCATCAGCTAGCCTCTTGATGGTGTTAAGCAATGGCTTATAGTAGAAGGGATCTCCCCCTCCACTGAAGGTGACCGCCTTTACTCCCATCTCAGAGAGATCCTCGACAATCTCCATCATCTTATCCTCCGGAATCTTATCACGCACCACCATATCTTCCCCCAACTGCAGATTATCAACACGGTAGGCGCAGTACCAACAGTCGTGCACGCAGACGTTAGTGGGTTTGATTCGAACGTGGATCGGCGGTTCGATCTCTCCTACTGACCGGGGCAGAGAGTCGAGCTTTTTCTGATAGTGAAAGATTTTGAAGGGGGTATATTTCATATCGGAGGTTCTGTTAAAACACAGTCTCAATCAGATAAAGTTCACATGAGGAACTCTATCTTCCTTGAGATCAAAGAGAAAACGATTAATCTTATCCATGCGACAATTAACCCGACAAGTACTAACGTCGAGCTGGTTGAGTACGTAGTCAACTCCCTGCCGCCGACGTTCACTCTGCCATATCTCCTGAAAACTGGCCTCATTAAGATTACCGTAGAGAAAATTTGGATCGAGCAGATGGTCCTTACAACCATAAATTGAGCCATCTGACATCACATAGGCAAGAAAGAGTGGAGTGGAATAGCAGGTAGTGTAACGCTCCCCACCTGCCTCATGGTAGAGATCCATCGTCTTTGAGCGAAAGCTTACACCAAAATGGTCGGTCGCCAGCATCTCCACCTGCTCTCCCACATTCCGTAACGTATCGGAATGGTAGTCAATCTCTTTATAGGCAGTATTGAGACTACTCGGCTCCTGAGAAAATGGCTTGACCACAAAGTAGTCAGCACCAATCTCATCTCGTGCAATCTTTCCCAATGCCACCATCTCCTCGGCATTCTCTGGTAGTAATAACGACTGTATTCCGATGGTACAGGAGAGACCATTCTTATTACGATAGTTCACCGCCTGACTGAGATTTTCGATCACCTTGTCAAATTCTTCGGTCTTGGTAGCATGAACCCGTGCATATCCTTCAGCACTACCCGCATTGACCGAAGCCTTGATCCACGAAGTGTGCTGTATCGACTCCTCGATAAAACGTTGGTTCAGCGCCACCGCATTGGTAGTAAACGAGACATCGATCCCTACCGACCGGGTATGAGCCACCATCTCATTGATTCTGTTGTGCAGTAGCGGCTCGCCCTCTCCTGCATACATGATGCTCTTGACACCATTAGCTCCCATCTCATCGAGCATCTGACAAACCTGACTCAGCTCCAGCCGGTTATGTGATGGGTAACCAATATAGTCGACCGCACAGAAAGAACAACGGTGGTTGCAAGCTCCTATGGGAGAGACCTCAACATAGAGCGGATAGATTTTCATCAACGCATCCAGATCCCCATCCGCCTCCAGTAAGGCTGCCACCTCTTTTGGATGGTAGTGTAACTTATGGTCATCAATCTGATACTGACTCATACTCTCCACCTTGTTTCCGTCATCAACTGCAATCACTCATGGCCATTCTTTTCAATGTAGTAGGTATAGAGCATATGATTGAAGATCATATGCATATCCTCGACCACTCCATACTCCCCAACCTCTGATTCAACATGCCAGCAGATGTCGGAGAGCGCCTTGAGCTTGCCCCCATCAAATCCGGTAAGCCCAATGATGGTTGCACCGCGCTGCTTTGAATACGCTACCGCCTTGATGATATTTTCTGAGTTGCCACTGCATGAGATTGCAATCAGCAAATCATCCGCCTGGACCCGGTTTCTGACCTGGTTGTAGAAGATATTCTCATAGCCGACATCGTTGGCCATCGCACTGAGTACGGCCACATTATCAACCAGTGAGACAATGTTCAGATTGAGAATATCTCTTCTCAATAGCCCTGCTCCCAGATCATTCTGCATATGAGAGGCGGTAGCCGCACTCCCTCCATTCCCCATCAAGTAGAGGGTAGCCCCATTTTTCTCACAGCGATCCAGCTGAGCAACCACCTGAGCAAAGAGATCCTGGTCGACCTGGCCCAACTTTGTTTTTAAAGTCTCTATATAGCGAACACAAAATTCATCAACCATACCTAGCCATTACCCGTTCTACCACTTCTAACGCCAACCGTTCTCCCCCGCCTGCTCCAAACAGCTTACGAAAACGGCATGAAAGCCCCCTCATCCACTGAGGTTGCATGATCAGCTGCATCAGTTGATCAACGGCAGATTCTGCATTTTCTGCAGTAACCGCCACCTCTTCATTGATAAACGCCCGCCACTCCGCATCGACAGGTCCTGCTGAGGTCCGTAGTGCGACCACAGGCTTTCCAAGAACAAGCAGTTCGAACAGCGTAACACCGTAACTGACCAGTGCGACATCACATTGACAGTAGATCTCCACGAGATTCGAGGGGGATCGATAAACCCGCCATTCGACCGCTCCACCCTCAACAGTTGTTGGGGGATCCGCATAAGGTCCCTGAACCCAGTGAATCCGGGTACCCGCAGGCATCTGTTGCAGAAGTGGAGGCAGGGCGTCTCCCAAACCATCCAGATCACTCCCGCCTAACGAGACCAGTATATCCCGAGGAGGATCCTTTGGATCCACTTCTCCCAACATCGAACGCTGCAACAGATAACTGTCCCATCCGTGGTAACGCTTCTGTTCAGGAATTCCAGATTTGATCGCTTCTGGAAGATAGAAACTGGGAAACCAGAAGAGATCAACCAGTGGCTCCAGAGCTGCCCAACCGTCCAGGGCGACGACCACCACACCCTCCTCTCGAACCTCTTTCAAAACGGGGTCGATCAGATTTCGCCACTGTTGATCCTCTTTGAGATCAAACAACAAGGTGTTGTAGTCACCCCGCTTCGATGTAATGAGGTCGACCAACTCAACCCGCTCATCCACCCAAGTAATCGGTAACAGCTCCACCACGGGGAGGTCGACACGCTCGCCAACGGCAATGATCTCGATACCAGCCTTTGCATGATCCTGTAGCGCACGGGCTGCCACTGCACTACGGCTTAAATGACCTAACCCAGACTCTCGACTCGCCCCCGTCACCACCAGAACTTTGGGGACCTTCTCTTCCTCTCGACGTTTCTCTGGTTCCCATTGACCACGGACTCTCCGTAGCGGTCTCAAGCCATCACTCGGGTCCGCTCTCCAATCCCGATCATCCTGCTCGGTAGAGACCGGCGCCTTGACTCCCCTCCCATCAGCACCTATTCCCTCGGACACCTCTTCGATCACTCTACTAATTTGATCTGGCAGCCAACAGTGTCCAGCGGAAAACTCCTCTCCATGACGATCCAGATCCAGATGAAACTCGACCATGGACGCCCCCCACCGATGGATCGCTCGCTGAATGACCCCAGGATTGACCGTGTGGTCTGACCATCCCACACTACAACCAAAACGATCACGCATGGTCTCGATTGCCGATAAATTGGCCTCTTTTGCTGGTGTCGGGTAACCGGAGACACAGTGTAACAGCGTCAACTTCTCTCTTCCGCCGGCCCGTTCTACCACCTCAACGGCATGGTCAATCTCCTCCAAGTTGGCCATCCCGGTAGAGAGCACTACGGGCTTTCCACTCATAGCACATTGCTCCAGCAATGGATCCCATAACAGCTCATAAGAGGCCACCTTAAAAAAATCGACCCATGGCTCCAATAGCTCAACCGCCTCCAGATCAAAAGGGGTACAGCAAAACGCAATCCCTCTATCTCGACTATAACGAGCCAACTCTGGAATAAACTCAACCGGTAGCTCCCATCGCTTTCGATCCCGGTGTGCTTTACTCTTCGAGAGAATCTCGGGTGCAAATAGCCGCTCAATTCGAAAAAGCTGAAATTTCACCGCGGTGCAGCCAGACGCCGCTGCGGCATCGATAAATTGAAGGGAGCGCTCAAGATCCCGATTATGATTACTGGATACCTCGGCCACAAACCTCACATCACTCATCTCATTCACCCGCCACCGCTGTAGCAACTACAGATAAAGTTATACCAACATCAAGGGGACCAATCGGTGAAGGCTTACTCGTATCATCCATCTCTCTTGCAGAAAGAGCCAAACGGGTAAAGTGACGCTCTCCCACCAAACCGTTAGATACCATTCCAACCAGGGCCGCTTCGCTCTTGTCAAAACGGAGTCGTAATCGATGGTTCGAGTCCCCCAACTCGACAACCCCCTCCGTGACCCCAATGAGTTGATTGGCAGAGACCAGAAAGGAGACCGCTCGACTATGATCAAAGGAGTGTCTGCCGATCTCGAACTCTTCCATCAGCTCTCCCCCATTGTGGGTCCAGTACCTCATCTTGGCTGGATCGAAAAGCCCCGGGATCAGGGTCAAATACCCCAATCGCATCGACCCAACCAAACGCTTCTTCCACTCCAGTTTGAAGCGTAACTCAATTTCACCGCGCTCATCATTGACCAGCCAACTCTTTTCGATAGTTCCTAAGGGGGTCTCAATGAGACCGGTTACCAGAGCAGACTTCTCATCGGAGTGCCACACCGGTTCGACACGATTTAAATCGGTAATTTTGGACCGGCCCGGTGCCTCAAAGACAAGATGCCCACTGTAATAGTCGGCACCATAGTGGATATCATCAAAATATCCATGGTCGAGTGTTCCACAAACCGGTCGATCATCATAATGGTGGTCGATGAAAGAGTCCAATGCCAACCCCTTTAGACAGTTCAACCGAACCTGGATCCGGCTGCCATGGATCTCCAGATATCGACCTTTTCTGTGAATGGATAGCTGGCGAGGTGCATGGTGGGATAACACTTCTGGCGATGAAGTGCGATCCATCTTGTACGCTACTAGGCGATCGAACCTATCCAATAGATTCAGGTGATATCGGCGCCAACGCTCCTTAGTGATATGGGTACGGAAATCACTACTCCAAAGAGAGCACAATCCTCTCCAATCCTCATCTGTCGTCCGAACATCGTGCCGTAACAGCTCATAGATCTTCCAACAGCGAGTGTTGATATTCAGATCATCACGACCGGTGACCGCCCAGCGGGTTGGGTTATACTTTTGCTGTTTCTTGACGGGAATCGGTTGCTCAGCCGACTCTAGTTGCAGGCAATGACCACCGCTCGCCACTTCCAAGCCACCCAATACCTGACTGGGAAGCAGGAAATCCACACTTTGATGACGCTTCAAAGAGTCACAAAGCATCGCAATCCTTTCCCACTCTCCGTCCGTATGGAGGGGAGCCTCTGTCATGTAGCGGCCCGGGCGGTAGTCAAAAATCTCAGCATCATTTCCATACAAGGGAAAAAAACGATCCACACCACCATCATGAGAGAGGAGATATTCGACCATCTCGTTCAACTCCATCTCACCATGCACATAGCGCTGAAACTTCTGAAATCCAATCGAATGATTCCAGATGATGGGAATCGTTTCACCACCAACCCCGACAGCCCGTTGTGGATAGTATCGCCATTCTGAATCCCAATTCGTATGACTCTTTGCCGGGTTGTTCCACTCCATGACAATGGCCTGATATCGAGCATCCAGATAGAGAGGAACCAGGCCAGCGGAATAGACCTGCTCATTGATCAGGGCAATGTTTGGTGTCACCCCCAGTATTTTCTCATACACCCTATTTCCAATTCGCAAATTGGCCTGTGTGACCATCGCCGGGACAAGAGGAGAGATGAGCTGAGCATATCCACTACCAATAAGCTCACACAGCCCCTGTGTCATCAGGTCACGAAGCGAGGATATCCACACCGGATCCAACTCCTCGATCTGTTCAAGTGTACTTCCAGTGAGCTCGATTCCAATCGGCATCTTCAAGCGATCAACCAGACGCAACAGCGGCCAATAGCACCGCTCAACCACCTGCCGTCGTTGCTCCTCTTCGATAGCGGAGTAACTGAGATTGAGGTGAAAACAACAATATAGGTTCAACATGATGATGCTGATTGCAATTTCACATCCTGTAGGCTATTGACAGGGAACTGATGCAGTACGATCAGGGGAGAAGACCTCAACCTGATCATTTACTTCAGTAAATTTGGCCCTTTCAATACCACTACCACCCCGGAATTTCCCCCTGCTGACACCGATAGAGCTCAAGCAACTCTTCTTCGGTATGGACATCCAGGGTTCCCGCCCGATCATCTTCAAATCGCATTGCGGTGATATTCCAAGGGTCCCCATAATTCATCAAAACCTCATTGGTCTGGGCCCAGACTGCAACGGGTTCTGAAAGTGACTCTCCATGCGCCAGTGCCAACTCGACCGCTCGATCCACGACCTCAGGCTTGCAAAGAGGAAGGTTCACATTCAAGTTAACGTGTACATCACAGGGATAGTGCGTTACCAGATGTTGGAATACCGGAACGGATGGGACATTGTCCTCGGCCAGTTCAGCGGGGCGCCTGAGCACCTCGACACCAAAGTCATACGCAATACGCGCGACCAGCTCACTTTCAGTGGAGACAACAACCTGATCCACCAGGGCAGCCCTCTTTAAGGTCTCCACACCGACGCCAATCATCGGCTTGCCTGCAAATGGCAGGATATTTTTATAGGTCAATCGCTTGCTTCCCAGCCTGGCAATAATGGAACCCACAACATGCATAGTCGCCACCTTTTCTGTCGATCAATCGGTTTATTCAGGAGTTATTCGAATGGTTGTTGCTGCGATATGCAGCACCCCGTTCTGGTCTGGGGTAAAGTAATAGACGACCAGAAGATGTTGTGGATCGATCTGGGTACCCCAAGGATACCCCAAGTCGCCACACTCTCCATCGTCTCGCAGCACCAACTCCTGTGCATCATCCAGATGTTCACACTCAGCGTCAATCAATCGAGCACGAATTCCGTAAGGTGGATGGCGATAACCATAAACCAGGAAGAGACGACCATCCGGTAACCTCAATGGGTGAAATGGATGGCCAACAATGGTTGTCTCTCTCCACTTCCCCCAGCTTCTTCCACGATCCATCGATTCGGCAACCACCAGATGATCCTCTCCTCTCTCGGATCGCATGAAGACCACCAGCTTGCCACTCGGGCATGCGTAGAGTGATGGTTCACACAACTCCAGACCGCCTTCCCGGCTCTCCGCTACCAGACTGAGATACTCCCAGCTCTCCCCGCTATCCGTCGAACGGTACAGGTGACATCCGGCATGGTAGACCGGCATCAAGATCTCTCCATCCAACTCTATCGCCTGTCCACGTATCGGCCCACCCCGCGCTGGGCGCGAACCACTATGCCCCGTGGAATGTCTCGGGTCCGGTGGGATATAGCGGGGAGCCGTCCAACTCTCTCCACCATCCCTACTAATGCGGGTATTTCCTCCCCAGAACAGATAACCACAACCGGTATGTTGACACCGGAGTAAACCCGCACTTATTCGCCGCATCCCGCAGGGGCGGC
>CAYFOQ010000003.1:0-7082 GCA_964344735.1 uncultured Piscirickettsiaceae bacterium
GACCATTTTCGAACGCAGAAATGACGGATTTCAGGGGTGAGCTGAACAGTTACAGCCGAACAATACAGGAATACCCGGAATGAAGATCACCACACGACTCACCCTGCTGTTATTGTCGATCGCTTTGATCCCGTTATTGTTGCTGGCGGCGGTCTCTCTTTTTCAGCTTGCCTCGATGGCGGAGCGTGATGGGATCGAGCAGCTGGAGCAGGTTGTCGATCGGCTGCATCAACGACTCGATGTGGCGGTGATGCGAGAGCGTGAGCGTCTGCTACAGTTGGCGGTAACCGGAGAGATGGGAACCGGGCAGTGGCGACAGCAGGTGGATGGGGGGATCGATGAGAATCCGCTTCATCTGGTGAGCCGGGAGGGGGAGGTGCTCTTCAGTTCGACACTAGGGGCTGGAACCGGGCTTCTCTTGAGCGATCCCTTGATTCAGGACCCTGCGCTCATTGCGGCATGGCAGCAGATTTTCTCCGGGGAACGGGGCGTCGTGACCCCATTTCATCGCAGTCACCGTAATGGTGAAAACCGCCTGCTGATCGCCGTTCCGTTGTTGTCCCAACAGCAGTTTTCCGGTGTCGCTCTGGTGGAGTACGGCGCAGCCTGGTTGCAGCGCCAGGTTGAAGAGGCGCTATTGCATCAGCGTGTGGGGGTGGATGTCAATGTGATGGTGATGACCGGCGACGGGGAGAGTGCCGAGGTAACGGTGGATAGTCGTGTGATGAGCTCTACCACCCCTTGTCAGTTTCCAGGTGGCGACGGTCTGCTGCTGGATCGGGATCAATATCCCTCTTCCGGGGTTGGGTGGCGAATCGATGATGGCTGCAACGAGGTGCTGGCAGCCTGGCGGGAGTTGCCACAGTTTGGGGTGAATGTCGTGGCCCAGGTTGATCGTGATCGGGTGTTGCGGGAGTACCACTGGGTACGGTCACTGGTGGTGGGGTTGATTGCCGCCGTGGTGCTGGTGGTGCTGGTAATCTCGGTTTCGCTCTCTTATCTATTTGCCCGTCGGATCGTCCGACTCCAACATCATGCGTTAGCGATCACTGCGGGTGATCTGCAGCAGACGATTGGGGAGTATGGTGAGGATGAGGTGGGTCGTCTGGCTCAGGCGATGCGAACCATGGTCAAGGCGATTCGGGAACGTGGGGAGCGGCTGGAACAGGCGTACCGACAGATACGCGATCAGGAGCAGCAGCGTGAGGCGCTGATCCGTAGTCGTACCCGCGAACTCTACCGTTCCAAGAACTATCTCGACAAGGTCATCGAGACCATGCGTGACATGCTGTTGGTGACCGATGAAGAGGGGCGAATCACGATGTCCAATCCAGTCGCGTTGGAGCTGCTGGGATATCACCAGACGGAGCTGGAGGGGCGGCCGGTGATGGAGCTGTTTCAGGGGGGGAGACGGCACTGTCAGGATCCCGGATCCTTGCTTGGGGAGGAGCAGTTGGTGGGGTTACGACAGAATCTGGAGCAGTGGACGCTGGATCAGCCACAACAGGTCGAGTCTCTGTTGGAGACCAGTCCGTTGGCCCTGTTGGTGGTGGATGATCGCGGTATGATCGAGATGGCGACGTTAGAGGCGGTTCGTATCTTTGGCTACAGTCAGCAGCAGTTTATGGGGATGACGCTGGAGCAACTATTGCCAGCGTCGCTTCGACAGCAGCATCAACAGTGGCGAACAGCGTTCGAGAGTGAACAGGGGCGGGAGATCGGGCCTCGTTCGGGAGTGGCGGGAGTGACCCGGGAAGGGGAGGAGATCTCACTACGGGTGGGGGTGGTTCGGGTACGGTTGCCCCAGGGGGAGCGGCTACTGGCGGTGATCCATGATGAACTCTCGATGCAGCGCTGGGATATCGTCTGTGCCACCACCGTGGGGCGTCTGTTTCAACACCCGGGAGATCAACCCGAGATGGTGTTGCAGTGTAAGGAGGGGGGATTGGTGCCGGTACAGTTGCGGGGTGAGATTCTGCGAGACAATCGTCAGCACACCATCGGTTTTGTCTTGGGGATGTGGGATCTGCGGGAACGCAAGGCGCTGGAGGCGAAATCGAACGAGATCGCCTATCAGGGGGGGGTTGGAGAGGTGAGTGCCACCATGCTCCACAGTATCGGTAATTTGGTGGCCGCCCTGGAGGGGCGGCTCTATGGCATGGAGCAGCACCTGCAAGATTTGGGGGTGGTGGCGATGGGGTTGGATCGATTCTGCCAGCAGTTGACGGCGGAGGAGGGGACGACCCCGGCAGCGGTCGCCGCAGGCGTGGAACAGGCCGCTCACTCGTTAACGGTGTTGCGACAGCAGCGTCTCGGCGGTGATTTGGAGAAGATTACCGAAGCGGTGACACAGTTGACTCAGTTCGTATCGTTACAGCAGGGGTTGGTGACGACAGAGGTGTGGGCAACGGAGTTCGATCTGATCGAGATATTGCGAGAGACCGTGGAGATGGTACGTCCACTGCTGCAAGAGTGGGAGATCGATTACCAGCTCCGGCTCGATCCGACCCTCCCTACCGTCTCTCTGCCGCGGGCACCGTTCCAGCGCATGGTGGTCAATCTGCTGCGTAATAGTTGTGAGGCCATTGCCGGGTATAGAGCGGCCGGGGAGGGGGTGATCGTACTGATCGCCGAGCAGAATGGTGCGGAGAGTGCCGCGTTGCCACTTCGGATCGAGGTGCTCGACAACGGCGGTGGTTTCGATCCGGCCGTGGCTGATCGTCTTTTCAACTCGGGGTATAGTACCAAGCCGCAGGGGAGTGGGTTGGGTCTCCACACCAGCGCCATCTTCGTTCAGTCGATCGGTGGTGCTATCACCGCTGACCGTGTAGAGGGTGGGGCAAGGATCGTGCTTACGCTACCCTTGCGCACGGTTGAAGAGACTCGCTAGTACACTGCGGCTCTCCCTTGTACTTGCCGCAAAATGTCTATTTTTAGAGGTGTCTTAAAAAAAGTCGATGTCATCATCCTCGACCTTGGCGTTTTGGTGACTCTGCTTCTCTCGCATGGCGATCTCGATCGCCTCAGCGCGGTTCTTGCCGGAGATGATGGCGTCGAAGAGAGCTCGGTCCTCCTCCATGTTCATCGACTCGCGCAGCTGGGCGTGGAGCGCACTCCACTCTTCGGGGTTGTATAACCTGCGGGAGTCGGCAATCAGTTGGCTGGTCTCCTCCAGTCCGGAGATGAGATAGTTCAATTTCTGCCACAGGCGGTCATAGAATTGAAATGCCTCGATGGCGATCATCGATTGGGTCCGCATCTGTTCGAGATTCTCTGCCGTCGTGTGAATCTCATCGGTTGCGGTCAACGCTGCCGGGGCCCCCTGTCGCAGTAGCTCAAAGGTGTGTTCGATCTGCTCGGTCATCTCGGCTACGGTCGAAAACGATGCGACCAGCTTGGAGATTGACTCATCTCCCCCTGACATGGCCAATTCGATATGGATTGCCGAGGCCTGCAGAATGCGCACCGTCTCACGCACCTGGCTCCAGTCAAGGTCAGGACGGTTAGAGGAGGAGCTCATTGTCGTCGTACTCAATAAGGTCGGGCGTCTTGTCAGCCGACAATTTTCTGGATTACCGTCAATAACTTCTCTGGGGTGAAGGGCTTGACGATCCAGCCGTTGGCACCGTACTTCTTGCCGATCACCTTCTTTTCATCAGAGGACTCTGTCGTCAATATCATGATCGGCGTCTTCTGGTGGTTGGGTAGGGCTCGTAGCTCCAGCGTCAAAGTCAGGCCATCCATATTGGGCATGTTGATGTCTGTCAGCACCAGGTCGAAGGCGGAGCTTTTGGCGATCTCCAGTGCAATATCCCCATCGGCGGCCTCGACCAGCTCATGCGGGGTATTTTTTAGCGTGAACTGCACCCTTTGGCGCATCGATTTGGAGTCATCAACAATCAGTATCTTGGCCATTGTAGAGATAGGGTCCGTTGTTTCTTGCTGTAGGGGTGAGAACAGACCATCACCGGGCCCATTCAACTGCCTGGGAAGAGACTATACTCAACCACACGCAGGGGTATCCTGACTGTGATTCTATACCGATTGAGAAAGGGGGAACAAGGGTGCATCGGGAGAAAACGAGGAAATGATCACCGATCATTGTGGCCCAGGAGGTCAATAGTTTGGCAATGGTCGATATAAATTATTGCATAGAGCTTTTTCGTTCGATTACCATCTCCTGATCAGTTCCCCGTGGGGGATCGGAGTGACGCGGGGGACAATAACAATATAAGGCACCTCTAAAAATAGGCATTTTGCGGCAAGTACGAGGAAGCACCGCACGGAGAACCGCAGTGTACAAGCGAGTACATGAGGATTCGAGTACGGAGCTGACGAAGTAATTGCCGGAAAAGGACATTTTTAGAGGTGCCTTATAGATGGCCGATGATCGAGGGGAGTCGGGCGTCAATACTTTAGTCGAAAGCCTGGGCGGTAGGGTGAGAGTAGGATCATGAGCGAAGTGGGGGGCAGTGCCAAAGGCCAGGACAACTATCTGCGCATCAGTGCCGATAAGGTAGGGCGACTGATGGATCTGGTGGGAGAGCTGGGTCTGGTCTCTGCCGAGATTCTTCACCACCCCGAGCTCGAAGGGCTTGACCTCAAAGGGTTCGACAGCGCTGCTCATCGTCTCGAAGGGTTGATTCGAGAGATTCAGGATGAGACCTCAGGATTGCGGCTGGTTCCGGTTGGAAGTGTATTCAAACGGATGCAACGGTTGGTGCGGGATGTCGCCAAGAAAACCGGGAAGGAGATTGCTCTGACACTGGTGGGGGAGGATACCGAAGTCGATAAGGTGATTGTCGATCGGCTCTACGATCCACTGGTCCATCTGTTACGCAACTCGGCGGACCATGGGCTAGAGACGGCAGAAGAGCGGCGTGCGGCGGGCAAGCGAGAACAGGGGACCATTACCCTTGGAGCCTCACAGCAGGGGGGGGAGGTGCAGATCCTGATCCGTGATGACGGCAAGGGGCTCAATCGTGAGGCGATTCTGAAGCGAGCAGTGGAGCGAGGGCTGGTGGGGGCTGACGAAGAGCCGGATGACGAAACGGTCTGGAACTTTATCTTCGATGCCGGATTCTCTACCAGTGCCCAGGTATCCAAGCTCTCCGGGCGCGGAGTAGGGATGGATGTGGTCAAGACCACCATTCAGGAGATGCGTGGCCGGATCGAGATCAAGAGTCGTGCCGGTGAGGGGGCAACCATTCTGCTCCGGATTCCCCTCACCCTTGCCTTTCTCGATGCCATGGTGGTCCGTCAGAATGGCCGTCTCTACGCCATTCCGATCGATGTGGTGAGTGAGGCCTTCAAGGTGCGTGAGAGTCAGGTGACCTCCAGCTCGGTCGATGGTTCTGAGGTGATCCGGGTGCGAGATGTGCTGATTCCAGTGCTGCGGCTCGAGGATTTCTACGGTGAAACGGTCGATCACAAACCGCTGACCGGAGAGGTGGTGGTACTGGTACGGACCAGCCGTGGTGAGCTCGCCTTTCCGGTGGATGAGATCGTATCCCAACAGCAGGTGACGATGAAACCACTGCAGGGACAGTTGAAACAGATTCGTGCCGGGGCGGGGTGTGCCATGCTCGGCTCCGGTGATGTCGCCATCGCCCTGGATTGTGAGCAGTTCCTGTCGTGAGTCGGATTGCGCAATTTCCACACAACGGGGCCGAGACTGCGGCCGGGAGTTGGCTGCCTGCAGCCACCGAGATGGATCTGCCGGGGCAGCAGATTGCCCCCACCGATCTCCCTAGTCTGGACGAGATCCAGTCCTGGATTCACACCCACAGCGGCATCTTCTATACCGACCGCAAGCGACTGTTGCTCTATAAGCGGCTACTCACCCTCTGTCAACGGTTGGGGGTGGAGAGTCTGCAGGATCTGGCGGCAGCGGTACGGGAGGACTCCATCCCCGGGATTCGTAAGGAGGTGGCCCACGCCGCATCCACCAACCATACCTACTTCTTCCGTGAGCCTCAGGTGCTGGAGTTTTTTCAGCAACGGATCATCCCCACGCTCTCTCCAGGGGAGCGCTGGCGCATTTGGAGTGCTGCTGCCTCTAGTGGTGAAGAGTCTTACACGCTGGCAATGATTCTGGCCGAGGCACTGGGTGGTGCCGATGCCGCTCGGACACGGGCGGCCATTCTCGGTACGGATATCAGTGAATCGGTAATCAAGCAGGCGGAACACGGGGTCTATCATCAGCGCCGTATGGAGGGGGTGACCGTCCCCTTGCGGGAACGCTATTTTCAGCGGGTGGGGCTCGGCAACTGGCGGGTCGATCAGGCGATACAGAAGATGACCATCTTTCGTCGCCTCAACCTCAAGAGCCGGCCCTGGCCCTTCAGTCGCCACTTCGATGTGGTGCTCTGTCGTAACGTGCTCTACTATTTCGACAGCGAACATCAAGCCGATGTACTCAACCGAATCTATCAGGTGACTCGTCCCGGTGGATGGTTGCTAACCAGTGTGACCGAGTCCATTCGTGAACTCGATACCCCGTGGGAGATGGTTACTTCCGGAATCTATCGCAAACGAGGAGAAGGATGACAAAGATTCGAGTCTTGGTGGTGGACGACTCCTCTCTGGTACGGAAGATCTTGCGTGAGGGGATCGATCGTGATCCGGAGTTGGAGGTGGTCGGTACTGCCCGTGACCCCTATGTCGCCCGGGATCTGCTGGTGCAGCTTCGTCCCGATGTGATTACCCTTGATGTCGAAATGCCACGGATGGATGGGGTCACCTTCCTGCGAAAGTATATGGAGGTGCTACCAACCCCGACCGTGATGATCAGCTCGTTGACCGAGCGTGGACGGGCGATCACCATGGAGGCACTGGAGGTGGGGGCGGTCGATATCGTCGCCAAACCGCGGGTCGGATTGGTGGATCAGTTTCCGGAGATGATGGCAGAGGTCTGTATGCGGATCAAGGCGGCCGCCCAGGTCGATCTGAGTCACCATAAGCGGGTTCATGAGACCCGGGTGGAGCGGGTGGCGGAGCCGGCGGGTCGTTCCCAGGCATTGGAGGAGTCGACCGATAAGGTGATCGCCATTGGCGCCTCCACCGGTGGCGTGGAGGCGCTG
>CAYFOQ010000003.1:7092-9907 GCA_964344735.1 uncultured Piscirickettsiaceae bacterium
CACGAATCATCCCGGCATTTCCTGCGGCCTCCCCGGGTATCGTTATCGTTCAGCACATGCCCGAGGGGTTCACCACCTCGTTCGCCGAACGCCTCGATACCCTCACCTCCCTCCGGGTCAAGGAGGCCGAGAATGGTGATCGGGTACTGCCGGGCTGGGTGCTGTTGGCTCCTGGTGGCAAGACCCATATGGAGGTGAAGCGGACTGGTGGAGAGTATCGGGTGAGGCTACTGGAGGGGGATAAGGTGAGTTTCAATCGCCCCTCGGTCGATGTGCTGTTCCGCTCGGTGGCGCATCAGGTCGGTCGCAATACCGCTGCGGTATTGATGACCGGCATGGGGCGAGATGGGGCGCAGGGGCTGAAGGAGATTCTCGATGCCGGAGGACGAACCTTCGCTCAGGACAAGGCCACCAGTGTCATTTACGGGATGCCGCAGGAGGCGGTCAACCTGGGGGGGGTAGAGAAGAGTGTGGCACTGGAACGGATCCCTGAGGTGTTGATTCAGGCGGTGCGAGGGGGATAGGGTGTGGTGTGATAGGAGGGAGAGGGAGGCAAACGGCCTCCATTTTCAGAGCTAATCTGAATCAGTTACCGGTCGGGTGAATAGTTACGGAGAGTGTAGAGATGTCCCAGGAAGAGCTGTTGATGATCGACGACGACGAAGAGGATAACATCGAGGAGATGTATCTCACCTTCGAGGTTGGAGAGGAGGAGTATGGGGTCGGTATCATCCACGTTACCGAGATCGTTCGTCTGCAGAAGATCATCGAAGTGCCGGATGTGCAGCGCTACGTCCGGGGAGTGATCAACCTGCGGGGGAAGGTGATTCCGGTGATCGATGTTCGTAAACGGTTCGGGTTGCCCTCGATCGACTACACCAATCGCACGACGATTGTGGTGTTGGAGGTGGAAGAGGTACCGACCGGATTGATCGTCGATCGGGTTAACGAGGTGATCGAGATCCCCGCCGACCGAGTCGATGCCCCGCCCCGCAAACATCGTGGTGACGAGGGGGTGATCCAGGGGATGGGGAAGCATGGGGATCGTGTCTGCATTATCCTCGATATCGACCATCTACTCTCGGCGGAGAAGCTCAATCTCGATATCGAACAGATCAAACGCAAGGCGGAAGAGGTGACGGGCTGAATAGTGTGGGAACCGGAACAGCGGTCGTCAGTGTGTAACAGGAGGAGGATCCAATGAAAAATAATTTGCCAGTGACCCAGGAGGAGACCCGGGTGAAAGCGGGGGTGGTGCTGGTCTCCAAGACCGACCTCAAGGGGACCATTACCGAGGTGAACCACCACTTTGTCGAGGTGAGCGGCTTCACTGAAGAGGAGTTGGTGGGGAAGAATCACAATATCGTTCGTCACCCCGATATCCCACCACGAGTCTTCGAGGATCTGTGGCAGACCCTGGAGGCGGAACAGCCCTGGTCTCAGGTGGTGAAGAACCGCTGCAAGGATGGCAACCACTACTGGGTCGAAGCCAATGTCACCCCGATCTTCGAAGAGGGGGGGTGACCGGCTACCTGTCCGTTCGCTGTGCCGCAGAGCGGGAGCAGATCAGTGCCACGGAAGAGGCCTATCGCAAGATCGCCAGTGGGGCATGGACCATTCACAAAGGACGGGTCTATCGTAGCCGCTGGGAACGGCTCCGGGCCCGTAGCGACTTCTTCTCACGATTACGCGTCTCGACCCGTCTGATCCTGACTGCGCTCGGGGCCTACAGCACCATTTTTCTGTTGGCCGGGATTATCTTCATGGGATGGGTTGGGGATATCGATCATCGTGCCAGGGAACGAGTGGGGCTGGAGCTGATTACCAAGTTGCAGCAGCAGTTGGCGTTACAGGGAGAGCACCGGGGGTTGGCCAGTACCTACCTCAATGGAGATCGCGGCCTTCACGAGCAGCTGGAGCAGGTGGCGACAGCGGTGGGCGAGGCCCAGAAGGTCACTCACGATAGTAGTGTGGCTGCGATCGACTCCTTTGATCTGAGGGGTGAGGTGGCGCAGCTCCAGAGTCGTTGGGAGGCCCTCCGTGGGCAGTGGAGCGGCATGAACGCCAATGAGAGTTTCAGTGCCCACACCCAGCTCAACAGCGAGCTACTGTTGCTGGTTGAGGAGGTGGGGAAGCGCTCCAATCTGGTGGTTGATCCCGATCTCGACAGCTACTACCTGATGGAGTTGCTGGTTCACCGGCTGTTGCCGCTGACCGACCATGTCGGCCAGTTGCGGGGATTTGGTAGTGCCGTGATCGCCACCGGCAATGTCGATTTCGTCAAGATGGCCCGGCTCATCGAACTCAAGCTGAAGGGAGAGATGTTGACCAGAGATCTTCTGCAGGGAATCGAGCAGGCGATGAGCGTCAGCCCGACCAGTGCCGCGTTGCTGCAACGGGAGCTGGATACCCTCAATCGGGCCAATGTGGCCTGGTCGCGGCTGGTGGAGCAGTTGCGCAGTGGCAATACCAGCGGGATTACCGCCCAGAGCTATTTTAGTAGTGGAACCGAGATGATCGCGGTGCTTTCCGACCTCTTTGGGAAGGTCTATCTCGAGCTCGACCGGCTGCTGCAGCTGGAGCAGGCCGAGGTGCAGCGTCGCGGGGAGATCGCCTCTGGCAACTTCAACAACCGTATCATCTGTTACGGTGAGGATGAGCTGGCGGTGATGCTGATGCGTTTGAAGTCGATGCAGGTGCGGGCCGGTGCCGATCGCAGTGAACTGATGGAGAGTGCCCGCGAGACCCAGCGGATCAAGGTGGCACTGGATGGGGCCAGTACCAATGTGATGGTGGCAGATCAGAACCGCAATAT
>CAYFOQ010000003.1:9917-18513 GCA_964344735.1 uncultured Piscirickettsiaceae bacterium
ATGCTGCGCCACAACGAGCGGGCGATCCAGAGCGATCTACCCAACTTCCGGGTCGATGGCCTGATGGGGAGTTCGATCGATCAGTTCCACAAAAACCCGCAACATCAGGCGCAGTTATTGGCCTCATTCACTCAGACCTACAACGCCCGGGTTCATGTCGGTGGACGGATCTTCGACCTTTCGGCCAACCCGGTGATCGATGAGACCGGGGAGCGTTTGGGCTCTTCGGTGGAGTGGGCCGATGTCACCGAATAGGTGCAAGGGGAGGAGATGATCGAGAAGCTGGTGCGGGAGGCGGTCGAGGGCAATCTCTCGGACCGTCTCGATACCGCCCGTTTCGACGGTTTCATGAAACGGATGACGCAGTTGATCAACGAACTGATGGACTCCTTCAACGGAGTGCTGTTGCAGACTCGTAGTGTGGTGGAGCAGGTCAACAGTTCGGTGGCGATGGTTCGCAGTAGCAGTCAGGATCTCTCCTCCGCCACCCAGCAGCAGTCCTCCGCCATCGAACAGGTGAGTACCAGCCTGGAAGAGACCGACAGCCAGGTGAAATCCAATGCCCAGAATGCCGGGATCGCCAACCAGTTGGTACAGGAGACCAGCGGGGTGGCGGCCACCGGTCAGGAGAAGATGCAGGAGATGGTGGCGTCGATGGGCGACATCTCCAGCTCTTCCCAGGAGATCGGCAAGATCATCAAGGTGATCGATGAGATCGCCTTCCAGACCAACCTGTTGGCACTCAATGCCGCAGTGGAGGCGGCTCGAGCCGGTAAGTATGGCAAGGGGTTCGCCGTGGTGGCGCAGGAGGTTCGAGATCTGGCCGGACGTAGTGCCGAGGCGGCCAAGGAGACCGCCGAGCTGATCGAGCAGTCGACCGAGCAGGTGAGTGCCGGGGTCAAGGTGGCCGATGCCACGGCCGGGGCACTGGAGGGGATCGTCGAGAATGTGGTCAAGGTGCGTGACCTGGTGGCCGAGATCTCGATCGCCAGTGAGGAGCAGACCAAGGGGATCAGTCAGGTCAATCAGGCGATCGCCCAGATCAGTGCCGGGGCTCAGTCGGGGAGTCAGCAGAGTCTGGAGATGGCCAGTGCCGCCGATCAGCTCTCCAGTCTGACCGAACAGCTCTCGGCCGAGGTCGAACGGTATCGGCTGAAAGGGGGCGAGACCGGAGGGTATGGTGCGACAACGGCGGTTGCCCCACGAGGAGCACCGGCAGCACCACCACCGAGTGGGGAGCGACGAGAGCGGGGCGCGACGCCGTCCCCCCATCAACTGCTTCCGCTCGATCAGGATGAGCGTGATTTCGGTGATTTTTAGTAAGGTATGGGGTAGTACGCCCACCGTGGTGGGAGAACTACTCTATGGATCAGAGTAATCAGGGAAGTGAGGTAAGCGTGTGAATCTATCAATCAAGAACCGTCTGGTAGCGATGTTGCTGCTGTTGGCACTGCTGTTGATCGTCATCGGTTGGGTCGGACTCGATGCCAACCGTCAGATCAACGAGCGGTTGAAACAGGTTTATGAGGAGCGGTTGGTCCCGAGCCACCAGATCGCTGAGATCAACGACCTGATGCGGGCCAATATCCAGCAGCTGCTGCTGGCGGTCCAGCACGATCCTGGGTCCCAATATAGCGGGCTGCATGAGTCGACCCATGGGGTCGAGCGCCATGTCGAGGCGATCCTCCACAACCGGGATGAGATCAGCCGGATCTGGAAGGCGTTTGCAGGTAATGTTAATGCCCACAAGAGCGCAGAAGAGCAGCGGTTGGTCGATGAGTTCGTTCGGCTGAGCGGCGTCTATGTGCGGGAGGGGTTGGTGCAGGCACTGGAGATGATCGAACGGAAGGATTATGGCACCCTCTACGGCTATATCTTTCAGACCTCGATCCCCACCTTCGATGCCGCCAAGACGGTAGCCGAGGAGCTGTTGGAGCTGGAGTCCAGTACTGCCCGTGACGCCTACATCCATGCAGAGGAGTCCTTCGAGGTCAAATCGTTCTGGATGCAGGTCGGGATTGCCGTGGCGCTGCTATTGACCGCACTGTTCGGAACCCTGCTGGTGCGGGCGATCACCCGCCCACTGACGCTGGCGGTCGAGGTGGCGGAACGGGTGGCCGATGGCCACCTCGATAACCGCATCGAACTCAACTCCGAGGATGAGATTGGGACACTGCTCAAGACCCTGGAGAAGATGCAGCGTGACCTGCGTGAGCGCCAGCAACGGGATCAGGCCGTGGCCGACGAGGCGATGCGGATCAAGATCGCCCTCGATGGAGCCAGCACCAACGCCATGGTGGCCGATAACGAGCGCAATATCGTCTACATGAACCCGGCGGTGGAGCAGATGATGCGACGCAATGAACGCGCCATTCAACGGGAGCTTCCGAATTTTCGGGTCGACGGACTGCTCGGTGGCAGCATCGATCAGTTTCACAAGAACCCACAACATCAGGCCCAGCTACTCTCAACCTTTACCGACACCTACAACACCGAGGTCCGGATCGGTGGTCGGATCTTCAAACTTTCGGCCAACCCGGTCATCAATGGTGAGGGGGAGCGGTTGGGGGCCTCGGTCGAGTGGGCCGATGTCACCGATGAGGTCCTGGCTCAGGAGCAGGTGGAGGCGCTGGTACAGAAGGCGGTGGATGGTGATCTGTCACAGCGACTCGACAGTACAGAGTTCCAGGGGTTCATGCAGCGCATGGCGGAGCTGATCAATCAGCTGATGGAGACCTTTAACGGGGTGCTGGTGCAGACTCGAGTGGTGATCGATCAGGTCAACGACTCAGTGGGACAGGTGCGGCTCAGTAGCCAGGATCTAGCCTCCTCCACCCAGCAGCAGTCGGCAGCGATCGAGGAGGTGAGTACCAGTCTGGAGGAGACCGATAGCCAGGTGAAGTCCAATGCCATGAATGCCGGAGTGGCCAACCAGTTGGTACAGGAGACCAGCAAGGTGGCCGGCGAGGGGCAAGGTCAGATGCGGAAGATGATCGATTCGATGGGGGAGATCTCCGGCTCCTCTCAGGATATCGCCAAGATCATCAAGGTGATCGATGAGATCGCCTTCCAGACCAACCTGCTGGCACTCAATGCCGCAGTGGAGGCGGCCCGTGCCGGCAAGTATGGTAAGGGGTTCGCGGTAGTGGCGCAGGAGGTGCGAGATCTCGCTGGGCGTAGTGCCGAGGCGGCACGAGAGACGGCAGAGTTGATCGAGAAGTCGACTGAACAGGTCTCCGAAGGGGTCAAGGTGGCCGATACCACTGCTACCGCCCTGGAGGGGATCGTCGAGAATGTGGTCAAGGTGCGTGATCTGGTGGCGGAGATTTCTACCGCCAGTGATGAGCAGACCAAGGGGATCGCGCAGGTCAATGATGCCATGGCGCAGATCAGTCAGGGGGCGCAGTCGGGCAGTCAGCAGAGTATGGAGATGGCGAGTGCAGCGGATCAGCTGGTGAGTCTGACCGAGCAGCTCGCCTCCGAGGTGGGGCGGTTTCGGGTTCGTGGGGAGGCCGTCGGGGGAGCGTCGGCGCGCCTGGC
Organism: uncultured Piscirickettsiaceae bacterium; assembly: GCA_964344735.1. Classification (GTDB taxonomy): domain Bacteria; phylum Pseudomonadota; class Gammaproteobacteria; genus Thiopontia. Next base: position 13,458 of record CAYFOQ010000003.1, read on the forward strand.
GGCCGTTGCGACCCGTCCAACCCCCCCCCATGTCGGGGGTCACGTCGCTTCGCCACCGCGCAAGAGTAAAATGGAGAGTAACCCGACACCAGTGAGCGAGTCGTCGGCACCGAGTGAGGTGTTGCCGCTCGACCAGGACGAGCGTGATTTCGGGGATTTCTGAAGAGCGTGTAGAGCAGGATGAGAGGAGAGGAAGAGTGACAACCAAGAAGGTGATGATTGTCGATGACTCCACCATCATGCGGGCGGTGATCTCCGACCTGCTGAAGGGGGCACCGCAGCTCGAGGTGGTGGCGACCGCCACCAACGGCAGGGATGCCCTGAAGCAGTTGGGTAAGGTGCGGCCGGACCTGATCCTGCTCGATATCGAGATGCCGGAGATGGATGGATTGGAGTTCTTGCGTCACGCCCGTCTCAAGAGTCGGGCCCGAGTGATCGTGCTCTCATCGGTGACTCCGGTAGGGTCGAGCAAGGCGGTCAAGGCGCGGATGTTGGGGGCGGACGGTCTGGTCTCTAAACCCTCCGGTGCAGTCTCCTATGACCTCGAACAGAAGCGTGGTAGCGAGTTGGTACAGATGGCCTATCGAGTATTGGGAATCAGCGCCTAGTAGGGGCAGGTACGGAACGTTATGGAAGAGGAACCGATTCTCGATAGTGCCATGATCGACGAGCTCTGGGGGACCGTCTCCGAAGAGCTGGTGGAGCTGGCAGAGGGGATGGAGTCGGCACTGTTGACTCTGGAGAAAAGCCCGCAGGATACGACGGTCATCAATGGCCTGTTTCGTGCGCTCCACACCTATAAGAGCTCCTCCGGGATGATGGGGTGTAATGTCACCGAGGCCTTGGCCCATCGGGGTGAGGATCTGATCGACTACTACCGCGGTCAGGAACAGTCCCTTCCCGCCGAGGTGATCGAGCTGATGTTCGAGACCATCGATCTATTGGCGACCCTACGTGATCATGTCAGTGAGTATCGCAGTGATGCTCCCGCCAGTGTTACCCGTGAGCTGATCGACAAGCTCACGGCCGCTCATCAGGCGGCGGGGGGGGAGGTGGTGGTCTCGGCTCAGATCGAAGAGTTCGACGGCGCCTCACTCGGTCTCGATCCGGAGGAGTTTGCCGAGCTCTGGGAGACCGTCTCCGAGGAGATGCGTGAGCTGCTGGATGAGATCGAGGAGAGTCTGCTGCAACTGGAGCAGCGTCCGACGGATGGTCCCCTCTTCGGTCGCCTGTTCCGGGCAATGCACACTTTCAAGAGCAGTGCCGGGATGATGGCGCTGATGGTCATGGAGCAGATTGCTCACCACAGTGAAGACTTGGTGCGGCTGTTGCAGGATCAGGGATTGCCGCTGGATGAGCAGAACGCCTCACTGTTGTTGGCAGCACTGGACCAGTTGCGTCAACTCCATGACCATGCCGACCACCATCATCACGAGGGGGATGGCGCTGCGGCCCGTCCACTCATCGAGCAGTTGCGTACTGCCTGCAGCAAGATTGAATCCTCCCCCGTAGCTGAGGGAACAACTCCTCCGGTTGCTGCAACCGCGACAGGGGACGAGAACGATTCTGAGGAGGCGTTTGGGTTCTTTGATCCAGAGCCACCAGAGGAAGAGGAGGAGGGGTTCGGCTTCTTCGATATGGCCTCGGATGAGGAGGAAGAGGAGGAAGAGGAGGGGTTTGGCTTCTTCGAGGATGACAGTCAAGGAATCTGGGAGCTGACGGTGGCCGAGTGTGGAGACAACCTCGATGAGATCGAGGATGCCCTACTCCAGCTCGAGCAGCATGGCGAGCAGATGGATCAGGTCGACCGACTCTTCCGAGCCATCCATACCATCAAGGGGACCGCCAATGTCATGGGTTTGATGCGCATCGAGGCGCTCTCCCATCGGGCCGAGGATGTGGTGGGATTGGTGCGGGATCGCCTTCTTGCCGTCTCTCCGGCACTGGTCTCGCTACTGCTGGAGGTGATGGATCTGACCCGAGTGGGATTGGATGGCGTCCGAGAGAAGAGCGCGGATCTCGACCCGGATCAGATCAAGCCACTGGTCGGAAAGCTCACTCGAGTGCTGGAGAACCCCGCGGTACTGGAGCAAGAGGGGGGGAAGAGCGAAGAGGATACGACTCCCCCTGTGCCGCAAGGTGACGACGAGACGGCATTGTCGGAAGAGGAGCAGGAGAGCCCGGCGAATGATCCGCTCTATCTGAAGATCTTTATCGAGATGGGGTGGGAGGCGCTGGAACGACTCAACGGACTGTTGGAGCAGTTGGCTGCCGACGGTGGTGAGGAGTCCCTGCAGCAGCTACGACAGGAGCTGGAGGAGCTGGCGTTTGCCGCAGAGCGGATGGGGTTTGCCGAGATGGTCTCCCGGATTGGGCCGATGATGACAGAGGTCGATCCGATGGTACTGGTGGAGCAGTTGGGGTGGTTCGGTGGTGAGATCACCCGTCAAGAGGACCGGTTGCAGGCGTTGGAGGCGGAGACGGTCCCTGCTGATGCCGCTCCCGCCGTGGTTCCACTACCGACAACAGAATCGCTGGAACTGGAGGCCAGTGATGATGACTTCTTCGGTGGAGTCGATGCCTTTGATGAGGTGGCGGGGGAGTTGCCCCCACTCCCCCCGGAGGCCGCCCTGCTGGAACCGGATGTGGGTGAAGATCAAGTTGATCCGGTATTTACCCCGGTCTTTGTTCAGGACTTCCTGGAGAAAGAGGAGGGACAACTGATCGGAATCCGGGAGATCTGGGATCGACCGGTCCCCGTGCGAGAGCGGATCGATCAGATCGTTCGGCTACTGGCCGAGATCGAGCAGGATGCCCGGAAGATGGGGTACGACCACCTGATCGAGATCATCGAAGGGGGGCGGCAGGGGCTGAAGGGGAGCCGAGGTGAAGAGGAGGTAGAGGAGGCGCTCTACCGGCTGGAGCTCAATCTTTATGAGGAGATGACGGCGATTCAGGAGGCGGTGCCCGATCTTACCCGGACCTCTGCTGGAGAGCCGTTGGACATCTCTTGGGTATTCCGTCAGTCCCATGCCGAACGGGTCTACGAGGAGTTGACTGAGCTCAACTATCTGCTGGATATCTATGAGGTGATGCAGTCCAATCCCAAGTTGGATCGGGTGCCGGAGATGGATGAGGTGGCCGAGACCCACATGCGTTCGATTCACCACGCCGCCCTCTTCCACGAGCTCACCGCAGCCGCCGGTCTGGCACTTTCACTGGCGGACTGTTACACCCGTATCGTCCTGTTCGAGTTCAATACCCTGGCGAGCCTCTTTACCCTCACTCGAGAGTTTCTGCGTGAGCTGGGGGGGGCGATCGATGGGATCTGTGACGGGCAGATGCTGGCGGAGGATCAGTTCGACGGGCTGATGGGGCAGGTCGAGGATCTGCTCTACATGAACTCTGGTAGCAAATTGATCAAAAGCGCCCGGGATGTGCTCAGTCTGCTCGATCTGCCGGAGGATTTCTTCGAGGTCTTTACCCCCGACAGTCTCCATGCGGTGGGGGAGGCGCTGGAGAAGGGCTACCACTTCTACATCATCCATACCGACATGGATCAGAACGAGGAGGTGGCCCTGGGCTTCTATCGCTGGAGCCAGCAGGATGCGATCGAGATCATCACCAACTTCACCGTATTGAAGGAGGGACGTTCTCTGTTCGATTTCCTGGTCGCCTCACCGTTGGGGGCGCAGGAGATCCATGAGCAGTTGCTGGAGATCGATGCGGGTGGGCGGCTGTTGCGGCTACGCAAGAGTGCACTCCGTTCTGATATCGAGGAGGGGACTCTGAGAGAGGAGCATGAGGTCGCTAGTGGCCGCCGTTTCTCTTCGAATAACACCCTCTCTACCGAGGAGCTGATGGAGATGGTGGGAGACCTGGTCTCGGTGCAGTCAATGCTACACCATGTGACCAGCTCACTCTCCGGGGCTGATCTGCTGGCCGTTATCGATCAGGAGATGGCACGAGGGGGAGATTGGAGAACAGCGCGAGAGCAGCTCAAGGGCGAGCTGGAGAGCTGGAAGCGCCACCATACCGTGTTGGGACAGCTCGAGAGTGAGGTTGGCGCTGCGGTGGTTCGACTACAGGAGCTGGTTCATACCACCGACGCCGTTCCCTTTGAGCAGCTTCTCGATGGCATGGATGGGTGGGTGGCCGAAGAGGCCGCAGCACAGAAAAAGAGTGTTCACCTGGAGCTGATCAATGGTCATCTCGAAGTGGATCGCAAGCTACTGGAGCGGCTGCAACACCCACTCGAGGGGCTGCTGAAGGCGGCGATCGATGGCGTGGAACCGGTGGTACAGCGGATGGAAGCGGGAAAATCCTCGATTGCGGAGATTCGTCTCACCGCATTGAAATCGCACGACCTGCTGGAGCTGGTGATACAGTGTGATGGTGGCGGAATTGACCACTCGCGGCTGGAGAGTCGCCATCAACAGTGGTTGGAAGAGGGGACGGAAGAGCGGCAGGAGGTGACCACTGCGCTGTTGCAGCAGGGGTTTGGTGGTCTCCCGCTGGCGGGTCTGGAGCGTACACTCGACCTCTACGCTCTGCAGCAACAGATGGATGCCGCCGGGGGACAGTTACGGCTCTCAATCTCGGAGGAGATGCTGGAACTGCGGGCCGGAATTCAGCTATCGATGGTGGTAGTGAATGGACTGGTGGTGCGGATTGGTGCCGTACGCTACGTGATTCCGGTCAATCTGGTACGACGTATCGTTCAGGTACAGCGAGAGCAGATCGTTCACACCTCGGCCGATGGGGGGCGCGAAATGCTCCATCTCGGGGAATCACTGATACCACTGAAACTGCTGGCCGGAATGGAGTTGAGTGCCCGTTCCCGGCTGTTGATGGTGGTGGTCGATGTGGGGGATCGTGGCGAGCAGTTGGCCTGTCCCGTTGATGAGTTGATCGACCAGCAGCAGGTGATGATCCGTCCACTGCGTGGGGTGTTACGGGGGGTTCAGGATGCTTCCGGCATGGCGGTGCTGGGGGATGGTGAGGTGGGAATGGTGCTGCGGCTGCAGGCCGACGGGTAGGGGAAGGGGTGTGACGA
>CAYFOQ010000003.1:18569-37224 GCA_964344735.1 uncultured Piscirickettsiaceae bacterium
CCTGGCTGCTCGTGGTTACACCACCACTGTGGTCGATCTCGATCTGGGGGGGAGTAATCTCCACACCTGTCTCGGGATTCCCAACCGCCATCCTGGCGTGGGAGATTTTCTCAAGGGAGGGGACCGTTCGCGGCCACTCGGATCCTATCGGTTACAGACCCCCTGGCGTGGTCTCTCGCTGATCCCCGGGGATGGCCGGACCCCGTTCATGGCCAATATTCCCCCGCGCCAGCGTACCGCGTTACTCAATGAGATCGGTCGCTTGCCCGGAGAGTATGTGCTGCTCGATCTGGGGGCTGGAACTGCACTCAATACGCTCGGTTTTTTCGGTGCCGTTCATAATGGTCTACTGGTTACCACCTTCGAGAGTCCGGCGATTATGAACCTGCTCTCTTTTCTGAAGAATTTCGCCTTCTGGATCATTGCCGTTGCGGTGCAGCACGATGAGCCGCTCTATCAGCGATTGACCGCCGCCTTTCGTGCAACCATGGATACGGCACCGGTGACGGTCGACCAGCTGTTACAGGAGATCGAACATCACAACGCTGCTCTGGCCTCGGATGTACGGCAGCGGCTGCAGCACTATGTTCCGCGTATCCTCTTCAACATGGGAGAGGGGCCGGAGGAGCTGGCAGTAACCCGACAGATTGATCGGGCCATGGAGAACGGGCTATCGATGCGGCCGGAGTATTTCGGCTTTGTCCACTATGATCGGATCGTGCGTCAGGCGATGGTACGGGAACGGGCGGTCTCAGCAATGGCCTCCGATGCTCGGGTGGTACAGGATATGGAGCGAATTGCCGAGCGTATCGCAAAGTTTTGGGATCGGGAGATTCCCGATAGCGGAGTGTTGTTGAGAAACAGTATTGGTGACGGTTCATCCCACCGCTGAATTATCCGTCATGGGTGCGGGTGGATCGTTGTGGCCGAGCAAGTTGCACGGTGGGATCGAATGCAGGTTAGAATAGTGGGTCGTGCAGGCTGGCAGAACGGATCGTTACCGGGTGGTGCGGCGAGAGCGTGAGGAAGGTTGATGAAAAATAGAAGAATAATAGTCATCGATGATGACCAGAAGATGATCGACACCTACAAGGGTGTGCTCGAACCGGAAGAGAGTTCAGTTACCGAGTTCGCTCAACTTGCCGGAATCGAGCTGCCGGCACAGACTGAACGCTTTGATGCCTCTTATGCCATGCAGGGAGAGGAGGGGGCGAAACGGGTGGAAGAGGGGATCAATGGCGGGGAGCCTTACACGGTCGCCTTCATCGATATGCGAATGCCGCCAGGATGGGATGGGCTCACCACCGCCGTACGACTGCGGGAGATCGATCCTCGGATCTATATCGTTATCGTCACCGCCTATTCCGACCGCAGTGTGGATGAGATCCAGGGGGCGCTGGAACGGGATGTGCTGCTACTGCGTAAGCCCTTCAACCGGGATGAGATCTATCAGATGGCCAGAACCATGGTCGATGCCTGGAACCGGGCGGAGGAGAAGCGCCGGGTAGAACAGCAACTGCGCTATGCACTGCAGAAGTATATGGCCGCTGCGGGCAAGGGCCGTAGTGTCGATGAGGAGCTTGGCGAGGCCGGTTGACCTCTTATTTGAGTGGGGTGGGGGAAAGTACATTAGAGTAAATGGAGGAGGGGTTTTGGAATGGCGGTAGTCCGAGCGATGCCGACAGAGTTGAACCAGGCGCTCGAGTCTGGTTCGGCGCTAGTCCAAGAGGAGGTCGGAGAGATTCGTCTAACCCTCGATCAGTTGGCTAGCCTGGCAACCGATGCCTCCTATCAGGTCCATGAAGGGATCTCCAATCTGACCGATCTGATCGACCACCATTCAGGGCTATTGACGCTCTTTGTCGATCAGATGGCGGGGTTGGTAGCGCAGTCCGGGAGTGGGGTAACCGATGCCGAGCGCCAGCGGTTCAAGCAGGAGCTTGCTGACCTGATGTTGAACGGTAAGGATCTCTCCAGGCACCTGGGGCAGGTGCTGCGCTCGCTGCAGGTGGCCGATATGATGACCCAACTGGTCCACCATTGTCACCCCGGCCTGGAACGGATCACCGAGGTGATGGTGAGCTTGCAGCAGACCTCGATAGTGGAGCCGGATCGATGCCGAGCGCTGAAGCAGCGGTTGGAAGAGATGTTGCAGGAGAGCCGGGAACGTCTTGGGGATGAGGGCAATAAACCGGTGCATCAGAGTTCGGTGGACGAGGGGAGTGTTGAGTTCTTTTGAGAGATCGAAGCCGTGGCTGAACAGGCAGTAATTCTCGTTGTCGATGATGCCCCCTACGTCATCACTCTATTGGTAGAGCTGCTGCAGCGGGAGTATCGGGTCAAGGTGGCCAACAGTGGTGAGAGTGCCCTGCGACTGGTGGCAGAGGAGCAACCGGATCTGATCCTGCTCGATGTGATGATGCCGGAAATGGATGGCTACGAGGTGCTGCAACAGCTACGGCAGCAGCCCGATTCGCGGGAAATTCCGGTCCTCTTTCTCACCGCCAAGGGGGAGATCGAGGATGAGCAGCGTGGATTGGCATTGGGGGCGGTCGACTACATCCACAAGCCGATCCACCCACCGATTGTGCTGGAGCGGATCAAGACTCACCTGCTGTTGAAGCAGGCTCGGGATCGTCTCAATAACCAGAATGAGGAGTTGGAGGAGCGGGTGGAGTCTCGCACCCGGCAGCTGCTCGAGCTGCAGGATGCCACCATCTTCTCGATGGCGGCGATGGCCGAGACCCGTGATCCCGAAACGGGAAACCATATCCGTCGGACCCAGCGATACCTGCAGGCGGTGGCAGAGGCGTTGGTGGCGCGGGGTCTCTACCGTGAAGCGTTGACTTCGGAAGGGATCGACCTGCTCTTCAAGAGTGCACCACTGCACGACATCGGCAAGGTAGGGATCCCCGATATCATCCTCAATCAGGAGCGCAAGCTCACTCCGGAAGAGATGGAGGTGATGAAGCGTCACACCACCTACGGTTATGAGATCCTCAAGGGGGCACAACAGAGCCTCTCTCATGACAACCCCTTGCTGCGTCACGCTGCCGAGATCGCCCATAGTCACCATGAACGTTGGGGTGGTAACGGCTATCCACAGCACCTGAGAGGACGCGATATCCCGCTGGGAGCACGACTGATGGCGGTAGCGGATGCCTATGACGCACTGATCACCGACCGCAGCTACCGCCCCGGGCTTACCCATCAACAGGCGTTGTCGGTGATTCGAGAGGGGATCGGTTCACACTTCGAGCCCGACATCGGAGATGCCTTCCTCTCCATCGGGGCTCGGATAGCAGAGATCGCGGAGCACTACCCCGACGTCAAAAGCGAGGCCTACTACGCCCTATAATCGTCTCACTTCCAATCCACTCCCAACCCCCTCTCCCTCTGGAAGAGAACTGGGGAAAGGTCTACACCGGCGCGTTATGGGTGTTAGCCCCCTCTCCCTCTGGGAGAGGGCTGGGGTGAGGGCTCATCCTCCTCGCAATTTTCTATTACTCCATAGTCTTTTCCCGATCGCTGTACTAGAATACTCCGCTTGCTGTCGCCGCTGCTGGCGGTGTGCTGTTCAATCAACCATGGATCGAGAAAAGAAGAGATAGCGATGGAAGTATCTGTTGAAACCACCCAGGGGCTGGAGCGGGCGATGATCGTCACCATTCCGGCAGAGCGGATCGAACGTGAGGTCGAAGAGCGTCTCGGACGGCTTCGGCGTACCGCCCGAATCAATGGCTTTCGTCCCGGGAAGGTGCCACTCTCGGTGGTTCGGAAACGCTATGATGCTGCGGTGCGTTATGAAGTGGCCGAGGAGTTGATCCAGGCCTCCTATGGTGAGGCAATCAATCAGGAGAACCTCTCCCCGGCAGGCCCTCCAGAGATCATTCCAGAACAGATTGGGGCGGATGATGGCTTGAAGTACCGGGCGGTCTTTGAGGTCTACCCCGAGGTGGAGGTGGCCGAGTTTGGTGGGATTACGATCGAGCGTCCGGTAGTGACTCTATCGGATGATGATGTTAACAAGATGATCGAAAATCTTCGTAGCCAACAGGCCGACTGGGGTGAGGTGGTGCGTGCCGCCGAGGATGGGGATCAGGTCGAAATCAACTTCCGTGGTCTAATCGATGGCGAGCCGTTCGATCGGGGTAGTGCCGAAAATGTACCGCTGGTGCTTGGATCGGGCTCGATGATCGATGGCTTCGAACAGGGAATCCTGGGGATGCTGCCGGAGGAGCAGAAGTCGATCGAGGTCACCTTCCCAGAGGATTATGGGGTGGCCGATCTGGCCGGCAAACCCGCAGTTTTCGAGATTACCCTCAATCGGGTTTCTGAGCGGGTGCTGCCGGAGGTGGATGACGAGTTTATGAAGCGGTACGGCGTTACCGAGGGGGGCGAGGAGGCCTTTCGTGCGCAGATCCTGGAGAATATGCAGCGCGAGTGTGATCAGGCACGGGATCAGTTGGTCAAGGATCGGGTGATGGATGGGCTCTATACGCTCCACGATTTCGGTGTGCCGGCGGCACTGATCGAGTCGGAGGCGAAGCGGATGGCCGAACACGCCAGTTCACAACAGGATATTCCCACCAGTTCCGATCTCTTCAAGGGGGAGGCTGAGCGTCGGGTGAAACTTGGACTGTTGATCGCCGAGGTGGTTCGGGCCCACAATATTCAGGCCGATCCGGTACGGGTACAGAAGCGGATCGAGACCCTGGCGGCCAGTTATGAGAGTCCGGCAGAGGTGGTCGAGTGGTATAACAGTAATCCGGAGTATCTCAACGGGATCAACAGCCTGGTAATTGAAGAGCAGGTGGTTGATCTGGTGATGAAGGAGGCTGCGATCACCGATCAGGAGATGGGATTTGAGGACCTGATGACTCAGGCCAATGGTGGTCGTGGCTGATTCCGACAACGGGAGCTTGAAGATGGAGATCGAGAATTCCGGCCTGGTGCCGATGGTGGTGGAGCAGAGCTCACGCGGAGAGCGTGCCTACGACATCTACTCCCGGCTGCTGAAGGAGTGGGTCATCTTTATGGTGGGGCCGGTGGAGGACCACATGGCCAACCTGGTGGTGGCCCAGCTACTCTTTCTGGAGTCGGAGAATCCGGACAAGGATATCCATCTCTACATCAACTCCCCCGGGGGATCGGTGACGGCCGGTATGTCGATCTACGACACGATGCAGTTCATCAAACCGGATGTCAGTACCCTCTGTATTGGTCAGGCCGCCAGTATGGGGGCGTTGCTGCTGACCGGTGGTGCCGATGGCAAGCGTTTCTGTCTTCCCCATTCGCGGATGATGATCCATCAGCCGTTGGGGGGATTTCAGGGACAAGCATCCGATATCGAGATTCATGCTCGTGAGATTCTCAGTGTTCGGGAGCGCCTCAACACCGTATTGGCACACCATACCGGCCAGCCGATCGAGCAGATTCGCAAGGATACCGACCGCGACAACTTCATGAGTGGCCCGGAGTCGGTGGAGTATGGTCTGATTGATCAGGTGTTGAGTCAGCGCAGCGAATAGTTCCTAATTCACCACGGAATCATCACTTCAACGGTTCCTTATTTGGAATGCATCTTGTATGATCGGAACGGTGTAATCGAGGCCCTCTGGGCCGGGTTTGACCGCTATTCGAGGTGAAGGCATGAGTGATAAAGAGGATGACAGCAAACTGCTCTACTGCTCGTTCTGTGGAAAAAGTCAGAATGAGGTGAGAAAGTTGATTGCGGGGCCGTCGGTCTACGTCTGTGACGAGTGTGTCGAGCTCTGTAATGACATTATCCGTGAGGAGCAGGAGGAGAGCGACGAGCGTCGACAAGAGAACGCATTGCCGATTCCGGAGAAGATCCGGACCACCCTCGATGACTATGTGATCGGACAGGATCATGCCAAGAAGGCGTTGGCGGTGGCCGTTTACAACCACTACAAGCGGGTAGAGAACGGCTACAAGGTGGATGAGGTGGAACTGGCCAAGAGCAACGTATTGCTGATTGGCCCTACCGGCTCCGGCAAGACCCTGCTGGCCGAGACCCTGGCCCGTATTCTCGATGTCCCCTTCACCATGGCCGATGCCACCACCCTGACCGAGGCCGGCTATGTCGGCGAAGATGTCGAGAATATCATCCAGAAGTTGTTGATGAAGTGTGATTATGATGTGACCCGGGCCGAGAGTGGCATCATCTATATCGATGAGATTGACAAGATCACCCGCAAGTCCGACAACCCTTCGATTACCCGGGATGTCTCTGGCGAGGGGGTACAGCAGGCGTTGTTGAAGCTGATCGAGGGGACCATTGCCTCGGTTCCGCCACAAGGGGGTAGAAAGCATCCCCAGCAGGAGTTCGTTCAGGTCGATACCAGCAAGATTCTCTTTGTCTGTGGCGGGGCCTTTGCCGGACTTGAGAAGGTGATTCGAGATCGCTCCGAGAAGGGGGGAATTGGATTTTCGGCTGAGGTGAAGAGTAAGGAGAACGAGCGCTCGGTTGGCGAGGTGCTGACCGATGTGGAGCCTGAGGATCTAATTCGATATGGGTTGATTCCGGAGTTTGTCGGTCGCCTGCCGGTTGTGGCGACGCTGGAGGAGTTGGATGAGAACGCCTTGGTACAGATTCTCACGGAACCCAAAAATGCCTTGACCAAACAGTATGGCAAGCTGTTCGAGATGGAAGGGGTCGAGTTGGAAATTCGCAAGGATGCCTTGCATGCGATTGCCGCCAAGGGGATCGCTCGCAAGACCGGTGCCCGGGGCTTGCGCTCGATTCTTGAACACGCACTGCTCGACACGATGTACCACCTTCCCTCCTACGAGCACGTAGAAAAGGTGGTGGTCGATGCCACCGTCATCGAGAGTGGTGCCGAGCCACTGCTCATTCTGGAAGGGGGAGAGGAGCACAAACTGGCTAGCTCCGAGTAGTCCCTCCCCGATAGTCGAGTTCGTGTCTCGATAGCAACGATCAATAGCAGCTCAGGAGAGCGAAATAGATGGATATCCTGGAACAGGAGTTCGCAGTGCTGCCGCTGCGCGATGTGGTGGTTTATCCCCATATGGTGATTCCACTCTTTGTCGGGCGCGAGCGCTCGATCACTGCACTCGAGGCGGCAATGGCCGACCAGAAGACCATTCTGCTGGTTGCACAGCAGAACCCGACTCAGGATGAGCCTGCACCGCAGGATCTCTTTGCAGCCGGGACGGTGGCTACCATATTACAACTGCTGAAACTGCCTGATGGTACGGTCAAGGTGCTGGTAGAGGGGGAACACCGGGCCCGTATCAGTCAGTACCATGAGCAGCAGGGGTACCTGCGGGCCCATGCCGTAGTCCACCATGATGATCTGGTCTACAACGAAGAGGTCGAGATTCTTTCTCGTTCGATTCAGACTCAGTTTGAACACTACGTCAAGATGAACAAGAAGATCCCGCCGGAGGTGCTCACCTCGCTTGCCGGGATCGAGGATGCCGGTCGACTCAGCGATACCGTGGCAGCCCACATGACCCTCAAGATCGAGGAGAAGCAGCAGCTCCTGGAGACCTTCGATATTCAGGAGCGGATGGAGTTCATCCTCTCGATTATGGAGGGGGAGCTCGATATTCTCGAGGTGGAGAAGCGGGTTCGGGGACGGGTGAAGAAGCAGATGGAGCGTAATCAGCGGGAGTTCTATCTCAATGAGCAGATCAAGGCGATCCAGAAGGAGTTGGGAACCTCGGAGGATGGGGCGAACGAGGCGGAGGAGCTGGAACGCAAGGTGAAGGAGACCGCGCTCACCAAGGAGGCGCGCGAGAAGGCAGAGTCGGAGCTGAAGAAGTTGAAGATGATGTCACCGATGTCGGCCGAGGCGGCGGTGGTACGAACCTACATCGAAACACTGATCGGAGTACCGTGGAAGAGACGTTCACGACTCAAGAGTGAGCTCAAGCGAGCCGAGCAGATTCTCAATGAAGACCACTACGGTCTGGAAGAGGTGAAAGACCGGATTCTGGAGTATCTGGCGGTGCAGAAGCGGGTGGGCAAAATCAAGGGTGCGATCCTCTGTCTGGTGGGGCCGCCTGGTGTCGGTAAAACCTCGTTGGGGCGGTCGATCGCCCGTGCAACCAGTCGGAAATATGTTCGTATGGCACTGGGGGGGGTGCGGGACGAGGCTGAGATTCGTGGTCATCGCCGCACCTATATTGGCTCGATGCCAGGGAAAATTATCCAGAATATGAGCAAGGTGGGGGTGAAGAACCCACTCTTTCTGCTCGATGAGATCGACAAGATGGCGATGGATTTTCGGGGTGATCCCGCCTCTGCACTGCTGGAGGTGCTCGATCCAGAGCAGAATCACACCTTTGGTGATCACTACCTCGAGGTCGATTATGACCTCTCTGACACGATGTTTGTCGCTACGGCCAACAGTATGAATATCCCCGGGCCCCTGCGAGACCGGATGGAGGTGATTCGTATCCCGGGCTATACCGCGGAGGAGAAGCTCAATATTGCCCAGCAGTATCTGGTTCCGAAGAAGATGAAGGAGAACGGGATGCAGGCCGATGAGGTGAGTTTCAGTGAGGAGTCGATTCGGGTCATCATTCGTCACTTCACCCGTGAGGCCGGAGTGCGTAACCTCGAGCGTGAGATCGCCAAGGTGATGCGCAAGGTGGTCAAGGAGTTGGTACTGAAGAAGCGCAAGGGCAAGGTCTCCATCACCAAACGTAATATCGAAGAGTATCTCGGGGTGAAGAAGTTCCGTTATGGAGTCGCCGATGAGGAGGATCGGGTCGGACAGGTGACCGGTCTGGCCTGGACCGAGGTCGGGGGAGAGCTGCTCACCATCGAAGGGGCGATGATGGATGGTAAGGGGAAGTTTTCGGTGACCGGGCAGCTGGGGGATGTGATGAAGGAGTCGATCCAGGCCGCGATGACGGTGGTGCGGGGACGCTCTCACCAGCTGGGGATTCGGAGTTCGATCTATGATCGTAGTGATATCCACATCCATGTTCCCGAGGGGGCCATTCCCAAGGATGGTCCCAGTGCCGGTATTGGTATGTGTACTACGCTGGTTTCGGTACTGACCGGGATTCCGGTTCGAGCCAATGTGGCGATGACTGGAGAGATCACCCTGCGGGGTGAGGTGCTACCGATCGGGGGGCTGAAGGAGAAGCTGTTGGCGGCCCATCGTGGCGGAATCGAGGTGGTGATGATTCCTGAGGAGAACCGTAAAGATCTCAAGGAGATTCCGGAAAAGATCCTCAAGGATCTCAAGGTCAAGCCGGTGCGCTGGATCGAAGAGGTGCTGGAGATCGCCCTGCAATCCTCACCACAGCCGTTGACCGAGGATGAGGTCAAGGCTGATCAGGAGTCGATCCGGGGCGGGCGTAGCGATGGTCAGGAGGGGGAGAGCGAAGGCCATACCATCCATACCCATTGACAGGTTGTTAGGGGTACGAGACCGAGCCAAGCCAGTAGGGAGTTGAGGTGAGTGTGAGGGACGAGTTGGCACTAAATATGCTTATTTTTAGCCAAACAATAAAAAAAGCCGAGACACTCGAACTCCCAGGCAAGCTTTCAGGCGCTACTACGGAGAGACAGAAATCACGGTAAACAGCGGGAAAAATAATAACAACCCCTGTCGTGAGTATGACTGGCCAGTGGCTTTGCCTCTGGCCAGTTTATTTTTTGTGTCTTGAAGTGACGAGTTCGTAACTATTCAGCCCTCACCCCAACCCTCTCCCTCTGCCATTCCGCGCGTAGTCGTAGACGGAGTCGCGATATCCAGTGGTTGGTGATCCATCATGCCGCTGCCGGCGGCCAAAGTTGCCGCCTCCCCGGCAAGGGGGGGTTACCGGCGCTGATCGGGGTCGGATCTTCGGGCGATGTGAATCATCATCTCAATCAGTTCACTGCAGAGATAACCGATCACCAGTAGGACAACCGCCAGGGAGAGAGCCACGGTTGCGATCAGTATTGAGCTATGTTCTCCGAGCCCGTGATCGAGCAGTTGTTGCAGTTGAGGCAGCAGTGGTGCGGTGGTCAGCTCCCGCTGTAGCAAGTAGATCGATGTTGCCACGATCAGAGTGAGAAAGAGCAGCTCACCCAGTAGTCGGGAGAGTACGGTCACCACCTCGGAGAGGGCATAACGAGGATCATGGAGGGTGCGCACCTCTTCAGCTCGCAGCATCATCAAGTGAATCACCGCATATCCACCCAGCAGTAACAGGAGCTGAATGGTGAGTGCTACCCATCCCTCGGATGGTCCCGGTATGGGACTGTCATCGAGCAGGAGCCGGAGATTCTCGATCATATCGCCGATCAGGTAGATGGTGAGGAGGATGGCGCCGATCCGTAGCAGGGAGGAGAAGAGCTGGCGAAAGAAGCGACCATCGGTGAGGACGCTGAGCCAGCCATAGACAAAGAGCAGTCGCTCGATCACCGGAGGTCTCCTGATGGGGAATGGGTTGGGATTTTCTCTAAACCCACTATACTGGATCAGAGTAGGGTGGGGAACAATACAGGAGGAGTGTGATGGCAGACAAGAAATTGTTGCTGCAGGGGGAGTCGTCAGCGGTTCGTGCGGAGTTGCCGGTGCTGGAAGGGAGTTATGGGCCTGCGGTGGTGGATGTACAGCAGCTCTATCGCCAGACCGGAATGTTTACCTACGACCCTGGCTATCTCTCTACGGCCAGTTGTAAAAGTGGGATCACCTATATCGATGGGGGCAAGGGAGAGCTCTACTATCGTGGTTACGCCATCGAGGAGCTGGCGGAACAGAGTACCTTTCTCGAATGCTGTTACCTGCTGCTGGATGGAGAGCTGCCGGGACGGGTCGAGTTGGAAGCATTCGAACAGATCATCAAGGAGCATACCCTGGTCAATGAGGCGATCCGTCGCTTCTACGAGGGGATGCGCTATGATGCCCATCCGATGGCGATTACCCTCGGAGTGGTGGGGGCGCTCTCGGCCTTTTATCACGACTCGATCGATGTCAACAATCCTGAGCATCGAACGATCTCGGCTCATCGGTTGATCGCCAAGATGCCCACGATTGCTGCCTACAGCTACAAGTACACCATGGGGCAGCCCTTCATCTATCCCGACAACGATCTGGGGTACGCCGAGAACTTTCTCTACATGATGTTCGCCATGCCGACCTGTCGTTATGAGCACAACCCGGTGGCGGCGCGAGCGATGGATCTGATCTTTATTCTTCACGCCGACCATGAGCAGAATGCCAGTACCTCCACCGTGCGGTTGGCCGGTAGTTCCGGAACCAACCCCTTTGCCTCGATTGCGGCCGGTATCGCCTCACTCTGGGGGCCGGCACATGGTGGGGCCAACGAGGCGGTGATTCAGATGCTGGAAGAGATCGGGGACAAGTCGTCGATCGCCAAGTATGTGGAGCGAGCCAAGTCGAAGGAGGATCCCTTTCGGCTGATGGGGTTTGGCCATCGGGTTTACAAGAACTATGACCCCAGGGCCCGAATCATCCGGCAGGCCTGTCATGATCTGCTCGGTACGCTCACCCTCAACTCCCGGGATGAGCCGCTATTCGAGGCGGCGTTGGAGCTGGAGCGGATTGCGCTCGAGGATGACTATTTCGTCGAGCGCAAGCTCTACCCCAATGTCGACTTCTACTCCGGGCTGATTCTGCGAGCACTGGGAATTCCGCTCAATATGTTTACCGTAATCTTCGCCATGTCGCGGACGGCGGGCTGGATCGCCCAGTGGAAGGAGATGCTGGATGATCCCGACCAGCGGATTGGGCGGCCACGTCAGCTCTACACCGGCGCTACACCACGATCCTATGTGCCGCTCGATTCCCGTTGAAGAAACGTTCGATCTCCTGTTGTAGCCGCTCCAATCGGCCCTCCAGGGGATCGAACCGAATGATCAGACCTCCACCGGCACCTTGTGTCCCTCTCGGTGTAAGCCGACCAGGTTGGGTCGGGTAGACATCTCCCGTTGTATCGGATGCTGTAGATACTCCGCTCGGTATTCGGCATGCCGGGGACGAACGCTCGGTGGAACCAGTTCGTCGATGGATTGTCCGACCAACTCGGTGAGTGAATAACCGAAGGTTTGGCAGGCCATCCTGTTGGCAGAGACGATATTTCCCGCACTATCGGTGGTCAAGATACCGTTTGGCGCCTCTTGCATCAGCAGGTTGTTCATCTCGCTTGCCGTGATCAAGGCACGATTTCGTTGCCGATAGGCTGTCCAGATCATGCTCACGATGGCCATGGCCAGCAGATAAAGCCCCAGCCAGATCCAGCGCATGGAACCATAAAGAATCGAGGTTGCGGTCAGGGATCGGTTGGTAATGAGCCGTGCAAAGTACCACTGCGTAGAGGGGGATACTCGGTCAATCGCAGAATTCGTTTGATACAACGGTGAGGTGGGGACCTCCAAGGTTTTCAACAGGTAGATCCCCCTTCCTGTTCTGATGGAGTGCTCCCCGTTGAGCATGGCCTGCCAAACATCCGGGTGGCGCAGGCTAAAACGGTCCTCTTTCCGGTCAAACATGAAAGCAAATGGCAGTTGCGGATCCGATTGAGACAGCAGCGAGTAGCCCGAACCATTTACCAGCTCATTGGACAAATCGCTGCCAGAATCAGTTGATAGAGCAGAAAGTTGATAAATTTTTTGCAAAAAATGGTCTGCCAGATAGTTCAGTACCAATACTGCCCGGACATGCCCGTCGGTATCGGTGACTGGAGTGGCAAAGCGGATCGTCGGTTTGTGTGGAATCTCGACCTTGCCGTTCTCCATGTTGAGGTCCAACGGGGAGATAAATACCTCACCACCGGGAAGTCTGACAGCCTCCCTGAGATAGTAACGATCGGCCTTGTTCTGTAACGCTGTCGCCGGTACCGTTGTACAGCGGCTCTGATCTTGGTTGATACGGATCAGCTCCTGCCCATCGGTTCCAATGAGACGGAGCTGGTCATATTGGCCATAGGCCAGACAGAAGCGCGTGAAGAGTTGAGAAACTCTTTCCCGATCTCCTTCCTCTTCACTCTTCAAGTACTCCTCGACCGAGGGGGCGGTGGCCAGTACCTTGGTATCGCCAATCCGCTCCAGAAACATGGCGTCGATAATCTCTTTGGATGAGTGGATCTGTGAATACTCTCGGCCTTTGATGACCTCGACTCTGCCCTGCTCATACTGGATCAGCAAAGGGAGAGTGACCGCTCCAGAGCCCACAAGAATCGCGATGAACGAAAACAGCCAGCCACTGAAGAATGAACGGTGGCTGGAGCGATCGGAATTTCCGGGTGATACGGTTCTGTCGGACGCTCCATCAGAACCGGCCTGCGCTTCTCCGGAACCAACCATTCTTCCCCCCGTGTTCTTGGTCAGAGTTATAGTGTAACTGATTGTTTATCTTATTATCTAATCGGGTAGGGTGTCAATGTTTAGTTGTTTTTTTTAGGGGATTGTGGTCGGCCCATTCGGGATCACTACTTCTCTCGGCTATACACAGACAATCCCTCGGTGTATGGTGCCAGAAAGATCTGGAAGCTGCTTCGTCGCCAGGGCATGGTGCGGTCCGGTATACGATAGCGCGTTTGAAGAGCGATAAATTATTGATGACTACACTACTCCTGGCTGGAGGCTGGTTGATGTTGCCGTTGCTGTTGGCCTCGGTGTTGGCGCTGGCGATCATTGCCGAGCGTTACTGGGTGCTGCGGCGGCGGGCGGTGGTTCCCCCCTATCTGGTGGAGCAGATTCTGCAGTGGCACCATGAGGGCAGTCTCTACGAAGAGAAGATCGAGCAGCTCTATCGCTCCTCGCCACTGGGAAGGATGCTGGCTGCGGGGCTGATCAATCGTCACCACTCCCGTGAGGTGATGAAGGAGAGTCTGGAGGAGTCGGGGCGTCACGAAGTGCATGAGATGGAGCGTCATCTGGCGATCCTGGGGACCATCGCTGCGGGTGCTCCGCTGGTGGGACTGTTGGGGACGGTGATCGGGATGATCAAGGTGTTCGATGCCATTACCCTGAAAGGGGTGGGGGATCCGACCGTACTCTCCATCGGTATTTCCGAGGCACTGATCACCACTGCGACCGGACTGGCGGTGGCGATCCCCAGTCTGATCTTCTATCGACTGTTGCGTCGCAAGGTGGATGAACTGGTGGTGGAGATGGAGCAGGCGGCGATCCGGGTGGTCGAGGTGGTTCATGGGGAGCGTGAACCGAGGGGGAGGCTATTGTAATGCAGTTACGGGAGCGGGAACGGGGGACCGATTTCGAGGTCAATCTGACCCCACTGATCGATGTGGTCTTTCTGCTGTTGATCTTCTTTGTGTTGACCACCACCTTTCGCCAGGAGGTGGTCTTGGAACTCGATCTTCCCGTAGCGACATCGGCGACGGTGGCCGATGTTCCCGAGCCACTACGGGTGGTGGTCACGGCCGATGGTGAGATCACCGCTGCCGGGGATTCTGCCTGGCGGCAGCGGTTGGCGCTTGAGGCGCAACGAGAGGTCCCGGCGCCGCTCTGGCTGCAGGCCGACCGGGCGGCTCCTCACGGGGCTGTGGTGAGCGTGATGGACTATGCCCGAGAAGTGGGGGTGTTGAAATTGTCGATCGTGACCGCTGCCGAGGATGATTGACGGACTCTGGTATGGTCAGGGGTGGCGCTGGTGGCCCCTGCGCGGGGCGTTGTTGACCGTTGCGCTCCCCTTTGCACTGCTGGTGGCGCTGCGACGTTGGGGCTATCGGCAGGGGTGGCTGAGTTCACGGCGGGTGGGCGTGCCGGTGGTGGTGGTGGGAAATCTCACGGTCGGTGGCAGTGGCAAGACACCGTTGGTGATCGCGCTGGTGGAGTGGTTTCTTGGTCGAGGGTATCGGGTGGCGGTGATCAGTCGGGGGTATGGCCGTTCCGATGAGTCGAAACGGTTACGGGTGACCGCCGGTAGTGATCCGCTGGAGGCCGGCGATGAGCCGGTATTGATCGCTCGGACCACCGGGGTAGCGGTCTATGTTGGTAGCGACCGGGTGGCGGCTGCAACTCAGGCGGTGGCAGCGGGAGCGGAGCTGTTGATCAGTGACGATGGGCTGCAGCACTATCGCCTCGAACGTGATCTGGAGTTGGTGGTGGTTGACGGTGAGCGGCGCTGGGGGAACGGTTTGCCGCTGCCGGCGGGACCACTGCGTGAGCCCCTCTCCCGTCTGCAGCAGGTGGATGGGGTGGTGGTGACTACGGATCAGGAGCGTGGTAGCGACTATCAACAGCGGCTTGAGGTGAGTGGGTTGCGCCGGATCGATCGACCACAACCGTTATGCCCACTGGAACGGTTGGCCGGAGAGCGGGTCCATGCGGTGGCCGGTATCGGCCATCCGGAGCGGTTCTTCTCCCTGTTACGGCGACACCGGATCGAGGTGATTCCCCACCCCTTTCCCGATCACCACGTTTTTGATCGAGCCGAGCTGCAGTTTGGAGATCCTCATGTGGTGGTGATGACCGCCAAGGATGGCGTCAAGTGTGATCGCCTGGTGGTCGATTCAGCGGTTCCGGTCTATCAATTGGAGTTACGGACGGCCATCGATCCTGCTCTGGAGGCGCTGTTGGAATCACGCTTTCCACCGAATGGGGAGGATCATCTTACACTGGCATGAGCGAATTACAGCAGCCTGTCAGAGCATTCCGTATAATCGACGCTGCCATTCGGGTATCGAGGAACATCAACAGGAGAGGTGTACATGGTCGATAAACGGCTACTGGATATTTTGGTCTGCCCCCGCTGCAAGGGCAAGCTTGTCTATAACCGCTCTCAGCGTGAACTGATCTGTCGCTTCGACCGTCTGGCCTACCCGGTGCGGGATGATATTCCGGTGATGCTGGATGATGAGGCACGTGCGGTATTTGATGCCGAGCTAGAGAATCTGTAAGGCTCCTCTAACCATGTTTTTTTTCAGCAAAATATCTATTTTTAGAGGGGTCTGGTAGTGGGGTTCAAGGTGGTGATTCCGGCCCGCTACGGTTCCACTCGTCTGCCGGGTAAGCCGTTGCTGGAGTTGCAGGGCAAGCCACTGGTGATTCATGTGCTGGAGCGGGCTCTGCAGAGTGGGGCCGAGGGGGTCTGGGTGGCGACCGATGATGACCGTATTCGTGAGGTGGTGGAGTCTCACGGGGGGGAGGTCTGCATGACCCGAGTCGACCACCCTTCAGGGACGGATCGTCTGGCCGAGGTGGCTCAGCAACTCGGGATGGGGGAGGAGGAGATCGTGGTCAATCTGCAGGGGGATGAGCCACGGCTGCCGGTGAGCTTGATCGCTCAGGTGGCGGAGGATATGAGCCGTTACCAGGATGCCGCAGTTACCACCCTTTATCGCCCACTGCAGCGGGTGGAGGAGCTGCACGACCCCAATGTGGTCAAGGTGGTCACCGATGGGGAGGGGTATGCCCTCTATTTTAGTCGAGCTCCCATCCCCTGGGATCGTGATCGTTTCCACGGTGACCCATCACAGTGGCCACTCTCACAGCACTATCGCCATATCGGGCTCTACGCCTATCGCGTCGGTTTTCTGCAGCGTTACACCAGTTGGGTCAGCAGTCCACTGGAACGGCTGGAATCACTGGAACAGTTGCGGGTATTGTGGATGGGAGAGCGTATCCATCTTACCGAGGCGATCGAGGATCCGGGGCATGGGGTCGATACCGCGGCCGATCTGCAGCGGCTGCAGCAGGAGTGAAGTAACCTAGAGTGGCTAAGTCGGAGAAAGTATTGTGAATGTTGATCAGCTAAAAAACGAAGCCTTACATCTTGATCCTAAGAGCAGGGCAGTGCTTGCTGAGGCTATCTGGGAGAGTCTGGAAGATCCGTTCACTACTCCTGATATGAGTGATCAAGAAGCGCTGGAACTCGCGTTACAGCGGGATACAGAGCTAAATAGAGGTGATTGTGAGCCTCTTGCTCACGAAGAGTTGATGGGTAAACTGCGCTCTTGATGAGGATTGAATATCACCCTGCGATAGAGGGTGAGTTACGTCAGATCGTACAGTTCTACAATCAGTCGGTTGAGGGCTTGGGAACTGAGTTCCTGAGTCAATTTGATCAACAGATACTCAAGATTGCTGAAAACCCACTACTTTGGATAGAGCTGGAGAAGGGGGTTCATCGGGCGTTGATGCAGCGTTTCCCTTTCGTGGTCTATTATCGGATCTTTGATGATCGAATCAGGGGGTTAGTCGTAAAGCACCAAAGAAGACATCCAAGGTTGGGACTTTTAAGAAGGTAGTTCCCGGAGTGTTCTGAGCGCCTCTCTGCGCTTTGCCGGGGATTGAAATAATGGAAGCGTTGCCTGGTGAATCGTTGAATCGTGGTATCGGCCATTGTCATACCTACCTGTTTGAGATAGATTAACTCTGTTAGAGCCCCCAATCGTGAGTCATCGGTGATCTCTCTTATCAGCAACAGTTTCAATAACCGGGTACTGGTGGTCGATGACGATCCCGCTGTGATCGGCGTCTATGAGCAGATCCTGCAGCGGCAGAAGGGGACCCGCGAAGCCGGGCAGACGGTGGAGGATCTGCTGGAAATGACGCAGCCAGCCGGAGTTGGTGATCGGGAGATTGAGTGTATCGATCCCGCTACACTCGACTCCTTCGAGGTCGTGAGTGCCAGCAGCGGGCAGGATGCACTGGAGCAGGTCGAGAACTCACTGCAGCAGAGTCGTCCCTTCGCGGTCGCATTTATCGACGTTCGGATGCCACCAGGGTGGGATGGATTGGAGACCGCCCAGCGGATTCGTGAACTGGACGATGATATTTATATCGTCTTTGTTACCGCCTACTCTGACCATTCGGTCGATGAGATGCAGCAGGTGATTCAGAAAAATGTACTCTTTGTTCCCAAGCCATTTCATGTCGAGATGGTGCGTCAGATCGCCCGTAACTTCTGTGCCAGCTGGATGCGGGAACGGGAGCTGCGTCAGAGCCAGAACCGCCTGGAGGATTACTCCCGGAAGATGGCGGAGCGGGCCCAGCATGACGGTCTCACCGGTCTCTACAATCGCCGTTATCTTGATAAGCAGTTAGAGTTGGAGGTGCGGCGGATGCGTCGGGGGGGGCATTCGCTGGGGGTGTTGATGATCGATATCGACTGGTTCAAACGTTACAACGATCAGTTTGGCCATGTTTGTGGTGACAATGTGTTGCGAATGATCGCCACTGCCATTTTCGAGCATGCCAATCGTCCCGCCGACTTTGTTGCTCGTTATGGGGGGGAGGAGTTCTGTGTCGTGTTACCCAACACCGACCCTGCCGGTACCGAGCGGGTAGGTGAGTTGATCCGGGCCGCGGTCGAGGCGTTGAAGATCCCGTTTGGTGAGCGCGAAGATCGCTTTCTGACGGTCAGTTGTGGGGGGATCTGTCGGGTTCCACTCGCTGACGATGGGGCGGTGTCGATGATGGCGGATGCCGATCGTAATCTCTATCAGGCCAAAGAGGAAGGGAAAAACCGGGTGGTGTTGGAACAGGATGCGGAGATCGATTCTGAGTCTTAGCCCCTTAAAACCGGGTTGGTGTGGGGGGGAATAACGATACGCCAAATCGTCTGTAAAGCGGTTACTGGACAGCGCGGCCCACAACTGCGGCTAGCGCCCGTAGCAGTTGTTGATTGGCGACGATGGTCTCCGGGGACTGTGAGGATGCCTCGAGGTCAATTGA
>CAYFOQ010000004.1:0-16434 GCA_964344735.1 uncultured Piscirickettsiaceae bacterium
GCCGCCCCTGCGGGATGCGGCGAATAAGTGCGGGTTTACTCCGGTGTCAACAAACGAGGAATCTGGGCCGGTATCCTGGCCGAAATGACCGAGTTTGGACTGTTGTTCGTGGTCTACCTGGTGGCTCGATTCTACAACCCTGAGGCGTTTCACGAGGGACCGGAGCAACTCAATACCACCGCCGGCTTGACCAACACGGTGTTGATGATCTCCGGTAGCTACTTTGTTGCCAAGGCGATTCAACAGCTTCGTCTGGGTCGACAACGGCTTGCCCTGGGGATGCTGGTGCTGGTACTGATGACGATCATCGGCTATGGAACCACCAAGAGTTACGAGTTGAACTGGAATCTACAACACGGGATACATGGTCGCAGTGGTATCTTCTATACCGTCTACTATTACCTTACCTTTACCCATATGGTGCATGTGCTTTGGGGGGGGATCGGCCTGTTCTGGGTGATGTTGCGGACCTGGAGTGGGGTCTATACCCCGGAGAACCACGATGGTCTGGAGGCGTTTGCCTCCTATTGGCATGCCACCGACCTGGTCTGGTTGATCATCTTTCCTCTGGTCTATCTACTGCGATGAGCTGGATTCGACATTACACCCTGGAGCTCTACTGGTTACTGCTGCTGCTGCTGACCCTGGGGAGTGGCTGGATTGGTGAGTCGGGGAGACCAGGGCTGGGGGTGGGACTCTTTGTGGTGCTTACCATCGCTCTCAAAGGGCGGGTGGTGATCGATCAATTCATGGAGTTGAAACACTCCAATCGAGTCTTGCGGCGGGCAATGCGGCTCTATTTCGTGGTGATGCCGGTGGTGGTGTTGCTGGTCTACCTCTATGGCCTATGAAGCTACCCACTGTTGGCGGTGAGGGCGACGTAGAGCCGTGGTAGCCGTAATGGTAGCTCGTCCGGTTTGCGGATGACGATATAGCCAGAGGGACCGAAGATGTGAGGGAGATAGTCGGCCCCCTCCTGATCGATCGTGATACAGAAGGGGTAGAGCCCCTGTTGACGGGCATCGTGGATCGCCTCACGAGTATCTTCGATACCGTAGCGCCCCTCATATTTATCGAGGTCATTGGGCTTGCCATCGGTCAATAGCAGTAGTACCCGACGGCTGGCCGATTGACGGTTGAGCAGGTGGGTGGCATGGCGGATCGCGGTCCCCATGCGGGTGTAGTAGCCCGGTTTGACCGCTTCGATTCGTCCTCGTACCTGGTCATTGAAGTGCTCATCGAATCCTTTGATATGGTTGAAGCGGACATGATCCCGGTTGCGGGAGGAGAAACCGTGGAGGGCAAAGCGGTCCCCGGTGTGAGAGAGGGCCTCGGCAAAAAGGTGAATGCTCTCCCGGATGACATCGATCACCCGGGCATCATTGTTGATCCAGCTGTCGGTGGAGAGCGAAAGATCGGCCAGTAGCAGCGTGACCAGGTCACGACTGCTGCTGCGAAAGTCACGATAGAGGGCCGGTTCCAGTCCGGGATGGCCGGAGAGTCGGTCGGCCCGAAAGGCGAGAAAGGCGTCGAGATCTACCTCGTTGCCATCCATCTCCCCCCGAAACCAGCTGCGATTGGGTATCAACGCTTCGAACTGGCGCTGGATCAGCCGTGCCGGGCGGCGCAGCTTCTCCGGCAAGGGGCAGGGTTGCGCATCGGCAGCGATCATGGGGAGGATTCGGCACTGATTGGCCACCAGCTGATGATGCTTGTAGTTCCACTCCGGATAGAGAACTCCCTCGCCCAGTGGTTGATCATCGAACTCCGCTGCCGGCAGATCGAGGTCGAATTTTACCCGACTTTTCGAACTCTCTCCGTTCTGGGTGATGGTGAGCTGGTCGAGATCATCGGCTCGTGAGATTGCATTCTCATCCTCTTCATCATCCGTGGTACGGTCGACCTTGACATACTCTGCCAGACTGAAGATGGTCTCCATCCGGATTGCTAGTAGACCACTCTTGCCGTCCGGCTCTTCGCTCCTCTCACCCTTCCGGCGCTTCTTCTCACGCTCCTGTTGCAGTGGTGGGTGGTGTTCCGGTTCCTGTTGTTCAGCCGGGTCGGAAGAATCGCCGGGGGTGATTTGTTCCCCTGTTCCTGGCGGGAGAATCAACCACAGAGGAACCGGGGCATCCGGGCCAGGCCACTCTTCCGGGTAGGGAGCGGCCTGTTGGGGGGTGAGAATCGCCTCTTGTACTCGCTGTTCGATGGCACGCTGTTCCTCCTCCAGCTTCTCCAGTGGCGGACGCAGTGCGGTGGTGGCGGCTGCCAGGACCTGGTAACGTTCGAGAAAGCCGGGAAATCGATCCAGAGTAGCCAGGGTGTTCTGGCGGTTCTGCTCCACCCAGTGGCGGACCTTACTCTGTAGTGGCGTCGATGCCAGCATGGCTAACCAGAGGTAGAGGTCACGGTTGAGGGTAGTGCTGGGGAAGAGGTCGATTTGTGGTGGCAGCAGAAGTGAGCGTTCATCACGCCAGGCGTTGTGTACCCGCTTGTCGATCCCGGCGATCTTCTGCATCAGGGTGCGTTCTCCATAGTGATCGGTAGCGTAGCTCGCCTCCACCTGTAGTCCCCCATCTCCTCCCAGCGCACGAAAGAGGATGCCGACCGCTTTGTGAACCGACGCTAGCGAGACCGCTGCCTCAGGGTGGCGGCGGCTCGCAGTGCGTGTTATCCAGCGGTGCCAGAAGGCGCCGACCTGCTCTTCCATGGGGCCTGTTCCAGCGTCAACGACCGAAGGTGGCGCGAGCGATCTCCATCAGCGCATCGACCGTCTCGAGATCATCGGTTAGGGGCTCAACCAGCGCACAGCGGCAGGCCTCGACCGGATCGAAACCACTCTGGATCAGACGGCCAGCATAGATCAGTAGTCGGGTCGAAGCCGCTTCCTCGAGGTCGTGATCCTTTAGTGCTCGCAGTGCATTCCCGAGTGAGACCAGCCGTTTGACGGTATCCTCGCTGGCTCCGGTTTCGGTGGCGACCACTTCCCGCTCCAGCTCGGGTCTTGGAAAATTGAAACGAATCGAGATGAAGCGTTGGCGGGTACTCGGCTTCATCCCTTTGAGGAAGTTCTGATAGCCTGGGTTGTAGGAGACCACCAGCATGAAGTTTTCTGGTGCCTGCAGTACCTCTCCAGTACGGTCGAGCGGCAGGATACGGCGGTCATCCGAGAGGGGGTGAAGCACTACGGTCGTATCTTTGCGAGCCTCGATCACCTCGTCGAGGTAGCAGATACCGCCATCACGAACCGAACGGGTCAGGGGGCCATCACTCCAGTAGGTTTCGCCATCACCGATCAGGTGACGACCGGTGAGGTCGGCAGCGGTTAGATCATCATGGCAGGCTACGGTGTGCAGCGGTATCTCCAGTCGGGCCGCCATGTGGGTGACAAACCGAGTCTTACCACAGCCGGTCGGCCCCTTGATCAGTACCGGGAGCTGGTTGTTGTATGCATATTCAAACAGCTCGATCTCATTGCCGTGGGGGCGGTAGTAGGGGGGTGTTGTGGTCATGGGCGACTCAGTAGTGGTAGGTGGCAGCAATGGCGAAGAGTACCACTACCAGCCAGACTGTAGGGGTCCAGCGCCACCAGGTCCGGGCGTGGCTCATCTCCATAAAATGGCTAATCACCAGTTGACTCTTGATCAGTGCGGCACCCAGTAGCAACGTCAGCGCCATGAGGCCACTGACGCCCTGTTGACCGACCCAGTAGCCCAGCAGGGTCAAAGCCACCAGAATGAACCAGATCAGGGTGGTCAGGCGTTGTTCATTCATCATCGGTCTCGCTCCCTACTGCAACAGATAGACTAACGGAAAAAGAATGATCCAGACCAGATCGACCATGTGCCAGTAGGAGGCCCCGGTTTCGATCCCGGTATGTTCCGTGGCAGAGTATCTCCCCTTGCGCGTATTGATCAGTACGGCCACCAGAATCACGATACCAAGGATTACATGCATGAAGTGGAAAAAGGTGAGTGAGAGATAGAACATATAGAAGGTGTTGGTGCTCAGGGTGATCCCCTGGGTTGCCTTGGTATAGAACTCGAAAGACTTGATGACCAGAAAGATCGAGCCCGAGGCGATTGCCCCCTGCAGCCAGCGTGCGCTTCTGTTCTGATCACCCGCCCGGATGGCGTGGACGGCATTGACCACGAACCAGCTGCTGGTGATCAGAACAACCGTGTTGATCATGCCAGCGGTCTTGTCGAGTAACTGTTGCGACTGGTTGAAGAGCTCTACATGATTGCTGCGGGTGACGGCATAGGAGATGAAGAAGACCCCGAACACCAACAACTCGGCGTAGATGAATATCCAGATGGCAAAATCACCAGGTAGCTTTTTTTCTATTGTTTCGGACATGGGGGGTTAATCGTTGCAATTTGAGGACGACCAATCAGTTGCCGCTGTCTCGATCGTGATTTTCCGCTGCATGGTAGCAGGGGGGAGTGGCAGGACTCCTTAATCTACGTCAAGGGCAACAACTCACAGTCAGTCGATTCACCAGGCTATGCTATGATCACGACATGAGTCCAGAGACTGATGTCGCACCGGGAGAGTCCAACCCATTCATGGCTCGCTGGAGTGAGCAAGGACACACGATCTGCCTGGGGGCATGGGAGCTGCTCTATCGAGGACGTCCCATTGCCCTTCCGTCACAGCGGGCAGAAGAGGATATGGGTACCTTTGGGATCTACAGTTATCTCTATCCGGATGACCCCGACTTTGCCGAGGGGCTGGAAGAGGAGGCGTGGATTCTGGAAAATATGGAGTGGTTGGTGGCGCTCTTCGAGGACAACGATATTCCTCTCGACCCGCAGCATCTGCGCTGGCTCTACCAGGCCTTCAACCGCTCGGACTGGCGCTGTGGCAGTTGTGGCGGTTGTATCTGATTCCAGCTGGTAAATCTGAATCGTTACCAGACCAACTAGAGGCACCTTAGACTAGAAAAACGGTGGCACTCGTACGGTGCTACCCATTTACAGGGAGTAGAGATGGAGAGTTATATACAGGAGCTGTTTGCCGATCGTATCGGTGGCAACCAATTCGGCAAGGATACCAATATCTACAAGTTTGAGAAGATCAAGCGGGCCAAGCGGGCGGCGATGGAGGCCAATCCCGATCAGGAGATGATCGATATGGGAGGGGGTGAACCGGACTGGATGGCTGAGCCCGAGGTGGTCGAGGTTCTGGCCCGGGAGGCGGCAAACTGGGAAAATCGTGGGTACACCGATAATGGTCTACAACGCTTCAAGGATGCAGCAGCTCGCTATATGGAGCGGGTTTTTGGAGTGGCTGGACTGGATCCAGAGACCGAGATCAACCATGGGATTGGTAGCAAACCGGTGCTGGCGATGTTACCGATGGCCTTCATCAACCCGGGGGATGTGACCTTGATGACCACTCCGGGATACCCGCTGGTGGGGACGACCACCCGAGCGCTGGGGGGAGAGGTGGTCAATTTGCCACTGCTGGCGGAGAATGATTTCCTCCCCGACCTGGAGAGCTTGACGGCAGAGCAGCGTCAGCGAGCCAAGTTACTCTGTATCAACTACCCCAACAATCCTACCGGTGCGGTGGCGACCCCCGAGTTTTATCGCAAGGTGATCGATTTTGCCCGTGATAACGATATCGTGGTGGTCTCCGATGAGGCTTACGCCGCGCTGACCTTCGATGGGGAGCCACCGCTCTCCTTTCTTTCGATCGATGGAGCCAAGGAGGTGGGGGTGTCGATTCAGTCTCTCTCCAAGGCCTACAACATGACCGGCTGGCGCCTCGCTTTCATGGCGGGAAATCCCTTGGTGGTCAAGGCCTTTTCCGCGATCAAGGATAATAACGACTCTGGGCAGTTTGCCGCCATCCAACATGCCGGGGTCTACTGTCTCGACCACCCGGAGATTACCACGCGAACGGCGGAAAAGTACTCCCGTCGCCATGAGCTACTGGTTGCAGCGCTGCGCAAGGCTGGGTTTGTAATCGAGAAGCCAAGGGCCACCTTCTACCTCTATGTTCAGATTCCGAAGGGGACTCGAGATGGGGTCACTTTCGACAGCGGTGAAGCGTTTTCGCAGTATCTGATCCGGGAGAAGATGATCTCCACCGTTCCCTGGGATGATGCCGGGAATTTTGTCCGTTTCTCGGTTACCTTTGTCGCTCGGGACGAGACCGATGAAGAGCGAGTGATCGGCGAGATCGAGCGCCGCCTCGGCAGTGGAGCGTTCATCTTCGACTAAACTCGATCTTTATCCTTCCCGCTACCCTCGAATTGAAAGGAGCTCCCCCCCAAGGAGGGAGAGAGTGTAGAAGAGGATGCGTGCGGTGGTGGTCACTCCCTCGCCCCCCTTGGGGGGAGAGCGTTGGGGTGAGGGGGGGATTACCGTCACACCACAATGGTGCATTGAACTGTTCTTCTGCACTATACCTGTGCAATGGTACAGTATCGGTCTGTTGTGGATACAATAACTAATTGAATATAAACGGTTGGCATGAGCTTTGCTCTAGCCCCACTGCCCCCTGCCAGGGGCTTCAGTCTGGGGCCCCACTCGGGTGTCGACCACTGAAAAGAGAACAGGAGAGGTGAGCGTATGAAAATGGTTACTGCGATTATCAAGCCCTTTAAGCTGGATGATGTCCGGGAGGCACTGTCCGAGATCGAGGTCAACGGGGTGACCGTAACCGAGGTTAAGGGGTTTGGGCGACAGAAGGGACACACCGAACTCTATCGTGGGGCAGAGTATGTGGTCGATTTCCTCCCTAAGGTAAAACTGGAGATCGCCATCGAGTCCGACCGGCTCGACCGGGTGATCGAGGTGATTCGGGAACGTGCCAATACCGGTAAGATCGGTGATGGCAAGATCTTTGTCACCAATCTCGAAGAGGTGATTCGCATCCGTACCGGGGAGTCCGGGGCTGAGGCGATCTGATTGAACGATATATCGATCTAGCAAGAACTAAAATGACTAAGAATAGGATGGAAGTGTCCACTGGGGCACTGCTGGTGGGGATGCTGTTGCCCCAGATCTCTGTCGCGGCGGAAGGGGGGCTCAATGGGGCCGATACCGCCTGGATTCTCACCGCTACCGCACTGGTGCTGTTCATGACCCTGCCTGGGTTGGCGCTCTTTTACGGCGGATTGGTGCGGTCGAAGAATGTGTTGTCGGTATTGATGCAGTGTTCCGCCATTGCCGCCATCGCCTCGGTATTGTGGTTGGTTGTCGGCTACAGTGCCGCCTTTACCGAAGGTAGTGGTGGGATATTGGGTGGTTTTTCCCGAGTTCTCTTCGCCGGGATGACCGAGGAGAGCCTCTCCGGCGGGATTCCAGAGTCGCTCTTTGCGATGTTTCAGATGACTTTTGCGGTGATCACCCCGGCGTTGATCGTGGGTGGTTTTGCGGAGCGTATGAAGTTTCCTGCGGTACTGCTGTTATCCGCATTTTGGTTATTGTTGGTCTATGTTCCGGTGACCCACTGGGTCTGGGGCGGAGGGTGGCTTGGGGCGATGGGACTGCTCGATTTTGCCGGTGGTACCGTGGTTCATATTACTGCCGGTGTGGCAGCGTTGGTAGCCGCTATGGTGTTGGGGCCACGCAAGGGATTTCCCACCACCGCCATGCCTCCCCATAACATGACCATGAGCGTGATGGGGGCAGGGATGCTCTGGGTCGGATGGTTCGGCTTTAACGGGGGCAGTGCTCTGGCTGCCAATGGGGATGCCGCCATGGCACTGTTAGTGACCCACATCTCTGCGGCAGCGGGGGCGGCGACCTGGATGTTCTATGAGTGGCGCCGGTTCGGCATGCCAACCGCACTGGGTACGATCACCGGCATGATCGCTGGCCTCGGAACCATCACCCCCGCCTCCGGCTTCGTCGGGCCGGCCGGGGCGCTGGTGATCGGAGTGGTTGCCGGTGCCGCCTGTTTCAATGCGGTGATGGTGGTGAAGCGGGTCTGGAAGATCGATGACTCGCTGGATGTCTTTCCCGTGCACGGGGTTGGCGGCATTCTCGGAACGCTCATGGCTGGTATCTTCGCCTCCGATCAGTTGGGGGTGTTCAGTGGTCAGGGGTTGGCAGATGGGGTCACCATCGCCGACCAGCTCGGCGTGCAGGCGATCGGAGTGATCGCCACAGCACTTTATACGGCACTACTGACCTGGGTAATCCTGCGTCTGGTTGCGATTGCCACCGATGGTCTACGAGTGACCGAGGACGAAGAGACCGAGGGGCTCGATATCGCCTCCCACGAGGAGCGCGGATACGATCTCTAAGCTTTCCCCATCAAACTCCCTCTCCCTCTGGGAGAGGGCCGGGGTGAGGGTAAAAGGGGACCCACCCCCCCCCAAAAAAAGCACCAACTCGTTACGGTAAAACCTTCTTGAATGGCTTCACCACCACCTCGGCATAGACCCCGGCATGGACATAAGGGTCATCATCGGCCCAGGATCGAGCCTGCTCCAGTGAATCGAATTCGGCTACGATCAGGCTGCCGCTGAAGCCGGCCGCTCCCGGATCTTCGCTATCGATGGCGGGGTGGGGACCGGCCAGTAGCAGACGACCACGGTTGAGCAACTCCTTTTCCAGTCGCTCGAGGTGGGCTGGGCGGGCGTCGAGACGAGCCTGCAGGCTATCGGTACGATCGGTGCTGATGATGGCGTAGTACATGGTGGGTTACTCCTGTAACTGAACCGTTTGACAGGCTGTTTCGACCGATAAGAGGGTGGTAGAATGGATCCTCTGATCCCGCTATGCTGGCGGCTTTGGTCACGATTGATGGTACCACACAACGGCCAGTAGCCATGGCGACCCCAGACTCCAAACCCTATCGCAACTATGATCTTCACAGCCACTCTACCGAGTCGGATGGAACCCTGGCGCCTGCGGCAGTGGTGGCTCGGGCACGAGAGATGGGGGTCGATGTGATTGCGCTGACCGATCATGATCAGCTCTCTGGTCTGGCTGAGGCCCGTTTCGCTGCTACAGCGGCAGCGATCCAGTTTGTTGACGGTGTCGAGATATCCGTCACCTGGAATCGACGTACGATCCATATCGTTGGACTACAGATCGATCCGCAGAGTCCAACTCTGGTTGCGGGGTTGGAGCGATTGCGACAGGTTCGACAGTGGCGTGGCGAGGAGATTGGGCGGCGATTGGAGAAGGTTGGGGTCGACAGAGCCTGGGAAGAGGCGATGGCTCACTGTAAGGGAAGGCTGTTGACTCGTACCCATTATGGTCGGATGCTGGTGAAACGTGGTCTTGCCAATGATTTGCAACAGGCCTTCAAGCGCTACCTGCTCCAAGGGAGGCCGGGGCATGTTCGTGGAGAGTGGGCTACCCTGGAGGAGGCGGTGGAGTGGATTCGTGATGCTGGTGGGGTGGCGGTCGTCGCTCATCCAGCACGATATGGCCTGACTCGAACAAAGTTGCGCAAACTGTTGCAGGCGTTCGTTGCTGTCGGAGGCGAGGGGCTGGAGGTGGTTAGCAGCAGCCACACCCCGGAGGAGGTGGCGTTGATGGCGACCTATGCCGATGAGTTCGGACTGGCGGCCTCGCGCGGCTCCGATTTCCATGATCCGGGCTATCACTGGGTCGAGTTGGGGCGGCTGCCGATGCTGCCCCGAAGTTGTCAACCGATCTGGGAACGGTGGAGTGAGTGATGGCGAAGCGGATTGAAATTCATCCCCAGAACCCACAGCAGCGGTTGATTCAGCACGTGCTGGAGGTGTTTCATCGAGGAGGTGTGATCGCTTACCCCACCGATTCCAGTTATGCCTTGGGTTGTCTGATTGGAGATAAACAGGCGATGGAACGGATTCGACGAATTCGGCGGGTGGGGAGTGACCATAACTTTACCCTGGTCTGTCCCAATCTCTCTGATCTCAGTCTCTACGCCAAGGTGGATAACACCTCGTTTCGGTTGATGAAGCGGGTAATGCCGGGGCCCTATACTTTTATTCTCAAGGCGAGCCGGGAAGTACCACGACGATTGCAGCACCCGAAGAAGAAGAGTATCGGTCTGCGGGTTCCCGATAATCCTATCGCCCAGGCGCTGATTAGTGCCCTGGGGGAGCCGTTGATGAGTTCGACACTGATGTTGCCGGGGTGTGATTTTCCACTGAGTGATGTGGATGAAATCGAGCGGCGTATGGGGCATGAGATCGATGTGATCATCGATGGTGGTCCCTGTGGAGTGGAACCGACTACGGTGGTCAATATGATGGATCGTATTCCTGAAGTGACCCGGGTGGGATGTGGGGATCCCGCCCCTTTTGTCTGACGGTCAGAGGTGAGGATGGAGTCGTTCAATCTGATACAGCAACTGGCGATCTGGACCCTGCCGGTGCTGTTTGCGATCACGGTTCATGAGGTGGCCCATGGCTGGGTGGCTCGACTCCATGGCGACAAGACCGCCATGATGTTGGGACGGCTCACGCTCAATCCAATCAAACATATCGATCCGGTGGGGACGGTGGCACTGCCGCTGTTATTGGTGGCGATGCAGACCGGCTTTGTCTTTGGCTGGGCCAAGCCGGTGCCCGTCACTCTGCAGAATTTGCGTAACCCCCGGCGCGATATGGTCTGGGTGGCGCTGGCGGGACCGCTCTCCAACGGCATCATGGCGTTGATCTGGCTCGGGTTGATAATGGTTGGGTCGATCTTGCTCGGAATCGTGGAGTGGGTGGCGATCCCTCTGCTCTACATGGGAGAGGCCGGGGTAAAAATTAATGTGGTATTGATGGTGTTGAATCTGGTTCCGTTGCTGCCGTTGGATGGCGGCCGGGTGGTCTCCGGTCTGCTCCCCAGTCGGTTGTCGTGGCAGTTTGATCGGATCGAGCCCTATGGGATGGTGGTGGTTCTGGTACTGCTCGCTACCGGACTGCTGGGGCAGTGGATTGGCCCGGTAATTCATGGTGTACTGACTGCACTTTTCTCTTTGTTGCGGTGATTGTTGGCCGTTCAGAGGCGAAACAGTTTGGCCACTGCTGATATAATGGTTCCAGCAAGTTGCCGTAACCGAGGAGACTCTTCGCCCGGTTGTCGTGACGAAGAGCAAGGTCTAGTCGATGAATGCAATCACAAATAGTAATGCCACCATCCCCTCCCAGTTTCAGCGGGTGGTTTCAGGGATGCGTCCCACGGGTAACCTACATCTTGGTCACTACCACGGTGTGTTGAAAAACTGGATTCACCTCCAGCACGAGTTCGAGTGCTTCTTCTTTGTTGCGGACTGGCACGCGCTCACCACCCATTATGAAGACCCGGCGATGATCGACTCCTCGGTGTGGGAGATGGTGATCGACTGGCTGGCGGCGGGGATCAACCCCAATCTGTCTCGTATCTTCATCCAGTCACAGGTACCGGAACATGCCGAGCTGCATACGCTACTGTCGATGATCACCCCACTGAGTTGGTTGGAGCGGGTGCCCACCTACAAAGATCAGCAGTTGAAGCTGAAAGAGAAAGATCTCTCTACCTACGGATTTCTCGGCTACCCCCTGTTACAGAGTGCCGATATTCTCGCTTACCGTGCCGCTCATGTGCCGGTTGGCGAGGATCAGGTGGCCCATGTCGAGCTCACCCGTGAGGTCTCGCGCCGTTTCAATCACCTCTACGGCAAGGAGCCCGGTTTTGAGGAGAAGGCGGTTCAGGCGGCCAAGAAGATGGGGAAGAAGAGCGCCAAACTCTATAACAAGCTACGCAAGCGCTACCTCGAAGAGGGGGATCAGGAGGCGTTGGAGACGGCACGGGCACTGCTGGAGTCCCAACAGAATATCACCATTGGTGATCGTGAGCGGCTTTTTGGTCATCTTGAAGGGGGCGGGAAGATCATTCTGCCCGAACCTGGGCCACTACTGACCCCTGCTGCCAGGATGCCGGGGCTGGATGGGCAGAAGATGTCGAAGTCTTACAACAACACCATCTCGTTGCGGGAGTCGGCCAAGTCGGTGGAGAAGAAGATCCGTACCATGCCGACCGATCCGGCTCGGGTGAGAAAAAGTGATCCCGGAGACCCCGAACGCTGTCCGGTCTGGCCGTTGCATCGGGTCTACACCTCCGAGAGCGAGTGTCAGACCTTGGCGGATGGGTGTCGTACCGCAGGTATCGGTTGTCTTGACTGCAAGCAGCCGGTGATCGACGCGGTGATGCGGGAGTTGGCTCCCATCCAGGAGCGGGCCGCCCGCTTTACCGAAGATCCAACGCTAGTACGTAATATTGTCGAGGAGGGGGGAGAGTTAGCGCGTGAAGAGGCGAGACGGACCATGATCGAGGTGCGTCAGGCGATGGGGCTCTCCTATCGCGGCTAGGGGATGTGCGCAGTCCGGATCTTGCAGGCCTATTGGGGAGTAAAGTGAAAGAAGAGATGAGTC
Organism: uncultured Piscirickettsiaceae bacterium; assembly: GCA_964344735.1. Lineage (GTDB taxonomy): Bacteria > Pseudomonadota > Gammaproteobacteria > Thiopontia. Next base: position 12,362 of record CAYFOQ010000004.1, read on the forward strand.
TCCCACTCGATCAGAGGGATCGTGATCGGGATACCCTGCTGGCATCGATTCGGGTAGGATCGGAGTCACTGCAGCAGCTACCTGAGGATCTCTATATTCCTCCGGAGGCGTTGCGGGTGGTTCTGGAGGCGTTCGAGGGGCCGCTCGATCTGCTGCTCTACCTGATCCGGCGGCAAAATCTCGATATCCTCAATATCCCGATTGCCGAGGTGACCAGCCAGTACATGGAGTATGTCGAGTTGATGCGGGCTTTCAATCTTGACTTGGCGGCGGAGTATCTGGTGATGGCGGCGCTACTGGCAGAGATCAAGTCACGGATGTTACTTCCCCGCCGTGAGGAGTTGGAGGAGGAAGAGGACCCTCGCGCAGAATTGGTGCGACGGCTGCAGGAGTATGAGCGTTTCAAACAGGCTGCCGATGAGATCGATCGACTGCCACGAATGGAACGGGATCTTTTTCCTGTCGAGATTACACCACCCCAGAAGGGGGAGCGGCCTCAGCCTGCGGTGGAGCTTGCGGTGTTGCTGGAGGCCTTTGGGGAGGTGTTGAAGCGGGCGGAGCTCTTTAGTAACCATCAGATCAGCCGCGAACCGTTGTCGATACGGGAGCGTATGAGTCGAGTGCTGAGTCGGCTCGAAGGGTTGAGTGAGAGAGAGGAGGGGGAGTCGCAGTTCATTCCGTTCTCCTCACTATTTGACCTCCATGAGGGGCGAGCTGGAGTGGTGATCTCGCTGATGGCGATTCTGGAGTTGATCAAAGAGGGGTTGATTGCGGTGGTGCAGAGTCACCCCTTTGCCCCGATCCATATCGGAGTTCCGACCGTACCGTCGGTGGTAGAGCCGCTGTAGTCGAGGAGAGGTTCAGAATGAGCCAGAGGGGAAGCCTGAAAAATATTGTCGAAGCGGCGTTGATGGTGGCAGGGCACCCGCTCTCGATCAAGCAGCTACAGGCCCTGTTCGAGGAGGGGGCAGAGCCGGCGCGTGAAGCGGTGATGGAGGTGCTGCAGCAGTTACGACAGGAGAGTGAGGGGCGCGGATACCAGGTGGTGGAGGTGGCCAGTGGCTGGAGAATGCAGGTGCGGGAGTCATTGTCGCATTGGGTCAATCGGTTATGGGAAGAGAAGCCCCCTCGTTACTCGCGGGCCTTGCTGGAGACACTGGCTCTGATCGCCTATCGCCAGCCGATCACTCGGGGGGAGATCGAGGAGATCCGTGGGGTGACGGTCAGCAGTAATATCATGAAGACTCTGCAGGAGCGAGAGTGGGTCCGTCTATTGGGACATCGTGATGTTCCCGGTCGGCCGGCGATGTATGGTACGACCCGTAAGTTTCTCGACTACTTTGGTCTGCGTACACTGGAGCAGATGCCGACACTAATGGAGTTGAAGTCACTGGGGCCGCTCAACGAGGAGTTGCTGCCCGAGGAGGAGCCAACGAGCTCAGAAGATGTGGTCCGGGCAGGACTGGAGCTGGTGGTGGATAACTCTGAACGGAGACAGGAGCAGCGTGATGACGACACAAGAGAGTAGTGATCACAACCCCACTCCCCCTGAAGGGGAACGCCTGCAGAAGGTACTGGCACGGGCAGGGCTGGGGTCCCGACGTCAGATTGAGGGCTGGATTCGTGAGGGACGCATCGAGGTCAACCGTAAACCGGCAGAGCTCGGAATGCGGGTGGTGGCCGAAGATGAGATTCGTCTCCATGGCGATCGGGTACACCCCTTTCCCAAGCGTGGTGAACCTGTTCGCAGTCGGGTGTTGCTCTATCATAAACCGGCAGGACAGATGACCACCCGTAATGATCCCGAGGGACGGGATACGGTCTTTGCCCATCTGCCGAAGCTTCGTGGGGCCCGTTGGGTTGCCGTGGGGCGGCTGGATTTCAACACCTCGGGCTTGCTGCTCTTTACCACGGATGGTGAGTTGGCTCACCGCTTGATGCACCCCTCGGTGGCGATTGACCGTGAGTATGCGGTGCGGGTGTTGGGAGAGGTCAAGGCAGCACAGTTGGAGCAGTTGCGTAATGGGATTGAGCTGGAGGATGGCCCGGCCCACTTTACCGATATCGTCGACTCCGGTGGTAGCGGCGTCAATCACTGGTATCATGTGGTCATTCAGGAGGGACGCAATCGAGAGGTAAGACGGATGTGGGAGGCGGTGGGGCTCAAGGTGAGTCGCCTAATGCGGGTACGGTTTGGTCCCTTCTTTCTCAAGCCACTACGTCCTGGAGCGGTGCGGGAACTGGAGCTGGATGAGGTTCGAAAGCTGCAGAAGATTGCTGGGTTATCGCCCTCAGGAGAGACCCTGAGTCTGAAACAGCCGAAAAGAACTCCTCGTATCGAGGGCCGTCTTGCCGGCAAACGAGTCGTGAAGAGTCGTGGTCGCAGCTCCGGTAAAAAAGGGTGACCCGGTTGCGGTCTACCATCTGCTGTTGAGCCATTACGGTTCACCAGGAGGCTGGTGGCCGGCAGAACACCCCTTTGAGGTGATGGTTGGATCGATTCTGACTCAGAACACCCGTTGGCAGGGGGTAGAGCGGGCGATGGACAATCTGCGCATGGCAGGACGGCTCTCGATCGAGGGGATCACTACACTCGATCCGGCAGCGCTAGGGGAGTTGATCCGTCCCAGTGGTTACTACAACCTCAAGGCCAAACGGCTGCTCCATTTTGTCGGCTGGTATCGGCAGCAACGGCCTGGCTGTTGGCAGTGGGAGACCAAGCGGTTGCGTCAGCAGCTGTTACAGATCAGCGGGGTTGGGCCAGAGACAGCCGACGATATGTTGCTCTATGCCTTCAAGCGAGCCATATTCGTCGTCGATGCCTATACTCGAAGGATCTCGTCTGGGGTGGCTCCAGGGGAAAGAGCGGTATGAGGAGATCCGGTGCCGGGTCGAGGCGACCTTTCTCGAGGTCACCACAAAGGAGTCAGAGCGGATCGAGATCTTTCAAGGACTCCACGGGCTGCTGGTCAGCCACGCCAAGGACCACTGCCGCAAGCGTCCGGAGTGTGGAGGGTGTCCATTGCGATCCCTCTGTTCTTTTGTAACGAATTGATAGATTCAGCGCCCGTAGTAAGGGTAAGGGGCGATAGGGGTTGGTGCCCGCAGTGGGGGCAATGGTCGTGGGGCATAGAAGGGGCGAGGGCGAGCCGGGGGTCGAAAACCACCATACCCACCGTACTGACGGGGGGGTGGGGGGCGTCGAAAGTAGTCTTGGCGACTACGAGGTCGGGGTTGCATGACCGGTGGCTGGGGGCGCCTCATCGCCGTCGGTGCCGGAGGAGCAACCGGGGCTGTAGCAGGGGGCGGGGGCTGGCGGCGGAGGGCTTGTGGGAGCCCACGACTTTCACTGCCGGACTCCACGTTCATCCGAAAAGGGGGCTCGGCGCTGTCATAGTCGATGGTTACCCCCGGTCCCTCTTCGGGATCATTTTCACCCGCCGGTTCTAACCCCCATGCCGTCGCCAGGTCGTTCTCTCCTCCCCAAGGGCTGAACCACTGGGCCGAGGTCAGCGGAGAGAACAGAAACAGGGAAAGGATAAGGGCGGTTTTTGAATCGAGCATCTCGTAACGTCCGTGTCACTGCTCCGAGGAGCTTATGGATGGGTGGCGCCGCGTAGGATACCAGACTCCAACCGGTAATTGCAGCAGGAACGGCTCAATCGAGCAGTCCCAGTTGGTTGTGTTGAATCACCTTCTCCAGGGTGTCGATATATTCAGTGCCGTTCCGGGCATAGTGTTCCAATCCTTTGGTCAACATCGTCCCGGTGGGGGAGAGTAGGCTGATCCGTTGTTGATAACGGAGTTCTCTCAGGGGTTCGAAGGCGAGTCGAGTGTTGAGAATATGAACATATTTTCGAATAGAGTGCTGTAACGACTCAAACCGCTCCACCTCGTGATCTGCACCCTCGGGGCGTTGCAGCGGGACGATTCCACACCCCGGCTCATGGCACCAGATCCCGAAAAAGTTGTTGCCTTCACGGGCGAAGCGAGAGGTGCCCCAGGCCGATTCGATGGCAGCCTGGGCAATCAACAGTGAAAGAGGAACCACGTCGACCCGTTTCAGTAGTGCG
>CAYFOQ010000004.1:16444-19233 GCA_964344735.1 uncultured Piscirickettsiaceae bacterium
TGTCGTGACTATCGGGGTCGAAGCTGTTGAACTCCATCAATCGAGACATCTTCAGTACCCAGCGGCGTTCGTGCGGGGTCAGACCATCACCACTACGATAGCGTAGGTAGAGTCCAAGAATGATCGTGCGTTGCTTCTCTATGGCGTAGAGAACCGGGCGTGCCTCCTGTGCTATGGTCTCGATAAAGCGCTTTTTTCGAAGGTCAGGTTCAGTGATGGCGCTGAAATCAGGGGTTGGCGTGGGGGTTCGGGTGATCGCGACGGCCCGATGTGCACGTGCAGAGGTATATTCCCCGTTGGGGGGGGGGGGTGCGGCGCTGTTCCCGGACCACAGGATGAGGCCGAGTAGTAGTAGGCGGGAGTAACGGGTTGTCAGATCGGTCAGAGAGGACAAGGGTGGCTACTCCAAGGCTTCGGCCACGATTGCCGCCAGCATCCGCTCTACCTCCTGTAGCACCTCACGGGAGGCGGGGGCTCCGATCTCCGATAGTCTCAGATAGCTGAGGTGGACCTGCTCAGGGGCGTCGGTGGTGGTGTAGAGAGCAATCGAGTAGGGGCAGAAGATGAGGTTGGCCGGGTCGATAGTGGTCATCTGTCGTGACAGTTTTGCGCTGCAAAATTCGATGACCTCGGCCCGCCTGAAGGTGGAGTGGGGAGCCGGTTGTGGTTGTGGCCGTTCCCCCAGCGGGTTCTTCATCCCGATGGCAGAGGTGGCAATATCGACCACGGAGTGGGTGGCGCTCTCCACCTGTTCGATCAGGTCGGCACCGGTTCGCTGCAGCATCCCGCCGACATCGGAGCGGTGGGCCACAACCAGACCTTGGTTGGTGATTCCCTGTTCCAGGTACTCCTTGATGGTGTCGAACTCATCCTCGATGGTATGGTGTACCCATAGCCCTTGAGCGAGTGCTAGTGTGGGGGAAAGTAGTAGCAGTGCTAGTGTGATCTTTTTCATGATATTCCTCTCCTTCGGAGGTGAAAGTCTACTTTGAAATGTGTAGTGTTGCACCCCTCGATGGTGGATATGTGAATCAACAGGAGTGATTGTTTGAAACGGTGGTGGGGTACTGGTTTAGCGGTAGTCGTACTGCAGTTGTTGGTGGGGTGCAAGACCGTGGTCGTCGATATCGATGATCTCTGTTCCATCTACCAGCAGCAGCCGCAGTGGGCCGATGCCGCCCGCCAGGCAGAGTCCCGTTGGGGAGTGCCGCAGACGCTGTTGATGGCGGTGATTCGTTACGAGTCCAGCTTTGTTGGTGATGCCGAGGCTCCGCGACGGCGCTATTTCGGTCTGATTCCGGGGGAGCGGCTCTCCACTGCATACGGTTATTCTCAGGCTCTCGATCAGACCTGGGCAGAGTACCGGCAGCGCACCCAACATACCGATGCCGAGCGCGATGATTTTTCTGATGCCATCCACTTTGTTGGTTGGTATCTCAATCGGGCTCACCGTAGTCTGCAGATCGACCGGGATGATGGCTATCATCTCTACCTCGCCTATCATGAGGGGCACCGCGGTTTCCTGCGACGGGATTATGAGCAGAAGGAGCGGTTGAGGACGGTGGCTCGTAATGTTGAAGCGACCCGGCGACTCTACCAGCGCCAGCTCAATCGTTGTCGAGCGGGAGGAACCGAGTGAGGGGAGGGGAGACCATCTGAATCCGTTACAGTCCCCTCTGAATAGTCACTCGTTCCGTTATCGAATTCCCTCTAACTCCCCATCCATATGGGCCTCGGTTAGCTCGTCGAGACCGCCGATGTGGTCATCTCCGAGGAAGATCTGAGGTACGGTACGGGCATTATTGGTTCGCTGTAGCATCTCCTTCAACCCCTTCTGGGACTGATCGACCCTCACCTCAATGTAGGAGATCCCCCACTTGGTCAGCAGGGCCTTGGAACGGTCACAGCGGGGGCAGCTGCCGGTACTGTAGATCTTGATCTTTCGTGCCATCGGTCTCTTCTCCAGTGCTTTGATAACAGCGTGCTATGATAATCGGGGTTGTGTGAGGGTGCTACAGTCCGCGTTAGTGAGCGGCTACAATGGGGGGAAACTGATTGAATGGAGTCGATATGAACGTCATCTCATCCCCCCCACAGACTGTCCGACTGGAAGATTACACCCCTCCTGACTATCAGGTGCCCGAGGTTCGTCTATTCTTCGATCTTGGAGAGGAGGCGTGTCGGGTCAAGGCGACGCTCCTGGTCGAGCCCCGTTCCGGCATCGAGGACGGAACCCCGTTGCGGTTGCATGGTGGCGATCAAGAGCTGTTGTCACTGCGTCTCGACGGGATGGTGTTGGCCACTGATCGCTACAGTCGGGATGAGGAGGGAGTCCTGCTACACCACCCTCCGGTCGAGCCGTTCACTCTGCAGCTTGAGGTCCGTCTCTGGCCAGAACGAAATAGTGCACTGGAGGGGCTCTATCGCTCCGGGGGAATCTACTGTACGCAGTGTGAGGCAGAAGGGTTTCGTCGAATCATCTTTTTTCCGGACCGTCCCGACGTGATGTCGAAGTACAGTGTCACCATTGCCGCGGATCCCAAACGCTGTCCGGTGATGCTGTCGAACGGCGACCGCAAGGCCGGAGGAGGATATCCCGATGGTCGTCACTGGGTTACCTGGGAGGACCCCTTTCCCAAACCCAGTTACCTTTTCGCCCTGGTGGCCGGGCGTCTGGAGGGGATCGAAGATCGGTACGAGACCGCATCTGGGCGTGAGGTGCTGTTGCGGATCTATACCGAGCCACACAACATCGATCAGTGTGAATATGCCATGGCCTCATTGACCCG
>CAYFOQ010000004.1:19413-32496 GCA_964344735.1 uncultured Piscirickettsiaceae bacterium
TGAGTATTTTCACAACTGGACCGGCAATCGCATCACCTGTCGTGACTGGTTTCAGCTCAGTTTGAAGGAGGGATTGACGGTCTTTAGGGACCAGGAGTTTTCTGCCGATCTTCACTCCCGGGCGTTGAAGCGGATCGAGGATGTCCGCGGACTACGCACGGTCCAGTTTGCCGAGGATGCCGGGCCGATGGCCCATCCGGTACGCCCTGACCACTACATCGAGATCAGTAACTTCTACACCGCTACCGTCTATGAGAAGGGGGCCGAGGTCGTGCGGATGTTGCACACCTTGCTGGGGGAGTCTAAATTTCGCCAGGGGATGGATCTCTACTTCGAGCGCCACGATGGAGAGGCCGTGACGGTCGAGGTGTTTGTTGCCTGTATGGCCGAAGTCTCGGGACGAGACCTGACCCCCTTTATGCTCTGGTATCGACAGCCGGGGACGCCGCGATTGCAGTGGAGCTGGAGACAGGATCTAACCCAAGGGTGGGTAGAACTGACGTTACGGCAGGACCTTCCTGCGGCCCTAGAGGATAGCGGTGCGGAGGACTGGCAGCCTCCTCCCATTCCGGTGCTGGTCGGATTGATCTCCCGCAACGGCGGGGAGGAGCTGCTGCCGGAGAAGAGTCGCCTGTTGGAGTTGACGGCTCTGGAGTCCCGCTTTCGTTTCGATGGAATCGATGTGCCGGTAATCCCCTCGGTATTGCGTAATTTTTCTGCCCCTGTGCTACTGGAGGGCCCACTGACGCGCGAAGAGCGTCTCTTCCTGATGACCCATGACAGTGACCCCTTCAACCGTTGGGATGCCGGACAGCAGGTGGCAGAGGAGCTGCTGCTGGAGGGGGTTGCCCATCACCTTGCTGGAGAGTCATGGATGGCGGATCGACGCTGGCTCGAAGGGATGGCCGAGGTGTTACAGCGAGCTCCACAAGATCCACGTTTGGCGGCGGAGATGTTGACTCTGCCGGCTGAGCGTTGGTTGCTGGAGCGGATGGAGGTCATCGATATCGATGCGATTCACTCCGTGCGCAATCGCCTCCAGATTACCTTGGCCGAGCATCATCAGGAGACCATGGTGACGCTCTATCAACAGACTAGCCGTGACCGTGTGGCGGGCCGAATGTTGCGAAACCGGTTGTTGCAGCTGTTGGTGCCGCTTCAACAGGAGTCGTTGACGGCGCTGGCGCTGGAGCAGTATCACCAGCCACTCAACATGAGTGAGGAGTTGGGGGCATTGCGTGCACTGGCACGGGTCGGTGGGGAGGTGCGGGAGGAGTCGCTACAGCGGTTCTACGAAAAATGGCAGCATCACCGTCTGGTGGTCGACAAGTGGTTTGCCCTGCAGGCCGCCTCTGATCTGCCTGGAACCCTGGAGCAGGTGGAAACATTGCTGAGCCATCCACGGTTCGAGATTACCAACCCCAATCGGGTGCGTGCGGTGATCGGAACCTTCGCTCACGGTAATCTACTCCACTTTCATCGGGGGGATGGGGCAGGTTATCGTCTGGTGGCGGATCAAGTGTTGCGCCTGGATGCGCTCAATCCCCAGATTGCGGCCCGTCTGGCTGGGGCCTTCAACCGCTGGCGTCGGCTCGACCCCGGGCATCAGCAGATGGCGCAAGAGCAGCTGCAGCGGATGGCTGCGGCGGTTCCGTTGTCACGAGATCTCTACGAGGTGGTGGCGAGAAATCTGGAAGGTGGCTGATTCAGAGGCACTTGAAATCCGTTGCAGGTCGTAGTGAATCGTTACTCTGAAAAATGACCCGTAAGAGGTATTGTGGGGGGCGCCTATTCTCCCTTTGGGAAAAAGCCTGGAGGTGATTGATGTATGTCAAGCCGAGCAACTAAAGTGGTTCGCATCAAGGGGAACGGGTTGACGCTCAGAGGGGAATTTGAGATAACCCGATCGCGTAGTTACTGTGAACTGGCGGTAGCCCATGGACCGATGGGTGCTGTGGATCGAGGGAGTATCCAAATCAGCACGGCTCGGGAGGAGTGTCGGTCAGGCGGGTAGCGTGTTTCTTACCATATTGCTCGGGAGGAGTGAATCAATGGGAATCTCTAGAAGAGACTTTATCAAGTCGAACGCCGTTGCTGCGACTGCAGCGGCGATGGGTGTCACCATCCCCGTCACTACCATCGCTAAGGATGGTTATGACGAGGATGGTATTCGTTGGGATAAGGCGCCGTGTCGTTTCTGTGGTACTGGCTGTAGTGTGCTGGTGGGAACCAAGGATGGTCGGGTCGTGGCGACTCAGGGTGATCCCGATGCACCCGTCAACCGTGGTCTGAACTGCATCAAGGGGTACTTCCTCTCCAAGATTATGTATGGTCGTGACCGCCTTACCTCACCGCTGCTGCGGATGAAGGATGGCAAATTCGACAAGAATGGCGAATTTACCCCGATCTCCTGGGAAGATGCGATGGAGATCATGGCCAACAAGTGGAAGGCGGCCATTGCCAACGATCTCAAGCGTAATGATGGCAAGTCTACCGTTGGGATGTTCGGTTCCGGTCAGTGGACCGTGCTCGAGGGGTACGCTGCTTCCAAGCTCTACAAGGCCGGTTTCCGCTCCAACAATATCGACCCCAATGCTCGTCACTGCATGGCCTCGGCAGTAGGCGCATTCATGCGTACCTTTGGTTCAGACGAGCCGATGGGTTGTTATGATGACTTCGAGCATGGTGAGCACTTTGTGCTCTGGGGGTCCAACATGGCAGAGATGCACCCCATTCTCTGGTCGCGCATCACCGATACCCGGTTGTCGAAAAAGGACTCCTCGGTACATGTACTCTCCACCTATACCCACCGTAGCTGTGACCTGGCGGACAATGTGCTGATCTTCGAGCCGCAGACCGACCTGGTGATTGGTAACTACATTGCCAATTACATTATTCAGAACGGTGCGGTCAATGAGGATTTCGTCAAGAAGCATGTCAACTTCCGCCGTGCCAACACCGACATCGGTTACGGCCTCCGTCCCAGCGATCCGCGTGAGAAGAGTGCCAAGAACAGCTCTCCACGTAAGGCTCAGGTCGGCTCCAAGCCGATGAGTTATGACGAGTACAAGGAGTTTGTCTCCGAGTACACCCTGGAGAAGGCGGTCGAGATGTCCAAGGTTCCGGCTGAGAACCTGTTGGCATTGGCCAAGGTCTATGCCGACCCCAATAAGAAGGTGATGTCGCTCTGGACCATGGGGACCAACCAGCACGTTCGTGGTGTCTGGATGAACCATCTGATGTACAACCTCCATCTGCTGACTGGAAAGATTTCCGAGCCGGGCAACAGCCCATTCTCCCTCACCGGTCAGCCCTCTGCCTGTGGTACCGCTCGTGAGGTCGGAACCTTCGCTCACCGTCTACCGGCTGATCTGGTGGTGATGAAAGAGGCTCATCGTGAGTTCTCCGAGAAGATTTGGGGGATTCCCAAGGGGACTATTCCGGGCAAGCCGGGTTACCACGCGGTCCTGCAGAACCGCATGCTCAAGGATGGCAAGCTCAACGCCTATTGGGTGATGTGTAACAACAATGTTCAGGCGGCCCCTAATCTCAATGAAGAGACTATGCCGGGTTATCGCAACCCCGATAACTTCATTGTCGTCTCTGATCCCTATCCGACAGTAACCGCCATGGCGGCCGATCTGATTCTGCCGACTGCGATGTGGATCGAGAAGGAGGGGGTCTACGGTAATGCCGAGCGTCGTTCCCAGGCCTGGCGTCAGCAGGTGCCACCGGTGGAGGGTTCGCGATCCGACCTCTGGCAGTTGGTAGAGTTCTCCAAGCACTTCTCTACGGAAGAGGTTTGGCCTCAGGCAACACTGGATGCCCATCCGGAGTTTAAGGGCAAGACGCTGTATGATGTGCTCTATGCCAATGGTGCCGTCAACAAGTTCTCCCTCAATGAGTTGGAGGCTGGACATGATAATGACGAGTCCTTCCATTTTGGCTTCTACCTCCAGAAGGGGCTCTATGAGGAGTATCGCCGCTTTGGTCTCGAAGGGCCGAAGAAGGGGCACGAGCTGGGTGAATATGCCCAGTACCACAAGGTACGCGGGATGCGCTGGCCGGTGATCGATGGCAAGGAGACCCTGTGGCGCTACCGTGAGGGGTATGATCCTCTGGTGCGTAAACTCAATCCTACCGTCGCGGCGGGTGATGTCTACTTCTACGGTAAACCGGATGGCAAGGCGGCCGCCTTCTGCTGCCCCTATGAGCCACCAGCGGAATCCCCGGATGAAGAGTACCCTTTCTGGATGACTACCGGGCGTGTGTTGGAGCACTGGCACTCCGGCTCTATGACCCAACGGGTACCGGAGCTCTATCGTGCCGTTCCCGATGCCGAAATCTTTATGAACGCCAAGGATGTGCAGAAGATGGGGCTGTTCAATGGAGAGGCGGTGAAGGTGGTCTCCCGACGTGGTTCCATTACCGGTCGAATCAATACCAAGGGTAGAAACATTACGCCGGAAGGTCTGATCTTCGTGCCCTGGTTTGATGCCCGTCGTCTGGTCAATAAACTGGTTCTTGATGCGACCGATCCCCTGTCGAAGGAGACCGACTTCAAGAAGACCGCAGTCAAAATTGTCAAGGCATAGGGGGTGAACCATGAAAAAGAGTAGTACGATTCTATTTGCACTAGGTGTGGCCGCTGCCTCGACACTATTTACAACGGGTCAGGTGGCCGCTGCGGATGTTCAGTCTCTGCGGGGTATGATGGATATTGGATCTGAGTCTACGGTCCCTAATCGTCGTAACCGAATTAAGGACGCCGATCCCTTCGAGCGTACCTGGAAAGAGCAGCCGCCGGTAATGCCGCACAAAGACTATGAGATCACACTGAAGGAGAATCGCTGTATGGAGTGCCACAGCGACGAAAACTACAAGGAAGAGGAGGCGACCCAGATTGGTCGTAGCCACTTCGTTGATCGAAATGGCAACTCGACAGAAGGACTTTCTGGGGCTCGTTATTTTTGTAATCAGTGTCACGCCCCGCAGTTCAATCTGAACCCGCTGGTCTCCAACGACTTTTCGACCTCACGGCGTCGTTAGTCTGATACGGTAGTGTTGTGTAGACACCCCACTTGCTGTTGCGAGTGGGGTGTTCTCTTTTGGGTGATGGGTGCCGGTTGAGATGCACTCATCACATTCGAGGGGTGGGGGTGTGGTTAGGGTCCAATCGATCCGGAGAGAGTAAGGAGTAGGGAGTATGCAGATTTCAGGCATCGCGGTACAGTTCAAGCCGGAGTTTTCCGAGTCGATTCGAAGCGAATTCGAACAGATCGAACATCTGGAGATTCATGCCGAAGAGGGGGGCAAGATGGTGATCACGCTAGAGGAGCGTAGCCCAGGGAAGACCGCTGATCTACTGGCCGAGATCGAGCGGATCGAAGGGGTGTTGCTGGTCAATCCGGTCTATATCTACGATGATGCTCAGGTTGAAAATGTCGGTGAAGAGATTGCTGCCGTCGTTCCGGACGAGATCAAAGCGGGAGAGGGGGCATAGTCGGAGGGCCAGAATAAAAGTGGCATCTGATCAAAGTGTTCTAACTCCCTCTCCCTCGGGGAGAGGGTTGGGGTGAGGGAGGGCTTCTGAAGTTACCCAAAATATATGGAATAGGTTGAGCGTGAATTGATCTTCCTCCCAACGGGGAGGTATCACCAGGACAATGAGAGAGGTTCTCCCTCCCCCTGCGAGTTATAAAAGATTGGTGACGATCAATTTTTTTAATGGCAAGTATTGACACACTGTGAGAGATCAACAACAATCGTCTCATCTTTGATAAAAGGTGTATCTAATTGTAACTGTTTGCCGGTGCCTGTGACTGATTCAGGACTCTGCTGAGCAGCCGCATCTATTTTTTTATTGATAGGAGGAGTTTTCAAGGCATGAACAAGATGGTAACCGGAGTGGCTGCGGCCCTCTCATTTCTTCCCCTCTCACTGTTAGCGGGTGTCCCCAAGGATCTGCCGATGCCGGCTGGTACTCCGAACGCTGATGAGATCATGGACCAGGTCTATTTTGTCAACCACTTCTACTCCCTGAAGAATTACGGTATCAGCGAGAAGGGAGGGGAAATTACTATCATCATTAGCCGCTCGGAAGGGGAGACTCCATCTACCCTGACCGTTGAGCGCTATCTCAACAACGACTACGATGATGGCGAGATCAACACCAAGGATATTGCCATCTTCCGCTCTGGTAAGCTCAGAGGGACCGGAATGTTGATCACCGACTATGTCGATGATGCCAAGTCGCAGTCCTATGCGATCTGGTTGCCGGCACTGCGCAAGATTCGTCGCTTTGCCGAACCGGCTCACGACGATGCCTGGGGGGGGACCGACTTCACCTTTGGTGATGTGATGTTGCGTAAGCCCAAGGATGAGACTCACAAGCTAGTGGGAACGGAGACCTTTGGTGACTGTCTCGGAGCGATGGATATTCCAGAAGGGCAGCGTAACAAATACATGAAGAGCCTCCCTGACTCTTCCTGTGGTGCCAAGGGCAAACAGGTCTACAAGGTAGAGAGCACCCCGAAGCGGGAGAACTGGTGGTATGACAGCCGGATCAGCTATGTTGATACGGGAACCTTTGCCGACTATCGTACCGACTACTTCAAGGGAGGGGAGAAGATCAAGACCATCGATCGGAACTGGATTAGTTTCGGGACCGATGATCCCCGAGCCCAGTACTGGGGGTACTGGTATGGCAAGACCCACACCACTGGTCATGAGACCTGGGCAGTGATCCCCGAAAAGGTGGTTACCCGCAACGACAAGAAGCGCAAGGCCAACTACTGGTCAGAGCGGACACTGCGCAAGATCAAGCGCTGATCCAATAGTTACAGGAATTGAAGACGACCCGGCCCCGTTTCAGGGGCGGGTGAGGAAGGAGATAGGGTAGCGTTATGTACAACAGAACAGTATTGGCGACTGGTGTCGCCTTGGCGATGGCATCTTTGTCGGCGACGGCCGATAACCACGATGGCGAGAGTCCCTTCGCCGATTTTGAACTCTCTGGGGTGATCAAGAACGAGAGTGCAATCTTTACTCGTGATGGTTCCACCGTTGGTGCGGCAACCGCACACGGGAAAAGGGATATGCTGAAGTCCGAGACCTCGGCCCGGATCTTCATCAATGGTCCGCTGGGTGAGAGTGCCACCATGCACGCTGAGTTGCGTCCGGTTTATGATGCTCACGCGGTCAATGACTATTACCAGGATCACAAGGGCTATACGCAGCAAGATTTTCTCCGTGAGCTCTACATCGATACCACCGCCGGTGAACAAGACAATATCTATCTCCGCCTCGGTAAGCAGCAGGTGGTCTGGGGAACGGCAGATGGAATGAAGCTGCTGGATATCATCAACCCGACCGACTATCGGGAGATGGCGCAGAATTCGATGGATGAATCCCGCATTCCGGTCTGGATGATCAATGCCGAGACCGATCTGGAGGATGGTTCCAATCTACAGCTGGTAGTTTCACAACCACGAGAGAATCTTTTTGCCGGACTCAATCGGAATATCGATACCTCGGTTCGGGCGAATGAGGCCCCGGTTGCCGGGGTCGGTATTCCCGATCGGGTCTACGCTGGACATGATCAGGGCCACGCCTTTATCATGAAGGGAGTTGACTCGATTACCGGTGCTACCAACGGTTTTCTCAATATCGTTCCCGATCTCGGTTCGGTTTCGGCCCTCTTTGGCAGTAACTTCGAGCCACTGGGTGGGATGACTCAGGGAGGAATGAAAAATCCGTTACTCAACAACTTTACCGTAGCCGGATTCACCAGTGGGGCCACGTTGGCACAGCTGGACGCCTCCTTTGACATGTTGCAGGGGGGGGACGGTGACAGCTCTACCGGTAGCGAGACCAATTTTGCAGACCTCAATTTCGCCACTTCACTCGATATGATGTTGGGGGGGAACGGGGATCTTACGATGTGGAATGCGGTCAAGGGGAGCATGACCGGCAAGGATGCCCTGGCCGCCTTTGGTGGCATGTATGCCAGTAATCTCTACAACCCGGATACCCCGCTCAACTCTGCCTTCGAGTATATGGATCGGACCCCATTTACCACCTTTGATGATTTCATCAATGCGCGATCGCAGTATAGCTACGATATGCCGGATGAGGGCGAGGTCGATATCGCCATGCGATTGAAGCGTACCCTCGACAGCGGTCTCAACTACTCCCTCAACTATTCGTACAACTATGACAAGAATCCGATCATCAACCTGTCGTGGAAGAACGATGCCGGTACTACCCTGACCACCACCCGTACTGCGATCAATCTCGATCAGGATATGGATGGAACCGCCGAGACCAATACCGCGGTGTTGACCCTCTCGGATGGGGTCAACAACTATGGTGGTAACGAGGCTGCCGGTTCTGCGATCCTCAATTTTGAGCAGACCGTCAAGCGTGCCCACAACATCGGTAGTGCCATGGACTATGCGCTCGATACCGAGGCCTTGGGTCCCGTGGTGTTACGGGGTGAGTTCCTCTACCAGAGTGGGGTCTACTCTCCGGTGATCGACCGTGGTGCTCTCTCGATCGGTGATTTGCCGGCGGCGCTGCGGATGGTCAAGGGGGATCGCTTCAAGTATGTACTGGGTGCCGATATCTCCGTGTTGACCAACATGATGGTGAGTGCTCAGTTCATTCAGGATCGTAATCTGGACTATGTCGACTCTGCTACGGACTGGGATGGCTCCAGTTGTACCGGTAAGACCAACTGTGGGGTCTATACCACCGACTACGCTACCATGCATCTGGGCAATGGCTTCAATAAGGCAGAAGAGAACAAGAACTTCTACTCGCTCTTCTTCTCCAAGCCCTTTGGAGCGGAGCAACAGCACCGCTGGAATAACATCTTCATGTACGAAGAGAATGGCGGTAAGTGGAACCGTTTCGATGTGGAGTATAGTTTCAACGACACTCTGATCGGCATGCTGGAGTATGACCGTTATTGGGGGGATGACAATACCCAATTTGGTCAGCTCGAGAACGCATCTAACCTGCAGTTGGGACTGAAGCTTATCTTCTGATTCCCACTGCGCACTGCAGTGCAGCAGGTTCCCGGGCCTGTCCAGGGGCAACTTGGACAGGCCCTTTTTTTTCCCATTTTTTGTTTGGTGGAATTTAACCATGAGTGTAAGTGAAACCCGAATCAGTCGGCAGTATGCCCGTTTTGTTCTCAAGTTCCGCTGGCCGATCATCCTGCTATTGATTGCAGCCACTCTGGCGGGCGCCCTCTTTGTCGATCAGCTCGACATCCGCAACGACCCCGATACGCTGTTGCCGCCGACGGATCGTTACGTTGCCACCAATCTCTACGGTGAGCACACCTATGGGATGGGTAACCTCATGGTCTGGGGGATGAACGTGAAGGAGGGACGTATCTACCAGACTGGGGATCCCTGGTTTTTCAATATGGGGCAGGATATCCGCCTGGGCATCCGAGTAGTTGATGGGGATAATGTTCCCAATTTTATTGATATCGCCTCCTCCAAGGTGAAGTACATGGGACTGGATGAGTATGGCAGCCTGCAGTTCAAGCGGATGCTTCCGGTGGAGGGGATTCCGGCCGACAACCCTGAGCAGGCTCAGGCCGATCTCCAGTTCCTCGAAGATGCGCTGCACAACCATCCAGCCATGGAGTCGATGCTGGTCTACTACGAAGATGCCGATGGCAATAAATGTGATCTGCTCGATAGTGACGGGCGGTTGACGAAGGAGACTCGGGCCCATGCCCATAATAACTGTAAGCCCAAGGCCTCCTTTATCATTGGTGACTATAGCGATGACGTCAAGGCCGATTACCTTCCCTGGGTTCGCAGTGTCAGTGAGTTGGTAGAGAAGTATCGCCAACAGTATGGCGATCGGGTCGAGTTCCTGACCGCTGGTGAGCCCTACTTCCTCGCCTATATGCTGCTCGACCTGGTGAAAAAGAGCTGGCTCTTCGGGATCTCGCTGCTGATCGTGATTGCGGTGCTCTGGTATGAGTTCCGTAGTTGGCAGGGAGCGATTCTGCCGCTACTGGGAGTCGGGATGACCATCATTCTGACCTTGGGGCTGATGGGTTTCACGCAGTTCAAACTGACCACGATGATGGTGTTGACACCGATGCTGCTATTGGCGATCGGTATCGGCCACTCGGTGCAGATCATGCGACGTTTCATGCAGGAGCTCCATGTACCCCACTGTGAGGGGCCGGAGCGAGCAGCGGAGATTGCCATCGGACACACCATCGTCCCGGCAACTTTGTCGATCATTACCGATATGGTGGGGTTCTTTACCCTCTCCTTTGTCGATATCTCCTTCTATAAGGCCTATGCCTATTTCGGAATGTTTGGAATGGCGACGCTGTTGCTCACTACCACCACACTGATTCCACTGCTATTGATCACTTTCACCCCGAAACAGGAGCAGTGTGATGACGAGCGGGCCTGGGAGTTGACCATGGGAGAGAAGCTCTCCAGTCTGCTGGCTGGGCCTGGCAAGTGGATCCCGGTGGGGATCGTGGTGGTGGTAATGGTGATCTCTTCCCACTACGCGCGTCTTGGTGAGGGGATCGAGGCAATGCAGGCAGCCAACCCGACACCGGAACAGCTCCGGATCCAGGAGGAGGGGGATATCATGCCGGGAGTAGAGAAGGGGATCAACTACTCGCGGGCCGCCTTCAAGGATCACTACATGTTAGGTAGCCTGATTGGTGAGAAAGAGGTGATGGTCGATGGGAAACCTTCCAATGTGGCGGCAATCCATGAACTGGAGCGGTTGGGGGATATCATGCCGGGGGTGATCTCGGTCAATATCCCGATCCGTGCCAAGAGTGGGGTTTTACCCCCTCGTAGGCCTGCTGCCTACCGTGGATCTTCAATAAGGCCTCGGTACTGGCGGCTCTCAATGAGCTCGAGGAGTGGATGCGGGGACATGAATATATCGGTTATACCGGCTCCTACGTCCAGTTCGTCAAGACCGTCAATATGATCATGGCGACTCCGGGAGGGGATAGTCCGGTCGACCATCTCAATCTGTACGATATTCCCACCGAGCGTCATATGACTGCCGAGGGAAATTGGTATGCCTACCAGGATCCGGAAGATCCGGAATATGTTCCCAGTCCGGATGACATGGTACAGACCTACAACGGCCTGTTGCAGGCTAACACCGGTGCTGGAGATCTCGACTCCTTCGTCAATACCCAGAGCTGGGATGAGGGAATCGTCATGGGATTCGTCAATACCATGGATCCAATCGCCACTCACAAGGTGACCAAGGATCTCCAGCGGTTCCTGGTAGAGCATGAGGATAAGCCGGGATTCGACCTGCTGAAGATCGGATTTCGTAATGGTGAGGCGGTTGATATCCACGTAGGGACTCCAGGGGAGGCCGGTTATCGTCATGTCACCCGTATCGAGGGAGATCCGGCCATTACCGAACCGGCGGTCGGTGGTTTCCTCGGTGCGACCGAGGCGACGCGAGTGGTGGCGATGTCAGAGTGGCTCAAGAGTCCACTCACGACCGCGCTGGCGATCTTCCTGATTGCGGCACTGATGTTTCGCTCTCTCGCCATTGCCTCTATTCTGGTGGTGATGCTATTCGTTACCCTCTTCTCGCAGTATGGTGTCGGCGGCTATATGACCGAGATCAAGGAGTGGTCTGCCAACCTGGCCTTCCATGTGCAGGTGGCACTCAGTATCGCCATGGGGTTGGGGGTGGATTACGGGATCTACATGGTTTCACGCTTGCGTGAGGAGATGGAGGCGACCGGTGGTGAGTGGCATCAGGCTCTGCGCAATACCCTCAGTACCACCGGATCGGCAGTAATCGTTTCGGTGGTGGTGCTGTTGGGCAGCTTCGTTCCGCTGATGAATACCGAGTTGGCCAACACCTGGTCGGTGAGTCTCTACATCAGTGAAGCGTTGATTCTTGATGTAATCACGGCACTAACGATCCTGCCACTGCTGGTGCTCTGGCTCAAACCCCGGTTCGTCTTCCGCCAGTAGCGGAAACGGCGTTGGGCCAGGAAAGAAGGGAGCGCAATGCGCTCCCTTTTTTCCTGGCTGGGGGGGTGACCGTTGTCTGCACCTCATCGTTATCTACAATTCTCTTGGCTACTCACTTCTACGAAGCAGCGTGAGTAGTTACTGTGGCAAAATGGATTGCCATAGCATTAGATAAAGAGAAATTGGCTTATGAAGCGTATGGATGAGATCAATCGGGAGTATGTGGCACCCTGGGAACGGGCATTCGATCGAGTGCTCTCTCCTGTCGAAGAGTTCATTCACCGACAAACCACCAGTGGATTATTACTGATGAGTTGTGCGCTGTTGGCGCTGATCATTGCCAACAGCCCCTGGGCGGCGGCCTATCACCATCTGCTGGAGGCCACCTTCACCATCGGCATGGAAGGGTTTCAGCTCTCCAAATCACTGCACCACTGGATCAATGACGGTCTGATGGCGATCTTCTTTTACGTGGTGGGGCTGGAGCTCAAGCGAGAGCTCATCGTCGGTGAGTTATCCGACCTTCGACAGGCCCTGTTGCCGGTGATTGCTGCGGTAGGGGGCATGGTGGTTCCGGCACTGATCTATATCGCTCTCAATCCTTCCGGCCACACCCTGGATGGCTGGGGGGTACCGATGGCGACCGACATCGCCTTTGCGCTGGGGGCGATGGCACTGTTGGGGAACCGAATTCCTGCCACGCTGCTCACCTTTCTGGTGGCATTGGCGATCGTCGATGACCTCGGTGCAGTCATCGTGATCGCCCTGTTCTATACCGAGAGTATCAATCTGGTGGCCTTGGGAGTAGGTGGTGGCCTGCTTTTCCTGTTGGTGGCGATGAACCTTGGCGGTGTTCGGCGTTCGTTTCCCTATGTGATGGTCGGGGTCGTGCTGTGGGTGGCGATGCTCAAAAGTGGGGTCCATGCCACCCTGGCTGGGATACTGCTCGCCTTCTCCATTCCCTTGCGCCCGAAATACGAGGCCGGACGGTTGCTCTACTGTATCGATGAGTTGATTGTTGACGCCGGAGGAAAAGCGCTGCTATTCGCCGCAGGCCTGTAGCAAACAG
>CAYFOQ010000005.1:0-1011 GCA_964344735.1 uncultured Piscirickettsiaceae bacterium
CGAATAAGTGCGGGTTTACTCCGGTGTCAACATGCTCCAGATAGGCAATCGCCTCGACACCATTACTGGCCGCCGCAACCTCAGCCCCCACCGACTCCAGCATCGATGTAGCCACCTCCTGATTCAAGTCATTGTCCTCAACCAGCAGCAACCTCATCCCCTCAAGAGAACCATTGCCGTGACTTCTAGCCAAAACCTCTTTTTCGCGGTTCTCTTCCGGCTCGGTGGAACAGGTAAATGGAAGTAGTACGGTAAAGGTACTGCCGACACCAGGCTCACTATCCACCATAACCTCACCACCAAGCATATCCACAAGCTGCTTGACGATGGTCAGCCCCAACCCGGTTCCACCATACCTGCGGGTTGTCGAACCATCGGCCTGAACAAAGGTCTGAAAGAGGTTATTGATCGCCTCTGCACTCATCCCGATCCCGCTATCGATGATAGAGAAGGCGATATCGACCGGTTCTCCATTGCGTCGACCCTGCCGCTTGACCTCAACCTTCACACACCCTTGATCGGTAAACTTGATGGCATTATTCATCAGGTTGGTGAGAATCTGGCTGAGACGGTGCGGGTCTCCGATCAGTCCGGATGGAATCCTCGGATCCATATCCACTAGCAAGGCAATATCCTTCTGCCGAGTCAGTGAGTTACCGATATCGATCAGGTTGTCCAATACCTCACCAAGGTTGAATGGGATCCGCTCAATCAGCAACTTTCCGGCCTCGATCTTGGAGTAGTCGAGGATGTCATTGATCACATGAAGCAGTGAGCGGGCCGATAGCTCGATCTTGTTGATCTGATCACGAACTACTGGAGGAATCTCCTGCTGCAGTGCCAGGTAGGCGAAACCGGTGATTGCATTCATCGGGGTCCGAATCTCATGGCTCATGTTGGCCAAAAATTCACTCTTCGCCCGAGTCGCCTTCTCGGCCTCGTTGCGAGCATCGATGTGGGCTTGAGTCAGCTCTACACGCTCGGTGATATCAACCACAGTGGCCAGGATCA
>CAYFOQ010000005.1:1021-11714 GCA_964344735.1 uncultured Piscirickettsiaceae bacterium
CTTCGGTCTTGATCGTAGCCAGCCCCACCTCCACCGGAAATTCAGAACCATCGAAGCGACAGCCACGCAGCTCCATCTGCCCTCCCATCGGCCGTGTTTGGGGCTGTTGGATATACATATTGCGATGTCCCACATGCTGATGGCGTAACCGCTGTGGAATCAGTATCTCAAGAGAACGACCGGCCAGTCTCCCCGGTTCATAACCGAAAACCTGGTAGAGCTCTTTGTTGGCACGCAGAATCGTTCCCGATTGGTCGACCACCAACATCCCATTGGGTGCTGCATCGAAGGTTTCCACCAGTTCATTGGTCAGATCGTTAAAGGTCTGTGCCAGTGCCAGTGTCTCCTGATCGATCGACAACCCTTCGATCTCGGCGCGCAGGGAACGTTCCCCCCGGTGGATGCGAACGACAATGTCTCGAAGATACTCGATTGGCTTGCTGATGGAGCGGGAGATTAGATAGGCCATCACCAGCCCCAGCGCAAAGATGACAACCAGAATCTGAGCGAGCACCTGCCACAGGTGGTTGTAGGCCGCCATCGCCTCCTCCTGATCCATCTTCACCACCACGCCCATCCCGACTTCTGGCATAGGAATGGTCACGGCAAAGACCGACTCCCCTCGATAGTCGCTGGCACTGGTGATAAAGCGCTGCTCTCCCCCAACGGCCCGAACGATGGGGAAATGGCTCTGGTCACTTTGCACGGGACGCAACATGGCATCGGGATCATTTCTCAAGGGGGCCACAAAGTAGATCCGACCATCACTACGGCGCAGCCCCAGTACCGTCTCGCCACTCTGGCCCAGTCCGGTATAGTCACGCACAATCTCAATCAATGGAGAGGCGGACGCCTCGATCAATAAGACACCGAGCCGACGATCTCCCAGAGAGAGGGGAGCAGCCAGCCCCATGGTGGGCCTGTTGTCCCGATCCAGACGTATCCCCTGAATCAGCTGCTCTGTTCGATGACCAAACTGTGACAGCTTTGTCCCGATCAAGGCCGGTTCGGTCGAAACGATCACGCCCTGTTGATCATCGAGCACATGAATCTGCCAGAAGTCTGGCATAGAGCTCCGAGCGTCACGCAGTATTCGCTCCATGCGCTTGACGTGGGCCTGCTCAGGACCATTCAACTGCTGCTGCAGGCTCTTTCTCAACTGTGTACGGCTGGCAACCAGTCGAACACGGTCCTCACTATATCGCAGAAAGGCCTCGATTCGCCTATGCTGCAGATTGGACACAGACGCCAGCAGCCGATGTGATTCGGCGATACTGTTCTGACGCAGAACATAGAGTGCGCTGGCGCCAATGGTGATGGAGGCAAAGGCCCCAACCACCAACAGACCGGCAACGATCTTGGCCCGAATAGAGTATCGTCTGGAAGAGATCACAGTAACCTAATCCCGGTCAACGCCATTCACCGTGCGACCATTTCGGCCTAGCGCAGTGGTCGTTAACGGATGGCTAATCCCGATCCCTTCCGGGCACCGGGTACACAAGCCCCAAACTATCCGATCTCCTCCTCCAGATCACGCGCCTCCTTGAACACATCCTCACCGGCACTAATACAGCCGAGTGGAATCACCACTAGCGTCAGCAGGGTAGAGATAAACACCCCGAACAGCAGGGATACCGCCATCCCCTGGAAGATGGGATCGAGCAGAATCACCGCAGATCCCAACACCAATGCCAATGCGGTAATCAGGATCGGTCGCGTTCTGGACTTGGCGGAGAGAATCACCGCCTCCAGCAGCGGCGTACCGGTGCGATAAGAGTGCATGGTGAAATCCACCATAAGAATGGAGTTACGCACAATGATACCGGCCAGCGCAATCCAGCCAATCATCGAGGTCGCGGTGAACTCCGCCCCAAGCAACCAGTGGCCGGGCACAATCCCTAGCAGAGTAAGCGGAATCGGTGACATGATAATGGCCGGAATGACAAAGTTGCCAAAGGCCCAGACCACCAACATGTAGATCCCCACCAGAGCGACACCGAAGGCGATTCCCATATCACGGAAGGTCTCATAGGTGACGGTCCACTCCCCACCCCACTCGAAACCGGTCTGTTTGTCATTCTCCGGAGCGCCGGTATAGGCGCCACTGCGCAGCATAACTCCATCAGGAGTGACATACCCCTTCTCTTCCAGGATACGCTCGACATCGAGCATGGCGTAGATCGGAGCCCCAAGACGCCCCACCGCATCACCAACCACAAACTCCACCTCACGGAGATCCTTATGGAAAATGATCGGGTCACGCTCCACCTTGACGAACTCTCCCAGCTCGGCCAGTGGAATGGTGCGCCGATCCATGGTCATCACCGGCAGATCCCCCAGTCGATTGAGGTGTGAGCGGTGTTCGATCGGGATCGTCAAGACGATATAGGTAGGCTCCAGGATCAGTGACTGGAAGATCGTGGCCGCCTCGAACTCGCCCATCACCATCGCCAGATGCTGATTGATGGTCTCGACCGAGATCCCCTGACGGGAGGCCTTCTCCCGATTGATGACGAAACGCCAGGTCTCCATCTTCGACCGCATTAGATTATCGACATCGGAGATGATCCCCGACTCCCGGAAGATCTTGGTGAGATCCTCCGCCACCTCACGCCGGGTATCGGCATCGGGACCATGAATCTCGGCAACCACGGTTTGAAGCACTGGAGGCCCCGGGGGCATCTCTACCACGGTGACCGCCACCCCTTCGGCCTGAGCGATCGGCTGTAGCCGCTCCCGCACCATGCTGGCAATCTGGTGACTGGTGCGCTTGCGCAGCGTCTTGTCGGTCAGCTGTACGGCAATCTCCGACTGCCAGGGGAACTGCCGTAGATAATAGTGGCGTACCAGACCATTGAAGTCGAATGGCTGAGAGGTGCCCACATAGTTCTGCCAGGCGACAATCTCTTCGATATCCTCAAGCTGCTCAGCTACCCGCCGGGTAAAGTTGGCGGTAGTCGGCAGTGCGGTACCATCCGGCATATCGATCACCACACTGAAATTGGCCTTGTTGTCAAACGGTAACATCTTCACCGGTACTGCGGTGTTATAGAAGAGATACATTGCGGCAAAGAAGCTGAGAATCAGCCCCGACATGAAACTCCACCCCAACACCCGATTCTCTGCCAGAGCGGTGATGGTTTTACGAAAGAAGACATCCAGCTTGGCATCGATCTTCTCATCCCTCGCCTCCATCTGGTGGAGCTTCTCCATTGTCGGGACGATACGCATCGCCAACCACGGCGCAAAGATCAGGGCGGCAAAAAGCGATAGCAGCATCGCCACCGAGCCCAGTGCCGGAATCGGCTCCATATAGGGTCCCATCATTCCTGAAACGAACCCCATCGGAATCAGTGCCGCCACCACCGTATAGGTAGCCAGCACTGTCGGGTTGCCTACCTCGCGCACCGCATCAACGGCAGTCTTGGTATCCATCGTTCCGGCCATCAACCAGCGACGGTAGATGTTCTCAACGATAACGATGGCGTTATCCACCAGAAACC
Source organism: uncultured Piscirickettsiaceae bacterium (assembly GCA_964344735.1). Classification (GTDB taxonomy): domain Bacteria; phylum Pseudomonadota; class Gammaproteobacteria; genus Thiopontia. The sequence continues at coordinate 4,525 of CAYFOQ010000005.1, forward strand.
CGATGGAGAAGATCAGAGCAAAGAGGCTGACCCGATCGATGGTGTACCCCATCAACATGGAGACGAACACGGTCCCCACCAACACCACCGGAATAGTGAGTAGCACCACGATCGAAGGCTTGATCCCGAGACTGAGCCAGACCAGGAAGGTGACCGCACCGGTGGCCACAAAGAGCTTGAACAGCAGGTCGTTGACCTTGGTGTTGGCGCTCTCGCCGTAGTTTCGAGTCACCTCGACATGGACATTGTCCGGGATCAGGTAACCCTTGAGGTTGGTCTCGACCTCTTCCAGAATACTATTGACCACAGACACCCCGTTGGCACCACGCTGCTTGGCAAGGGCGATGGTGACTGCCGCTGCATCCTTGACCGGAGCCTCATAAGGACTGGCCGCCCCGGTAGAGAAGGTGACCAGCTGCTTGGTCTCTTGCGGCCCCTCCAGCACCTTGGCGACATCACGCAGATAGACCGGCACCCCCTGGTGCTGCCCTACCACCAACTGCTCCACCTGCTCGATAGAGGAGAGAAATCCACCCGATTCAACAAACAGGAAGTTATCATTCATCTCCACCGTACCCACGGTGTGGCCGGTGTTGGCGGTCTGAATCGCATGTACGATCTGCCCGGGGCTGACACCGAAACCAGACAGCCGCTCCGGCAACACCTCGACCCGAACCTGACGCTGACGCCCCCCAGCAACAAAGCCGACACCGGTCTGTGGCAACTGCTTCAGATGTTGCAACACACTGACACCAAGGGTGCGCAGATACTCATCGTCCACATCTTCCGACCAGAGGGTGAGCGTTACCGATGGAACATCATCGACCTCCTTGGGTTTGACCGAAGGGGGCTTGATCCCCTTGGGCAGAAGATCGAGATTGGACTGAATCTTACTATGGGTCTGAACGATCGATGGCCCCATCGGTTCACCAACCTCGAACTGCAGGGTGATGATGCCATACTCCCGATCACTGGCGGAGTAGACATGCTCCAGCCCAGGAATCTCACTCAGCACACGTTCGAAGGGATCGATAATCTGATTGGCCACCTCCCCGGAAGAGAGTCCAGGAGCCGGAAAAAAGATGTCGATCATCGGCACCGAAATCTGTGGATCCTCCTGCCTCGGAGTGGCGATCAGCCCCCAGATGCCCACTGCCATCATGGCGATGAAGAGCAGTGGTGAGAGTGGTGAATGGATGAAAGAGTCCGCCAATCGACCGGCAAACCCCAACTCAACCTCATCATGGCTCGCCTTCTGGAACACCTTCTCCGGCAGATGCTGAAAATCGACATCTTCCAGCTTCTGATCCTCCTGCCCCATGGCAGCCCCCTCTTCACGCTCCTCGGCGTCCCCTGGCTTGTTCTCGTCCGTCATGATAGCCCCAAGAATTTCAAATGGTTGAGACGACTCCCCGGTCGTCCATCAGCACTGACTCCCCACACCCAGATGTGGAGAGTGCCACTATTAGCGAGTGGAGGTGGTCGTCGAGGAGGGTGAAACCATCACCCGCTCCCCCGCTTTCACGCCGGAGAGCACGCTGGCCCAACCATTTGCGGCCAGATCCCCAATCCGTACCAGACGCATCTCCAGCGAACCATCCTCACGCTGAACAAAAAGCGCTGGCAGGCTCCCACGCCAGACCACAGCGGAGCTGGGCACAGTCACCAGCTCATTCCCAACGGAACCGGGATCAGGGATGATCACTTCGGTGTACATCCCGGGTGAAGCATCGGCCTCAGCAGGAATATCAAACTTCACCGTCACCGTATGGCCCATCATGTCGGCCATCGGGAAGATTCGTGCCACCGTCACCGAGGTCAGCTGATCACTGTGATCGAGACGAGCCTGCAACTCCATCCCCTTGTGAAGCCCCCGCACCAGCCGTGCCGGAACCTCGGCTCGAATCTGCAACTTGCTGGTATCTCCGAAGAGAAAGAGAGGTACCCCGGGTTGCGCCGGCTGCCCAACCTCCACCATCTTGCGCAGAATCACGCCATCGAATGGAGCCAGAATAGTGGCGTTGTCGATATTCTCATCCAGTTCACGAATCGCTGCCAGCGCCTGATTGTAGGCATTGTTGGCGGTCTCCACCTGAACATTCATCCCGTAGATGTTGGTATGACGCTGGGTATCGGAGTCTCCCCGTCCACTCATGTTACGCATGGGATTGGAGAACATGGTCATCATGCTCGGCAGCCCCCCCATCATGGCGTTGGGCTGTGAATTGGGGTTCTCAATCTCGTTACGGAGCTGCACCTGGGCATTCCCGATCCCGGCATAGGCGCTGGCGAGCTGCGCCTCTGCCTGTGCCCGCTTCGCCAGCATCGCATCGATATCCTGAGCGACCAACTTTTCCCCCTTGGAGAAACGGTCTCCCTCCTCACCCGCAAGGAAGAGCACATCACCCGGCATCTTCGCGACTAGATTGACCTCACGATGAGGAATGACCGTTCCACCGAGGGAGACGGTTGCCCCCACCCGACTACTTTTGGCCGCCACGAACTCTCCTCCAGCCACGGTATCCGCCAGCGCCCCCGGCATCTGTGCCGCTGCGGCCAGCAGAAGAAAAGATGTCACTACTCCCTTCACAACTCTCTTAGCCATTTTCAGATTTCCGCCCCAGTCTAAATTTTTCAAAGCGCACATTGTATTCTTGCGAATACTTGATTGTCAATTGACACAGGGCAAACGAGGAAAAGATATCGGATAGTTGCGCTCCCCCCATTGACGCCCTGCTACCGCCGACCATCAATCACTACCAGCCTCAGCCGGAGAGATACCGGTAGCGAAGGTGACTCGATAACCACGCCGTAGCTGCTGATCTCGCAAGGAGAAGAGCGCCTGCTCGGCATCCTCACGACACTCGTAGTGAATCCGTTTCAGACTGCTCTCCTTAACCCCCTGGGTGCCGGACTCACGGATCAGACTCCACCCCTCCAGCATATCCTCCTGGAGCTGAATCTGGAAAAAACGTAGTGGTCCCTCTCGCTCCGGAATGGTCTGCATATAGATCCTCATGGCCTCATCTCAATCGGAAAGGTCGAGTCGTAGCGGATGATCACAGTGCCACTGCAAAATGGCTTGATAGGCTTTTGGATCCTTGGTCTGCGTGATCTCCCCTGGCCGGGGAAAGTGCAGATCGACCAGACGCGACAACCAGAACCGCAGTGCTGCTGCTCGCAGTATCAGCGGCCAGGACTCCTGTTCCAGTGGGGTGAATGGACGTTGCTGACGATAGGCCAACAGCAGCGCCTGATAGCGTTGCGGATGGATGGAGCCATCGCCATTGTTACACCAGTCGTTGACGGTCACCGCCAGATCATAGAGCAGCGCATCGTTACAGGCGTAGTAGAAATCGATGATTCCGGTCAACCGGTCACCAACGAAGAGCGCATTGTCACGAAAGAGGTCGGCATGGATCACCCCTTGCGGCAGCTGCTCGCGCCGCAGCTCGCGCTGTGCCTGCAGCTCCTGCTGCAACAGTTCGGCCTGATGATCGTCGAGTCGCCCCTGAAGCTGTTCGACCGATGACTGGCACCAGGCATAACCACGGGGATTGACACGCTCACCATGGAACTGATCAGCCAAGGCATGCATCTGCCCCAGTGCTCGACCAATCGCACCACACTGTGACGGCGTGGGATGATCGACGCTCTGCCCCTGTAACCGCTCCACCAGCGCCGCCGGCTTACCGCAAAGTTGACGCAGATAGGCTCCCTGATGGTCGGCAATGGGATGAGCACTTGGAACCTGATGCTCTGCCAGAAAGGCCATGATATCGAGAAAGTAGGGAAGATCATCCCACCCCAGCTGCTCGAACAGCGTGAGAACATACTCTCCGGTGGTGGTGGTAACGAAATAGTTGGTGTTCTCGATCCCGGCAACGATCCCCTCATAGCCCTGCAGTGTCCCGGCCGCGTAACTTTCCAGAAAGCGGGACAGCTCCTGCTCTTCGATGGTGGTGTAAACCGACATTAACGCCCGCCAGTGGATGACTTCCAGCGAAACAGCTCCCACTGCGGCACCTGCATATCGGGATCGAGATCATCCTGGCGTGGCTCCAGTCGTCCTCGCGCCCCCTGACTACCCAGGGTGTAGTCGATCGTACCCTTACCGGGCGATACCGATCGACCCCTCTGCTGATTGATCTCATCCTGCAACGACCGACTCTCGGGAAGATCCGGGGGCGGCAGCGGCACACTCTCCTGTGGCTGAGCCAACACTACCGTGGAGAAGAAGAGCGGTACGACTATCATCCTATTCATGTTCGACAATTCCACTGGGTTCTACTACCGCAAATTATACCGTCACCATATCGCGTCGTCGTGATATCCGACCAGATTTTCCCTAACAGATACGAGATAATACGCCAATTCTATCCAGACTTCTTCCATACCATGACCACACCCTCGACCACCGACCTGATTCTGGTAGATGGCTCCTCTTACCTCTATCGTGCCTACCATGCCATGCCCAACCTCAGCGGCCCTGGGGGGGGGCCGACCGGGGCGATCTATGGGGTCATCAACATGCTCCGAAGCCTGGTCGACCGTTATCATCCCGAGCGACTGGCCGTGATCTTCGATGCCAAGGGCGAAACCTTTCGCAACCGGATCTACCCCGACTACAAGGCCCACCGCCCCCCTATGCCAGAGGAGCTCCAAAGCCAGATCGAACCGCTACATGCCATCATCAACGCTATGGGCTATCCCCTCATCATCCACGCTGGAGTGGAGGCCGATGATGTCATCGGAACCCTGACCCGACAGGGGGAGCGTCAGGGAATGGGGGTATTGATCTCCACTGGAGACAAGGATATGGCGCAACTGGTCAGCGATCGGGTCACCCTGATCAATACCATGAACGACACGCTACTCGACCCTGCCGGGGTAATGGAGAAGTTTGGGGTTCCGCCACAGCAGATCATCGACTATCTCGCGCTGATGGGGGATAGCTCCGACAACGTTCCAGGAGTACCCAAGGTTGGCCCTAAAACCGCAGCCAAATGGCTCGGAAAATATGGATCGGTAGCGGAAATCATCACCCACGCCAATGAGATTGGCGGCAAGGTGGGGGAACAGCTGCAAGCCAGTCTGCAACAACTCCCCCTCTCCCAAGAACTGGTCACCATCCGCTGTGATGTCGAGCTGCCACTAGCGGTGGATCAGCTGATCCCGTCTCCACCCCAATGGGAACGACTACACCAGCTCTATCAGCAGTTGGGATTCAACAGCTGGCTGTCTGAACTCCTGGGGGAGGAGAGCGTCACCGAGGATCGAGCTGCCGATGCCCTGCAAACCCTGGAGGTGGAGATCATCGATACACCACAGCAGCTTGACCACTGGATCGAGCTGCTGCAACAGGCCCCACTTTTTGCCATCGATACCGAGACCACCAGTTTACGACCTATGGAGGCGGAGCTGGTGGGGATCTCCTTCGCCATTCATGCCGGCAGAGCGGCCTATCTGCCACTGGCCCACCTGGGTGAAGAGCCTCAACTCGACCGCGACCAGGTGTTACAACGACTGCGTCCACTACTGGAGGATGAGCAACTCCGCAAAGTGGGGCAGAACATCAAATACGATCAGACGATATTTTCCAACCACGCCATTCAGCTCCGTGGTATCGCCTTCGACACCATGCTGGAGTCCTATCTGATCGACAGCACCGCCTCTCGCCACGACATGGACTCGCTGGCACTGAAGCACCTGAGCCATAAGACCATCACCTATGAGGAGGTGGCCGGTAAGGGAAAGAAACAGCTTCGCTTCGACCAAATTCCCATTCAGCAGGCGGCCCCCTACGCCGCCGAGGATGCCGAGGTGACCCTGCGCTTACACCAAACCCTGTGGCCACAGTTACAAGAAGAGCCGACCCGGGTGGACCTGCTGCAGGAGTTGGAGATGCCACTGCTGGAGGTGCTGGGAGAGATCGAACGCAACGGGGTGAAGGTGGACTTGGCGATGTTGCAGCAACAAAGCCAGCGGTTGGCCGAGCAGATCAAGAAACTGGAACAGGAGGCGTATGCGCTCTCCGGGGAACCGTTCAACCTGGCCTCTCCGAAACAGATCCAGGAGATCCTCTACCAGCGCCAGGGGCTCCCAGTACTGAAAAAGACCCCCAAGGGCCAACCTTCGACGGCCGAAGCGGTCCTGCAGGAGCTGGCACAGGAGTATCCCTTGCCACGCACCATTCTCGAACACCGTAGTCTGAGCAAACTCAAGTCCACCTACACCGACAAGCTGCCACGGGAGATCAACGCCCGTACCGGCCGGATCCACACCTCCTACCACCAGGCGGTGGCGGTGACCGGTCGACTCTCCTCCTCTGACCCCAATCTCCAGAATATTCCGATCCGAACCGAAAACGGCCGCAAGATTCGACAGGCATTCATCGCAGAGGAGGGCCACCTCCTGCTGGCCGCAGACTACTCTCAAATCGAACTGCGGATCATGGCCCACCTGTCTCAGGATCCGGGATTACTGCAGGCGTTTCAGCGGGGCATCGATGTCCACCGCGCCACTGCAGCAGAGATTTTCGACCTCCCTTCAGAGGAGATCACCACAGAGCAGCGCCGCAGTGCCAAGGCGATCAACTTCGGACTAATCTACGGGATGTCGGCCTTCGGTCTGTCCCAACAGCTCAACGTCTCTCGAGCACGGGCTCAGCGCTATATGGAACGTTATTTCGAACGCTATCCAGGGGTTCAACACTACATGGAGGAGACCCAGGAACGAGCACGCCAGCATGGCTACGTCGAGACCCTTTTCGGTCGCCGACTCTATCTGCCAGAGATCAACGCCCGCAATGGACAGCGCCGCCAGTACGCGGAACGTACCGCGATCAATGCCCCGATGCAGGGTACCGCTGCCGACATCATCAAACGGGCCATGATCACCCTTTCACGCGATCTGGCAACATCTGGTCTCGATGTCCGGATGATCATGCAGGTTCATGATGAGCTGGTTTTCGAGGTGGCTCGTGATCAGCTCGAGCCCCTCTCCATTCAGGTACGGGAGGTGATGGAGAGTGCTGCCACCCTGCGGGTACCGCTGGTGGTGGATCTCGGCAGTGGTGATAACTGGGATGAGGCCCACTAGGGAACCTCTAAATCAGTCAGAGGGATTGGCATTCCTGGATCGTATCCATCGTTGCAAAACTTTTGGCACTCCTGAATGGTAATACGCTC
>CAYFOQ010000005.1:11724-17038 GCA_964344735.1 uncultured Piscirickettsiaceae bacterium
ACATCCCTGTGTCGCTCGACTGCGGCCCTCCCTGGCCGCAGACGGTTGCCATTCAGGAGTGCCAAAAGTTTTGCAACGATGGATACAACCCAAAAAACCGGGAACTATCTCTTCTCAGTGGGGTCTCAAGCGACGACTGTATGGAAATGGTGATACAGCGACCCCATCCGGGAGTTCCTCCCTTGCCCGGGTGGGGTATTTTTTAGCCCGGAAGATCGGTTCCGCCCTCCTCCAACCAGTCAACCACCTGCTGCCGCGCCTCCTCCAGACCAATACCACGGGTAGCGGAGAAGGTTTGGACCGTCACCTCGGGAAACTCGACATCGAGTCGACTCCGCACCTGCTGCAGCTGATTATTCATCGCCCCACGCTTGAGCTTGTCCGCCTTGGTCAAAAGGATGTGAATCGGCAAACCGATTTCGCTCCCCCAGGAGACCATCTCGTGATCTCCGGTGGTGAGTGGATGACGAATATCCATTACGATCACCAACCCCCGCAACACCTCACGACGTGCCAGATACTCCCCAAGGTCCCGTTCCCAACGCTGCCGTACCTGCAGAGGCACCTTGGCAAAACCATACCCCGGAAGATCAACCAGATAGCATTCATCTCCCAAACCGAAATAGTTGATCAACCGAGTACGCCCTGGGGTTTTGCTGGTACGAGCCAACCCGCCGACACCGGTGAGCCGATTGAGTGCACTCGACTTGCCGGCATTGGAGCGACCGGCAAAGGCTACCTCGGCACGGCTCTCACGGGGACACCGGGAGAGGTTGGGTGCACTGGTGACGAATATGGCCTGCTGTAGATTCACTGGGGGAGCGGAAGGTTGCAGTTCTAGCGATTGCGAATATAATGTCCAGTCTTCAATCAAGGGTATGCCGTCCCGAACCGTTCTGACTGTCCAGTTCGGGAGACTCACGGAACAGATTTTAGGAACAGACTACATGAAGAAGGCCGCTTGGAACAACTCTCTGATCACACTGATTGCGCTGACCCTTTCGGGCACCACCTCAGCCGCAGATATCGAAGCGGGCAAAGCCAAGTCGGCCATCTGTAGCGCCTGTCACGGCCTCAACGGCATCGGCAATCCGGCATTCCCGGACCCGATGAATCCCGGCAAAACCAAGGCGGTTCCTGCACTGGCCGGCCAGAATTCAGGATACATGATCAAACAGTTACAGGACTTCAAGTCTGGTGCCCGCAAAGATCCGCTGATGACTGGGCAGGCGATGGGTCTGAGTGATGACGATATGGTCAATCTGGGGGCCTACTACGCCACCGTCTCAGGAGGCGAAGGCAGCCAGGCGGATGCCGCTCTGGTCGCCCAGGGCAAGGCCCTCTACCTCGGGGGGGACATGGCACGTGGGGTGAGCGCCTGTATGGCCTGCCACGGCCCCGAGGCCATGGGCAACGATCTCGCTCGCTGGCCAGCACTGAGCGGCCAGCTCAACGGCTACACCCAGGCGCAGATTCACTCCTTCCGTAGTGGTGCGCGGGACAACGATCCCAACGGGATGATGCGTGATGTCGCGACTCGACTCACCGATGGCGACATCGATGCACTCACCGCCTACCTGGGTTCGATTGGCTCACCGGCTGCCAAACCTGCACCAGTAAAGGCTTCCGCTAAAGCTGAACCAGCTGCCTCAGCACCACCGGCACCAACAGCTGCCGATGCTGCTCCCACTGCCGCCGCGCCGGCTGCTACGACAGGAGGGGGAGATGGTGCCACCCTGTTCCAGGCCAACTGCTTCGCCTGCCATGGCCCGGCTGCTCCTGCACTCAACGCCCCACAGTCCGGAAACAAGGCCAACTGGGAGCCTCGACTGCAGAAAGCGGGTAGCGTCGATGGCCTCGTACAGAGTGCGATTGCCGGGGTAACGGGCACGGCCATGGCCCCACGAGGGGGCTCCTCACTGGGGGATAGTGAGATTAAATCGGCAATCGAATATATGCTGTCACAGTCCGGCCTGTAAACTGCGCAGGAAGGTAACGATTCAGGGGTGAACTGAACAGTTACTCAGAGGTACCTTCAAGAACAACAGGGAGCACTCCATGAAAAGCATTTCCGGCACCGAAACCGAACAGTCTCTGTTGAAGGCGTTTGCTGGCGAGTCACAGGCTCGTAATCGCTACACCTTCTACGCCGGCAAGGCCCGCAAAGAGGGATACGTTCAAATCGCCAAGGTGTTCGAAGAGACTGCCGATCAGGAGAAGGCACACGCCAGTCGCTTTTACAAGTTTCTTGAAGGGGGCATGGTCGAGATCACCGACACCTATCCGGCTGGCGGCAATGGTACCACCGAGAAGAATTTGCGCCATGCCGCCTCCGGTGAAGAGCATGAATACACCGAGATGTACCCGGAGTTCGCCCAGATTGCTCGTAACGAGGGATTTGAAGAGATTGCAGCCGTCTTTGAGGCGGTCGCCGTTGCCGAAAGACAGCACGGCAAACGTTTTCAGGAGCTGGCAGAGAATATTGCTGCCGATCGCACCTTCAAGCGAGAGGAGAAGCGTTCCTGGCGCTGTCTCAACTGTGGCTATCGTCATGAAGGAGAGGAGGCTCCCGGTCTCTGTCCTGCCTGCGCCCATCCTCAGAGTTATTTTGAGCTACTCGGGGAGAATTGGTAGTCTGAATGTAACTGTTCAGCTCACCCCTGAATAGTTACGTCTGGATCTGTTGTAGGGAGCGGATTCTGGTTTCTGCTGGGGAGACTCCCCCCCTCACCCCAACCCTCTCCCCCCAAGGGTGGAGAGGGAGAACATGGCCTACTTGCTCTTCCCGCCAACCCGCTCCCCCTACCTCCGCCTACTTATCCTTCTCGCCGATCCGTCTCTTTCCAAAGATTGAGTGTGGATGGGAGAGAATAGGCATCAATGCAATTTATTGATAAAGTAACTGATTGAGTTATATAAAATACTTGACCCATTCAATAGAATATGTGATTATTCCCGCCATTATGGCAGTCAAAGATTATAAAAAGTCGATATTTGAACAGTTTGCCCGTACCGGAAGCTGTCACAGACCGCAGGACTCACCGTCGCCAACACCTCACAACATCTACAACTGCTACGCAATGCAGGCCTGGTTACCGCTCGAAAGGTGGGGCAGTATGTCCACTACAACCTCTCGGATGAGCTGGTGGTCGATCTCTTGGTGGCGTTGCGGAAACTCTCTGAACGCCATCTGGCGGAGGTAGAACGGCTGGTCAACACCTATCTGACGGTAAAGGATGACCTCGAGCCCATCCATATCATGGAGTTGATGGAGCGGGCCGGAGATGGCCTGGTGACGGTACTGGATGTTCGTCCAAAGGAGGAGTACGAGGCTGGACATATCAAGGGTGCGCTCAGTATTCCACTCAACGAACTAAAGCACCGCATCAACGAGATCAGCCCCGATCAGGAGGTGGTCGCCTACTGTCGTGGCCCCTACTGTATGCTCGCCTACGATGCCATGGTACTGCTGCGCGAAGAGGGTTACCAGGCACGCCGACTGGAGGAGGGCTTTCCCGAGTGGCGAAAGGCTGGAATGCCGGTCGATCTCAAGGACGAGTAGCGCTACCCCCATGCCGTACCGGACCACTGCTGTGGTTGTACTCACACGGCTACCCGATCGCCTCGGTCGAAACGTTTTATCAACCGTTGCAAAAGTTTGGGCACTCCTGAATGGCAACCGTCTGCGGCCAGGGAAGGCCGCAGCCGAGCGACACAGGGATGTGCTTGAGCGTGTTGCGATTCAGGAGTGCCCAAACTTTTGCAACGGTTGATACCATGAAACGGCCCGAACTGCTCGCCCCTGCCGGGACCCTGACCCACCTACGTGCCGCTTTTGCTTATGGTGCCGATGCGGTCTACGCGGGTCTCCCTCGATATGGTCTGCGAGTTCGGGAGAACGAGTTCAACCTCGAGGGGCTCTCGGTCGCGATTACCGAGGCCCACCAGCAGCAGAAAAGACTCTACGTTACCGCCAACATTCTCGCTCACAACAGCAAGGTAGAGACCTTCGAAAAGGACATTGCTGCGGTGATCGAGCAGGGGCCGGATGCACTGATCATGGCCGATCCAGGACTGATCGATCAGGTGAGACAACGCTGGCCAGAACAGTCGATCCACCTCTCGGTACAGGCCAACACCGTCAATTATGCCGCGGTTCGGTTCTGGCAGCGCTTGGGAATCGATCGCATCATTCTTTCACGAGAGCTCTCCCTGGATGAGGTGGAAGAGATCCGTCAACACTGCCCCGAAATCGAACTGGAGGTGTTCGTTCATGGCGCCCTCTGCATGGCCTACTCCGGTCGCTGTCTACTCTCCGGCTACATCAACCACCGGGATGCCAATCAGGGTACCTGTACCAATGCCTGTCGCTGGGAGTATCGTGAGGTACCGAGTATCGAGGATGATAGCGGTCAACTACAGCCAGCCAAGCCCCAACAGATCCTGATTGAAGAGGTCGGACGCCCCGGAGAGTCGATGCCGATGGAGGAGGATGAACACGGAACCTACATCATGAACTCCAGAGATCTGCGAGCCGTGGAGCATATCCAGCGTCTGGTTGAGATTGGAGTCGACTCACTCAAGATCGAAGGGCGTACCAAATCGATCTACTACGTTAGTCGGGTGAGTCAGGTCTATCGTCAGGCGATCGATGATGCGGTTTCCGGGCGGCCATTTCAGCCTCGACTGCTAGCGGAGCTGGAGAACCTCGCCAGCCGTGGTTACACCGATGGTTTCTTCCAGCGCCACCACAGCCAGGAGTACCAAAATTACCTTCAAGGCCACTCACAGGGCCATCAGCAGATCTATGTGGCCGAGATCATCGATTACGATCCAGACCGGGGCCGCGCAACCCTTCTCAGCAAGAACCGATTCGGTGTTGGAGATCGGCTCGAGCTGATTCTCCCCTCCGGCAACCAGAATCTCACGCTGAAGCAGATCTACAACCCGCGCGGTGATGCCGTCGAAGTGGTGACCGGCGGTGGTCAGACCATCGTCATCGAGCTCGAACTCCCGGTACCACCAGAACAGTGGCAGTTTGGGATGGTGGCCCGCTATCTGACTGGATGAATCGTTAGGAAGGCACCTAGGAGTGAAACAGCTCAACCCGATTTCGCCCTAGATCCTTGGCCCGATAGAGCGCGGTATCACTACGGCGGATCAGCTCATCGATGGTAAGGGCGTGCGTCGGATAGCTGGCGACACCGAAGCTGGCGGTGACTGAATAGACCTCCCCACCACCAAGAACCACCGGTTGATTGGCCAACCGTTGCCGCAGCCGTCGTTGTCCACGCATTCCCGGTAATGGCCACAT
>CAYFOQ010000005.1:17048-32180 GCA_964344735.1 uncultured Piscirickettsiaceae bacterium
AAACCCGACCGCCTCCTCGGCTCCCACCTCTGGCAATAGAATGACGAACTCCTCACCACCGAAACGGGCCACGGTATCGGTCATTCGCATCTCCGAGTGGAGCAGGTTGGCCGCGTGGGCCAGTACTCGATCCCCCACCAGATGACCATGCTGGTCATTGACCTGCTTGAAGTGGTCGAGATCGACCATCAGAATCGATAACAGATGGTCGTAGCGAACCGAACGGTGAAACTCCTTCTCGACAATCTCATTGAAGGCATTACGATTGTAGAGTCCGGTCAGTGGATCGTGACTGGCCTGATGCCGTAACTCCCGGGTACGTTCCGCGATCACCGCCTCTTGCCGTAACTCCAGCCGTTCCAGCGCTGTCCAGTGACGCCGAAACTGGTTCAGAAACAGCAGCAGCAGTGCGGCACCCAGTAGATAGACCAACAGGTGCCGACGGATCTCGACCACTCGCTCCTGCCCCACCCCAAAAAACTGATCCGCCGCCAAAGTCACCCGAATACCACCTCGGACATCCCCGAGCTCATACCCATGATCACCATGGCATCGCAGACAGGCCTGCTTCACCATCAGTGGAGCCATGTAGAAAAACTGATCCGAATCTGCCGTCACCACCCGTTCGTAAACCTCGGATACTCCACTCTCGAACTGCCGTAACGCCTGCTGCTCCCATGGGGTGGCCCGATTGGCGGGACGAATCGGCTTCAAACTGGTAATGTGAAAAGAGACCCCACTACGTTCCGTCATCAGCTCCGAGAGCTGACGAGTCATGTAGGCCGGATTGACCATGGTCAGCTCGCGCCCCTCCTGATCGATCAGATCCCGGTCAGGAACATCGAGATAGGGGTTGGGCCGAGTCTCTGAGGTGACTGGCACATAGACCCCACCATGGCGTGCATTCCACAACCGAGTGAGCTCGATCACATTGAAGATATTATGCGCACCATTGCGCGCTAGCTCCAGCAGATGGCGCTCGATACTCTCCAGACTGTTGTGTAGTGACCAGATCACCAACAAGGTCCAGAGCAGTAACGGCACCCCCCAGAGCCAACGCTTCAAAACCAGATTGATGATCAGCGGATTGCGTTCCATCTCACCAGAATAGCAGACCCATAAAAGAATCGTGATTGATCTCGGCCATTTTCATGGGTATCGATCGTTGCAAAGGTTTCGGCACTCCTGAATTGCAACCGTCTGCGGCCAGGGAGGGCCGCAGTCGAGCGACACAGGGATCTGCTTGAGTGTGTTGCGATTCAGGAGTGCCGAAACCTTTGCAACGATCGATACACCACAAAGAGCGAAACGATTTAATCATCGGTTAAACCTCTCTCATTATCTGATGCATGAGAAAGTATAGCACCCGCCGTTGTGGTCGATCCTCCAGCAGACGGAGCACCGCGCCATAACGTTCCAGCTGCTCCCGATAGCGCTCCACCTCGCGATCGAGAAAGGTCTCGAGATCTCCACCAGTATGGCTACTGCTCTTCCAGTCGACGATCCAGCGCACCCCCTCTTCATCCACGAAGGTGCGATCGATGATCACATGGACCCGCTGCCCTCCAAGCTGGGCCGTCAACGCCCACTCACTACGTGCCTGTTGGTGGGGGGCAAGCAGAAAGCGCCCCTGTCGATCCCCGATCACCCCCTCCAGCGCCTTTATCACCCGTGCCGTCGCCCCCTCCAGATGAGCCTCCACCACCCCCAGTTGGCGCAGCTGCCGTTCCGCCCGGGGATGTAATCCGATGACTGTATCCGGAGCCAGCCATGGATCCAGACCGGTCTCGGCAATCCACTGCAACAACCCATGAACGACTGTTCCCACATGAACCGCAACCGCACCGCTCCAGGCATAGACATCATCGATCGCCACCGCTGGCGGCAACTCGATGACCGCTGGTGGTGGCTCCGGAAGTCGCCATGGATGCAACAACCGCTGTCGAAAATCTCGCTTCGGTTCTCTCTGTTCCGGTTCTTGCTGCGGTGGTGGATCCTCCTCGATCGACTCCCAAAGTGGACGGTACTCTGCCTGTAACTGAGGCCAAAGCTGCTCCAACAAGGAGCCGGCACAGGGCTGAGGGGTTCCACGCTTCGGCAACGTTGTTGAGTTCAATACTGCTCCGAACAGATGAACCCGACGTTCGGCACGAGTCACAGCCACATAGAGCAACCGACAGAGTTCATTGCGACCGCGCTCTTTCTCAATCCGATGAACCAACTCCCCCAACAGATCCAGCCCGGACTCCTGCTCTGCCGACCGCACGGGTGAGAGCAACAGACTCATCGTCTCCTCAACCTCCTGCTGCTGCGGCAACTCGATCCACTCCAACAGCTTACGCTCCCTCACCCGGGGCGGCTTACCCAACCCCGGAAGAATCACCGTATCAAACTGCAACCCTTTCGACTTGTGGATGGTCATCACCTCGACCCGTGCCCCCCCCGAGGCAGTGGAATGCAGATTCTGCTGTTGTAATCGCTGCTGAAACCGGGCCAACTGCAGTAACTCCCCCCCCTGTTGCTGCTCCCCCAATAGCTGAAAGAAGGCCTCCTGCTGACGACTCGCCCCATCCGGGTCCTCACTACAACGGTAGTAACGCTCGCCCCCCAACAGCCGCCAGGCCTGTTGAACCCAACGCACCAGCGAAACCTCTCCTCGCTGTCGAGTGATCGAGTCGATGCACGGTTGCAGCCACGCCAGGCGCTGCCGATCGGCCACCGCGATCTCCCGCGGCCACTCTCCGGCAGCCAGTAGCGATGGAATGGTTCGCGCTGATCGCCCTGCCACCAGTGCCAACATCCCCTGCAGAGAGAGTCCACACCAGGGGGCACGAAGCAGCGCCAACCAGGCCGCACGATCACTCGGTGAGAGTAATGCTCGTAGGAGAGAGAGGAGATCCCGCACCTGGGGGCGATCCCCAAGCGACTCGATCTCCACGGCACGGTAATCGATCCCAGTCTGCTGTAACTGCCGGGTGATCTGCCGTAGATGACCGCGGGAGCGAACCAGAATGGCAACCGTTCCCTCCCCCTGATATTGACGAATCACCGCAACCACCTGCTCCGCCTCCAGCTGATCATCCCGTTGCAACTGTGGATGGATGGTCACTGCAACGCCAGGGGTGGCCGCATGGATCGCCACCGCCTCGGCATAGGGAACGGCCCCACTAAAACGGTCGGCCCGGGAGGGGAAGAGCGCGGAGAAGTTCTCATTGGCCCAGGTGACAACCCCCTCTTCAGAGCGGAAATTGGCCTTTAGCTGGCGATAGTGCAGCATCACCGGTCCAACCCCCCGCTCCATCGCCCGGGTAAAGAGCCCCACTTCGGCGTGGCGAAAACGGTAGATCGACTGCATCGGATCCCCCACCAGGAAGAGGGTGCGGCCACTCTCCGCCTCCCATCCAGCGGTGAGTCGACTGAGCAGCGCAAACTGGCCGTGAGAGGTATCCTGAAACTCATCCACCAGAATGTGTCGAATCTGGTAGTCGAGCCGCAGTCCCAACTCGGTCGGGCGCTCTTCCGACCCCAGTGCCTGCAATGCCCGCAGGGCAATCTCGATATGATCCACCTCACCGTGTTGATCGAACTCCAGCATCAGATTGCCAACGGCATACTGTAAAACCTGAAACAGCGCTTCGAGCAGCCGCCACTGCTCCTCTCCATAGTGGGCAGAGGGTAACCGCTGCACCTGATCCAGCAGCGTGGAGACCTTCCCTTGCTGCAACTGCTGAGAGAGGAGGAGTAGCTGCTCCTTGCGTACCTTGTTCTCCTCTCCAGGGGGAATACCTGTTGAAATATTCCAACTATTGAGTGCGTTACGCGGCTCTCCCCGCTTGGTCAGAAAAAGCGCAGCAATCCCACGCCAGTATGGCAGTGCCTCCGGATCAGTGGCAGGTAGTCGCTGTAACCCCTCACACTCGACGATAGCGGACGAAGAGTGTTTCTGGCGCAGATTGGTGGCGGCAAAGGCCGTCAACTCGACCAACTGCTGCTGTGCATCGGAAGAGAGGAGATGCTCCAATCGTTGCTGCAGACGCTGTAGTGTCGTCGCAACCAACTGGGCGATGGTCTGCTCCAATCGACCCCGATCGAGGCGCTCTCCGACAAGATAGGGGAGCCACTGATCACGCTGCTGTAGCATCGTCATGATCATCTCTTCCACCTGAGTGGCTCTATTGTCCATCCAGGCCAACAGCCTCTCCACCGCCTCTCCGTACTCCGACTCTTCCACCATCTCGATGGTGGCACGGGCAGCCGCACGGTAGTGGTGATCGACATCATCACGAAGTTCGGGCATCCCCCCCAGGGTCGCCAACAGCGGCAACTGCCGTACCAGACGGGCATTGAAGCTGTCCATGGTGCGAATCTCCAGCCTTCCCGGACTGTCGAGCAGACTCCACTGACAGCGTCGATCCTGCTCCAGTACCGCTTGTGCCAGCCGCCAACTCTCCACCTTATGAGGAGGCCCTTCAGGAGCGGGGTCCCGAGAGGCACTACGCAGTGCCCCCAGCAGCCGTTGCCGCATCTCACCCGCGGCCTTACGGGTAAAGGTAATGGCCAACACCTGTTCCGGCTCCTCCACCACCGCCAATAGCCGCAAGATCCGTTGCGTCAGAAGCTCGGTCTTGCCCGAACCCGCCGGTGCCTGGACGATATAGGAGCGAGCAGGATCAAGCACCTCACGTCGAACCGCACCATCCTGTTGCAGCAACTCGCTCACTTTTTCAGCTCCACCCGACAGATCGACTCCAATCCGCAGTAGGTACAACTTCGGCCCTGCTGTGGTGTAACGGTCACCACTCCCGCCCTGAACTCTTCACCAAGCCGATCGACCACATCACTCCAGTGCTGCAGCTGTTGCGACCACTCGTCCACCCCCTCGAGGGGGGATTTCCCTCTACCCGGCGGAGAAATCTGTGCAATCACCTCGCGCTCACCAACCCCCTTGTAACGGACCTCACGCACTCCGATCTGGGCAAAGAGTACCGCCACTACCGACTGCAACAGGCGGGTATAGAGCGGTAGTTGGGGTTCGTTGGGACGCTCTCCGTGCCAGCTCGAAGGGCTCACCTGACCGCTCTTGTAGTCGATCAGAACGATCCCCTCCTCGATTTGATCGACCCGATCCATCTTCACGCGCAGCTGTACCCCCCCCACTTCGACCTGTTGCAACGACTCCATATCGATCACCACGAAGGGAGGACGCAGGCGGTCGAGCTGTAGCATCTGCAGCGCCAGTGCGGTGATCCGGTTCGCCTCCAGTGCCGCCATCCGGGGCCCCAAGCGATGAGATTGCCGCTGTTGATACGGTTGCAGCAATCTCTCGGCATGGTGGACAACCTGTTGCTCCAGTGCCCGGTCGGAGAGCGGTTGCAACCGTTCGGAACGCCGCTCCAGCGCTTCCCAGCAGCGCTGCAACAGAGCATGTAGCAGTGAGCCGTGTTCCCGGGAATCGATACCGATCCACTCCGACTCCAGCTTTTCCGCTCCAAGTCGGTGGTGAACAAAGGCTCGAAAGGGGCACTGCGACTGATCGGTCAGTAAGCGACTTCCTCCGGAGAACCGAACCCCGGGCGGTAACGGCGGCACCCGATCCACAATCTCCTCCATCTCCAGCGCCCGCTCCTGGCCATTCCACCAGCGTAGAGCAGGAGGCAAATTCTCCAGCAGGGTCGGTACTACCCCCGGTAACAGGGGGGTCAACTCCCGATCTGGATCCCCCCCCACCTCACCACTCCGACTGAAGCTATAGACCACACGGGCTGCCTGCCGAGAAAAACCGATCAGCCGCTGTTGAGCCCGTTGCCGGGCCACTCCCGGATCGACCCCCGGGAGCACACTACGCTGCCACCGTAAGGGCAACATCGGAGAGGGGGGATCGAAACGAGGCCAGTTGTGATGATCACAATCGAGCACCCAGAGTAGATCGAATGTCACCCCTTCAGCCTCATCGGGTGTCATCACCTCGACTCGAGTATCGCCCCGCACCGGAACGACCTCGATTCCGGCAAGGATGGTCTGCAACTGCGACAACGCCTCGTCAACCGTAAGGCTTGGAATCACCCGGTCGAGTGCGGCAAAACGGTCCAATCCCTCACGCCAACTATCGTAGGCGGCATGCCCCCAGGCACTACGACTACCGTTGCTGGACCACTCGAAGTGGGCCAGTATCGAGGTGAAACGTTGAGCCCACTCCCAGGGGGGGGCTGGAGTAATGAGACTGGATCGATCGAGCGCCCGTAGGGCACCGAATAGACGAACCGGGATCCCTTCGGAGAGTTCCTCCAGCCAGGCCATCAGCTGCACCAACTTCACCTCCCCACTCCCCCCTCTATTTCTGATCCAGGGGACCAGTCGAGCCCGCGGTTCCTCCTCCACACCGGGAAGGAGCCAGGGAGAGTGCAACAACGCCAGCACCTCCGACAACGTGAGCTGTTGCAGCACCAGCCGAATCAGCAGGATCGCGTGGTGGATACGGGGATCCTCCAACAGTGCCGGTCCCCGACTAAAGCGGAACGGGAGCTGGTTCGGAGAGAGCGCAGTCACTGCCCCTTGGGGGACCAGCACCGCAGTCAATGCCTCTTCAATCGCTTCACGATCTCGACCAAGCTGCGGCACCACCATTCCGATCCGGCTCTGGGGCCGTTCCTGTAGTTGTTGCGCAATCGCCGCTACCGCACCTTCGATCTGCTGCTGAGGGTCGGCAGTGACAACCCCCTCGACCCGAGCCGTGATTGTCGGGAGGAGATACTCTTCCACCTCCACCCCATGCTGCTGCAACCGCTGCAGCAGTCGCTGATGACAACCACTCCAGCATGATCTGCCGTAATGATACAGCCGCTGCGGCAGCACCAACCGTCCCCCCAGTAACTGCTCCTCAACCACGGCGGTTAGTCCCGCCGGCTCCAACCAACCCTGCTCGTGACACTGTTGGTGAAACCGTTGATGCCAGTTGAGAAAGAGCATCCACTCCTCCCGTTCCTGTGGATCACCCAGTATCGGAAGTGGCTGCTCCGGGTCCATCCAGTGGTGCAGCAGGTGATTGGCTCGCATCGCCTGCAGACTCAGCGCTGTCGACCGCAGCCACTCGCCCTCGAGAGGCTGCGGTAGCGTCTGTTGCCACAGATTACGCTCCTGCTCCACGGTCAACAACAAGGGCAACTCGTCCCCCTGCTGCAGGGCCTGATCCCAGAGCCTCCGAATCCAGGACTCAATCGAAAAGATCTGTGGAGTCTCCCACACCTGTTGGCCCGATTGAAGTTGAGCCTCGGCCCAGTGATCGCGCAATAGTCGGGCCTGACGGGCAGTGGCCGTCAGGGTGACCACCGGATCATTTGCCATACCGAGGGAGGTATCCATTGGGGGTTGGCGGCACACCTCAAGCCGAGATATGCAGCTCACTGTTGAGATAACGACTCAGCAACCGGTGCAGTGCCTCCCGCTCGATCGGCTTACTGAGGAAACCACTGCAACCGGCCTCTTCGAAGGCCTGACGGTGTCGCTCCATGACATTGGCGGTGAGAGCAATCACCGGGAGATCGTTCCCCCCACGGCGTAGCCGTCGGGTCGCTTCGATCCCATCCATCTCTGGCATCTGCATATCCATCAGTACCAGGTCGAATCGCTCCGCTCCCAACCGTTCCAGTGCCTCACGACCATTCTCGACCACCTCGACCGTAACCCCCAGCCGCTCCAGCATACGCCGGATCAGCAGCTGAATTGCCCGAGTATCATCCGCCACCAGCACCCGCCCGGAGAAGAGTCGGGGGGGGAGCGCGGTGTTCTCTGGCGCTATCTCCTGATCCTGAGTCTCGGTCGGGCGATAAGGGAGAGACAACTCGAAGGTCGAACCCTCGTCGACCACACTACCCACCTCGATCCGCCCCGCCATCATCTCCGCCAGGCAGTGAGAGATGTAGAGTCCGAGTCCGGTTCCACCAAAACGGCGCGAAGTAGTGATATCGGCCTGCTGAAAAGGGGTGAAGAGCTGATCGATCACCTCTTCGGGAACCCCGATCCCACTGTCGATTACCCGAAAATACAACCACGCCCCGTCGACCCCGACCTCCAGGGAGACCCCACCCCGCTCGGTAAACTTGAGCGCATTATTGATCAGATTGACAAGAATTTGCCCGATACGTTGTCGATCCCCCAACAGCAGAAACGACTCCGGGTAAGCACTAATCTGAAACTCTATTCCGCGACTTATGGCCTGGGCACCAAAGATCGACTCCATCTCCGCCAGCAGGGTGGTCAGTGAGTAGGGGGCCTCCTCGATGGTGAAACGCCCGGACTGGATCTTGGACATATCGAGGATATCGTTGACCAGCGCCAACTGGTTCTTGCCGGCGAGGTTGATCGAGGAGAGCAGCGCCCGCTTCTCCTTATCATCCTCCTGCTCCAGCAACAACTCACCATTGCCGATGATCGAAGTGAGTGGGGTCCGAAGCTCATGACTCATCACCGCCAGGAACTCATCCTTGGCCCGATTGGCCTGATTGGCCTCATCGACCGCCCGACTCAGACCGGAGATGGCCCCCCGAAGCGTATCGGAGAGAGAGTCGATCTCCTTCACCCCACTGGTGGTCACCGCCTCCAGACGCTCCTGCTCCACCGCCGAAATCAGTCGAGTCAGTGGCCGGGAGAGTTGACGCGAGTGGAGATAGACCAGCCAGACAAAAAGGAGCAAGAGCAGCCCCAGTCCCATCGCCATCCGTTCTCGCAACGCAAAGAGCGGGGCCATGATCTCATCTCGGTTCTGTTTCACCACCATTGCCATCTGTAGCTCCGGAATCACCGTCCCCACCGCATAGACCTCACGACAGGCGTGGTCCAGCATCCACCCCTTGACCTCACCCTGTGTCAACACCCTGGCCACTGCAAACCGTTGCGGAAAGCGGCCCATCTGCTCCTGACAGGCCGCATCGGCCTCCCATTGATAGCGAAAGCGGCTAATGAAACGTACCCCCTGATCCTCCCAGGATGGAGCACGTTGCGCCACCACCACTTCGCCACTCTCTCCCAGCCCGCTGGGACTGGTGAGCAGTTCACGAAACGGCTCCAGAGAGAAGGGGCGAACCGCCACTCCGATCAGCTCGCTCGCCGCCATACCATAAACCGAATAGAGCGGCACGCCCATCAATACCACCGCTTCGTCGAAGAGGTCGGAACGGCCATACCTGGAGAGGACAAAACCCCGCTCTCTCACCACCCGCTCAAACAGGTCGGAGAGAATCGTGATCCCCTCGACCCCCTCCCGGGTGATTACACCACCGATCTCCATATCCTGAGGCCACAGGGAGAAGACCAGCTCTCCGCCGGGATTGATCAACAGCAGATCATCCACTCCATTCACTTCGAATAGCGGTTGATACTCACGCCGGAAGCGTCGCTGGACACTTTCATAGATCAGATTGTGGTCGGAGCCAGAAGCATAGGCGCTGAAGAGGTTCTCGGCAAACTCCACGAACCCGGTCGTGGCGGCAGAACGCTCCAACCACTGACGTTGACTCTCGAACTGTGCCAACACCCGCTCCTGGCGAAAATCGGCCTGGTAACGCAGCGCACTCTGCACCGATTCGGCTACCACCTGCTCGGCAGTATGAAGCCCCCAACCAATCGCCAGCAACAAGGCCAACAGCAGTAATAACAGGCCGCCACGCAGATGGTGGTAGAACACCGAACGGGTTCTCATACGTTCCTCCTGCTCTTTACGTTCGAGGCAGCCGTGGCACACATCCCCCATGCTACGAAACCCCTTCTCAGCCCACACTACGCCAAATCCTCGTTATAATCAATGATCCTGCGCGAAATTGAGAACCGTACCGATGCAATCCGGCCCAAGAGAGATCACCACCCCATTCCGCCCGATTCCGCTGGAGGTTCCAGAGGGGATGAAACCCAATGAGTTCTTCAATAGTACCGAGAACCTCAATGACCTGATCCACAACAACGGCCTGTTGCGCAATCCCGAAAATCTGCTGCTCTACCGCAAGGCGCTGGGCCACAGCACCACCTTCGACACCTCGATCATCTACAACACCTCGGAGACCATCCTCAACCCACTGGGGCGGCCGGTTCGTCGTACCCAGGTTCCGGAGGAGGTGAAGAATGTCTGGAACCGGATGAACCAGATCATCCTCTGCTATATGCTGGAGCAGTTTCCCGATCCCGGTGAAGCGCTGGTGTTGGCCGGCGAGGCCAGCCTCGATGCCACCTGGCCGCTCACCTCTCCCGGTGTACCCAGCATCCGTATGCTCCACAACCACTTCATCGTCTTTGAGATGTCGCAGTTACGAAGCGCCAATCTTGCCGATCCCAACAACCCCAACCTCACCGACGGTGGACAGCACAGCCTGTTTCAATCCTACCTGCGTGAGGTCTACCAGGACTTCTTCAACTGCCTGGAGCTGAAGATCCTGAAACCGGTGGCCCGAGAGGAGGCCACCATCGAACTGACCGGCTACCCTCAGGGGCTCCCCAGTTGGGAGATTCAGGGGGGAACGGATGCGCTGGGAGATAGCCATTTCTGGCGTGAATACGATCTGGTACTGAAAGGGTTCATCGACTTCTATCGTACCTTCTTCAGCCAGGTCTCCAGCCGTAATGCCCCGATGCCGAAAGAGATCTGGTTTCCCATTCAGGTGGAACGCAAACTGCTATTCAACAACCACTTCCTGGCCGCCGCCAAACAGGTTCGGGAGCAGTGTATCAAGGATGCCCGCTACGCCAATGCCATTCGCTGGCAGCCCGCATTCAAGCAACTGATCTATCGTAACGACGCCGGAAAACTGATCGTCACCATCAGCCAGAACTCCATCGGTAACGCCATCACGGAGCTGCTCGGGGTGGTGGTCAAACGTACCCCCGACACCGCCGCCTACGAGGAGCACGAGCCGGCACTGTTGGATCACCTGCTGGAGGTGAGAAGACGGTTGGTCGAGGCCGACCTCGGTAGTGGGATCGAGACCGCGCAGTGGGGGGCGTAGTCGATCTCTTGCGCTCGCAGGAGCGAATTTCAACCGCCTGCTAGTCGCTGGAAACTGCCGCCTCGATCGATTCGATCAACCGCTCCACCCGAGACTCGGTCGATGCCCCCTCCCCACTCTCGATGGCATCACAGATCTCACCGGCCTGCTGAGCCAACGTCGCGAAGCCGAAAAGCGCCGCGCTCCCCTTGAGGTCGTGGGTGGTGTGACGAACCGAACTCCACTCTTTGGTCGCCAGGGCCTGACGTAGCGCCTGCTCCATCAACGGCAGGCGCTGCAGAAAGATCGGGCGTGCTCGAGCCGAAATCTCAGGATCTACGGCCACCTCCTGCTCCGGTGTGGTATCCGCATCGACCACCTCGAGATAGCGCTGTAGCAGCTGACGCAGCCCGCGCTGATTGATCGGCTTGCCGAGAAAGTCGTTGCAACCCGCCTGTTGAAACTCCTGCTGATGCTGCGGCATGATGTTGGCGGTGAGGGCAATGATCGGAGCCCGATAGTGAAGCGCCCGTAGCGTCGCTGTCGCCTCGATTCCATTCATCACCGGCATCTGCATATCCATCAAGATCAGGTCGAACTGCTGCCCCAGGGCCAACTCCACCGCCTCCTGTCCATTGGCAGCCAGGGTGACCGTAGCCCCCACCCCCTCCAGCAGCAGGCTCTCCAGCTTCTGTAGTTCCGGGCTATCCTCCACCAGCAGCACTTGACCACGGAAACGGGAAGCGGTGGCACTGGAGTCGAGTGTGCGCTGCTCGCCACTTCGGCGCTCACTGGGTCGCCATGGCAACACCAGGGTAAAAGTCGAACCTTTACCCTCCTCACTTTCGACGTCGATCCGTCCCCCCATCAGCTCTGCCAAGGTCCAGGAGATGTGCAGCCCTAGTCCCGTCCCACCAAAACGGCGACTGATGGAGCTGTCGGCCTGTCCGAAAGGCTGGAACAGTCGATCCAACACCTCCGCGGCCATGCCGATCCCCTAATCCTCTACCCGAAAGAGCAGCTGCTGCCGGGCCTGACGGATGAC
The DNA here is from genome assembly GCA_964344735.1 of uncultured Piscirickettsiaceae bacterium. Taxonomy (GTDB): domain Bacteria; phylum Pseudomonadota; class Gammaproteobacteria; genus Thiopontia. Next base: position 29,061 of record CAYFOQ010000005.1, read on the forward strand.
CACCTCCAGCGTGACATCCCCCTCCTCGGTAAACTTGATGGCATTACTCAGCAGATTCATCAGGATCTGACCAATCCGCTTGGCATCCCCAACCAGTTGGTGCTGCAGTGGACTCCCCTGCACAATGCGAAAATTGAGACCAGCATCCTGCGCCCGAATCGAAAAGATGTGCTCCACCTCCTCCAGCAGTTGAGCCAGCTCGAAGTCGCTCTCATCGATCTCAAACTTGCCGGACTCGATCTTGGAGAGGTCGAGAATGTCGTTGATCAGGGAGAGCTGGGTTCGCCCGGCCACATCGATCGCCTGTAGCATCTCCTGCTCATCCCGCTGTAACCGATCATGCACCCGCTGCTGCAACATTTCGCTATAACCGATCACCGAGGTGAGCGGCGTTCGCAGTTCATGGCTCATCATCGCCAGGAACTGATCCTTGGCCTTGTTGGCACGAACCGCATTTTCGGCCTGCAGCAGCTGCCGCAGATCATGTACGATACAGACCGATTTCGCCTCCTGCTCCCCCTCGAGGTCGGAACACGAGATATTGACTGGAACCGAGCCACCATCGACCCGGCGCAGCTCCATGTCGGCGGAAAAGAGCGCACTCGAGGGGCGTCCGATCAGGGCACTCGACTCCTCCCCCGTCATCGCCTCCAGTTTGGGATTGACCCGCACCACCCGCCCGGCGCAATCCACCACGATCAGCCCATCGTCCATCGACTCCAGAATGAGATCGGTCTCACGCTTGGCCGAAACCAGCGCCTGGGTACTCTCCTGTAGTGCACGGGCCAGCTGATTGACCTCCTCCACCCTACCAGGCCGGTGATCGGCGATGGAGCCCTGCCGGGCTGCGGTGGTCAACTCCTCGATCGGCTGTACCAGAGAACGGGCCTGACGTTGCACCAGCCAGATCAGAAACAGCAGTACCAGAACCGAGGCCAATACGATCCGACGCTGGAGCTGCTTCACCGGCATCATAATCTCCTCACGATCCTGCTTCACCACGATGCCGAGGTCGACCTCTGGCAACCAGCTCCAGACCGCATAGACTTTGCGACAACTATTATCAAGCATCCATCCAGCTCCGCTCTGCTGTGACAGGGCGTGCATCACCGGAAATTTCTCTGGACTGTTCACCCGCAGACGCTGGCAAGCGGCATCGGGCTGACGCTGTTCACCATGGCGAAAATGGCTGATAAAGTTGACCCCCTCCCCCATCCCTTTGCCACGCCACTGGGCGATCATCACCTCTCCACTCTCTCCCAAACCACTGTAGCTCTCGAGCAGATCACGCAACTGCCGCATCGAGAAGGGTTTCACCATCACCCCCAACAACTCCCCCTCCATACCGACAAAGTTGCTGAAGAGCGGAACTCCCATCAGGATGGTGGAGTCTTCCACCTGCTCGATCTTGCCGAATGGGGAGAGGCTGAGTCGCTGACGCTCCACCACCTCCTGAATCAGCTTCGAGAGGATCGTGTTGCCGTAGAAACCATCAGCGGTCAGATCGACCCCGATCTCCTCCTCCATCAGACGTTGGGAGAAGGCCAGCTCCCCCTCCGGGGTGATGATCAACAGATCATCCACCCCCTGAGCCCGCAACAGCTCTTCATACTCCTGACGAAAACGCTGACTCTGAACCGTGAAGTTGTGGCGATCCACCCCGAGCCGATAGCTGGAGATCAGGCGATCGACCCGGCGCAGAAAGGGTTCGTTGCGGGCACTCTCCAGCAGCCACTCCTTCTGGCGTTCAAACATGGTACGAATTCGATCCAGCCTGAAATCGGCATGGTACTGTAGTGACTGCTGCACCGTAGTAACCAACACACGTTCAGAGATATGGTAGATGACCCCACCAATGGCCGTGACCGACAGCAGTAACCCCAGCAGACTCCCACGCAGCTGATGAATCAGCAGGCGATTGGCCCCTGTCCCTGCAACCCGGTGACCGGCTGCCTCCATTCTCTCCTCCCCTGACCCCCATGACCCAATATGCCGAAGGTCGCATATCTCCAGCAGAGAGTCAAGAGAGCGCCATTTGCCCACTCCATTTGACTCAGATCAATGAACATCACCTCAGAGATACAACACTCTACTCCCGCCGGATTGGATCCGGATAACGGGAGGAAGAGACTACCAGTCCAGTCACAGTGACTGGCCATGGTCATTGCTCCCGTTCTGCAATCTCTCCCAAGGGGATGCCACTCAACTGATCAGGAGTCAATAACCGTATGTTCAAGAAGACACTTACCATGGCAGTAGCCATTGGAATGTCGCTCGGATCTGGAGTTGCTTCAGCGGCCACGCTGGACGACGTGATGAAGGCCAGAGGCCTCACTCAGAAGGATCTGCTCGCGGCAGCAAAAACCTACACCCCATCGGGGGCCCGTGATGAATATATCGCCTTCAGCTCTGGTGGACAGAGTGGACAGGTGATCGTCTACGGCATCCCTTCGATGCGCATCCTCAAGTATATTGCGGTATTCACCCCGGAGCCATGGCAGGGTTACGGCTTCGATGACGAATCCAAAGAGGTTCTCGCCGGCGGCCGTATCAACGGTAAGGATATCAACTTCGGTGATACCCACCACCCGGCAATCTCCGAAACCAATGGTGAGTACGACGGCAAATACCTGTTCATCAACGACAAGGCCAATCCACGGATGGCGGTGATCGACCTGCACGACTTTGAAACCAAGCAGATCGTCGCCAACCCCCACTTCAACAATGAGCATGGTGGCGCCTTCGTTACCCCCAACACCGACTATGTGATCGAAGCGGCCCAGTATCCCTCCCCATTCGAGAACGAGTATGTACCACTGGAGCAGTTCAATGACCGCTACCGTGGTGGTGTCACCTACTGGAAGTTCAACAAAGAGGTAGGCCGCCTCGACCCCAGCAAATCGTTTACCGTTGAGCTCCCCCCCTACAGCCAGGACCTCTCCGACTTCGGTAAGCTCGAGAGTGACGGCTGGTCCTTTACCAACTCCTTCTGCTCCGAGCGCTATGTTGGCGGTATCGAGAAGGGCCGTCCTCCCTACGAGGCGGGCTGTTCCCAGAAAGACACCGACTTTCTCCACGTAGTCAACTGGAAGAAGGCGGCTGAGCTGTTCAAGGCCGGCA
>CAYFOQ010000006.1:0-5082 GCA_964344735.1 uncultured Piscirickettsiaceae bacterium
TGATGGCGGCTCGCCGCTCAGCCAGAGTGGAGGTCGCTGCTCCTTTGCGATAGAGAGGGAGGTACATCAGAAATCCGGCCTGCCGATCCACGTCGGTCTCTTGAACCAGTGTTACCCGCCCACTGATCGTGGCTTCACCGCGGTCCCGGGCCTGTTCCATCGCCTGACGGCGTACCGCTTTGGCGAACATGTCATAACCGAATGCCCGCCGATTGCGCCAGTCGAACGGTTCCAGGTAACGGATGGCGCTGTAGCGGTTGCGCTTGCCAGGAGGGTGGATCTGAAACTCCGGAAATCCTTCGGCACGTACCCGCTCTTCGTAGTGATCCTTCTCCTCGGGTGATACGAACTCTGCATAGCCAAACCCTTGCAGGCCAGGGTAGAGCCGTTCAATCGCCATGCTGCGGTAGTAGATTCCCCACTCCTCGCGGCTGACGTGACTGCTGGCACGAAACAGTCCCACTCCACCATGGAGAATGCTGCTGTAGGCTTGGAGGCGGGCAGTGATCGCCTCTACCAGTTGTTCTACTTCGCGGTCAAATCGCCCCTGTTGTCGTGCCTCTACCTCGAGTTGGGTGATGTGACTGGCAAATGCGCTGATGGCCAGTGAGATGGCGAGAACGATCCAGGGTCCTCTTGAGTGTAGATAGCGGACACGGAATAGTGAAACCATCAGTCGATGGATATCATTCGGAGTCTCCCCCTCTTTCTCTGTCTGTGACCGGGTCATTACCTTATTAAAAAAGTAGGGAATGGATCAAATCTATAACCTCAAACGGCTCATGTCAATGATTGGATAAAGATCGGTCGGGGGGAGCTGGGAGTCGTGGATTTTTGTGAAATACCGGAGTAGAATGGGCCTTCGATTTCGCTCTGCCGTTCCGGTGGAGTGACCAGTGTGAAGACAAGTGGAAACGGGGTCTGTCAGCCCATCCCCCCGGGAGGGCGATGTCGAACCCCGCTTTCTATGCGCGCGAAATGGCAGACTATGACTAGACCCGCACTTCTGGCCCTGGCCGATGGCAGCCTCTTCCATGGGGAGTCGATCGGTGTTGACGGTGAAACTACCGGTGAGGTGGTGTTCAATACCGCGATGACCGGTTATCAGGAGATCCTTACCGATCCCTCTTATCTGCGCCAGATTGTTACGCTTACCTATCCTCATATCGGTAATGTTGGCATCAATGCGGAAGATGAGGAGTCTGCCTCCGGAGTGATGGCGGCCGGGCTGGTGATTCGTGAGCAATCGCTGGTTCCCTCCAGCTGGCGCAGTGAAGAGGATTTGGGGGCGTATCTGCAGCGGAATGGGACGGTGGCGATTTCCGGTATCGATACTCGCCGGTTGACACGGTTGCTTCGTGAGCAGGGGGCGCAGAGTGGTTGTATCGTTGCCGGTGATGCGATCGATGCTGAGGCGGCGGTAGCGCAGGCCCGCTCTTTTCAAGGATTACAGGGGATGGACCTGGCGATCGAGGCCACTACTCGCAGTGAGTATGATTGGGTACAGGGGAGCTGGACGCTCGCCTCCGGGTTACCTGCGGAGATCGAGAATCCAGCCTCATTGCCGTGGCATGTGGTGGTCTATGATTACGGCGTGAAGCGTAACATCCTGCGAATGTTGGTCGATCGTGGCTGCCGTTTGCAGGTGGTTCCGGCCGATACTCCGGTGGAAGAGGTGTTGTCGCGTGCCCCTGACGGGGTGTTCCTCTCCAACGGTCCCGGAGATCCCGAGCCTTGTGGTTATGCTCAGCGCAATATTCGCCATCTACTCGAGGTCGGGATGCCGATCTTTGGGATCTGCCTCGGGCATCAACTGCTGTCGCTGGCGAGTGGGGCCCGTACCGTGAAGATGAAGTTCGGCCACCATGGGGCCAACCATCCGGTACAACAGGTCGATGGTGGTGAGGTGGTAATCACCAGCCAGAACCACGGTTTTGCGGTCGATGAGGAGAGTCTGCCGAGCCATCTGCGGGCTACCCACCGCTCGCTTTTTGATGGTTCGTTACAAGGGGTGGAGCGTACCGACTGTCCTGCCTTCAGTTTTCAGGGGCACCCCGAGGCGAGTCCAGGACCACACGATATCGGCCCCCTATTCGACCACTTCATCGCGTTGATGCGACAGCGGACAGAGGGTGGGGTACGTTGAGACCGACCATAGGATTTAGAGCTAGAGGGTAACCATGCCAAGGCGTAGTGATATCGATAGTATCCTCATCATCGGTGCCGGCCCGATCGTGATTGGTCAGGCCTGTGAGTTTGACTACTCTGGTGCCCAGGCTTGTAAGGCACTGCGAGAGGAGGGGTTGCGAGTGATTCTGGTCAACTCCAATCCCGCGACCATCATGACAGACCCAGAGATGGCCGACTCGATCTATATCGAGCCGATCCACTGGGAGGTGGTGGCACGGATCATCGAGAAAGAGCGTCCTGATGCCCTGCTACCTACCATGGGGGGGCAGACCGCCCTCAACTGTGCGCTCGATCTTGAGCGTGAAGGGGTGCTGGAGCGTTTTGGGGTGGCCATGATTGGCGCTACCCGGGATGCGATCGACAAGGCGGGGGATCGGGAACGTTTCCGCGATGCGATGCACCGCATCGGCCTGGAGACCCCCCGTTCGGCCATTGCCCACAGCCTGGAGGAGGCCCAGCAAGTACAGATTCCGCTCGGTTTTCCGGTCATCATTCGTCCCTCCTTCACCATGGGGGGAAGTGGGGGAGGAATCGCCTACAATCGTGAGGAGTTTGTCGAGATTTGTGAGCGTGGGCTCGACCTGTCGCCGACCAGTGAACTGCTGATCGAGGAGTCGGTGCTGGGGTGGAAAGAGTATGAGATGGAGGTGGTGCGGGATCGTAAAGATAACTGCATCATCATCTGTTCGATCGAGAATTTTGACCCCATGGGGGTCCACACCGGAGACTCTATTACCGTAGCCCCGGCCCAGACGCTGACCGACAAGGAGTATCAAATCATGCGTAACGCCTCGCTGGCGGTGCTGCGTGAGATCGGTGTCGATACCGGTGGCTCCAATGTTCAGTTTGCGATCAATCCGGAGGATGGCCGGATGATCATTATCGAGATGAACCCTCGAGTCTCCCGCTCTTCGGCATTGGCCTCCAAGGCGACCGGTTTCCCTATCGCCAAGGTGGCGGCGAAACTGGCCATTGGTTATACCCTGGACGAGCTCCAAAATGAGATTACCGGAGGCGCTACCCCGGCATCGTTCGAACCCACCATCGACTATGTGGTGACCAAGATTCCCCGCTTTACTTTTGAGAAATTTCCCCAGGCGGATACGGTTCTTACCACCCAGATGAAGTCGGTGGGGGAGGTGATGGCGATTGGGCGAACACAACAGGAGTCGCTGCAGAAGGCATTGCGAGGGCTGGAGGTAGGGGCCGACGGTTTTGATGAGAAAGTTGCGCTCGATGCTGAAAATCTGACTGAGGTATTACGCAAGCGGATGCGGGTTCCTGGACCCGAGCGGATCTGGTATCTGGCTGACGCTTTGCGAGCGGGTTGGAGTGTCGAGGAGCTCTATGAGGAGACTCGAATCGATCACTGGTTTCTGGTGCAGATCGAGGATCTAATCTCGGAGGAATCGGCACTGAAGCGGCGGGGAATGGCGGGACTCGATCTGGCCACGCTGCGTCGCCTCAAGCGCAAGGGATTCTCCGATCGGCGGCTGGCGAAACTGGTCAATAGTGACGAGTATGTGGTACGGGTTCACCGCCATCAGTTGGGGGTGCGTCCAGTATTCAAGCGGGTTGATACCTGTGCGGCAGAGTTTCCCACCAACACGGCTTATCTGTACTCCACCTATGAGGAGGAGTGTGAGGCGGATCCCAGTACCAACAAGAAGATCATGGTGTTGGGGGGAGGACCTAACCGTATCGGCCAGGGGATCGAGTTCGATTACTGCTGTGTTCATGCTGCACTGGCGATGCGTGAGGATGGTTACGAAACGATCATGGTCAACTGTAATCCAGAGACGGTCTCGACCGACTACGACACCTCCGACCGACTCTATTTCGAGCCCCTGACACTAGAGGATGTGCTCGAAGTGGTGGGACGAGAGAAGCCGCTGGGGGTGATCGTTCAGTATGGTGGGCAGACTCCGTTGAAGTTGGCCGAGGATCGAGAACGTTTTCAACAGGCGCTTAACCGTTTGGGTCTATTGCAGCCCCCTAATCGTACCGCCACCAATGAGCGAGATGCCCTGCGGTTGGCGGAAGAGATTGGCTACCCGCTGGTGGTGCGCCCCTCTTATGTGCTGGGGGGGCGAGCCATGGAGATCGTTCATGATGCTATTGGGTTGCAGACCTATTTTCGTGAGGCGGTAGAGGTCTCCAATGAGAGTCCGGTACTGCTCGATCGATTCCTCGATGACGCTGTCGAAGTGGATGTCGACGCCATCTGTGATGGTCATGAGGTCTTGATCGGAGGGATCATGCAGCATATCGAACAGGCTGGGGTACACTCCGGTGATTCGGCCTGCTCTCTTCCCCCCTATGATTTGAGTGCAGAAATTCAAGGTCGGCTGCGGGAGCAGACTCGGGCGTTGGCACTGGAGCTGAAGGTGGTGGGATTGATGAATGTACAGTTCGCCATTCAGGGTGAATTGATCTATGTGCTGGAGGTCAATCCTCGGGCCTCCCGTACAGTCCCTTTCGTCTCCAAGGCAATCGGTCGGCCGTTGGCGAAGGTTGCGGCTCGCTGTATGGCTGGACGAACCTTGCAGGAACAGGGGGTGGAGGAAGAGATCGTGCCGAAACACTACTCGGTCAAGGAGGCGGTCTTCCCCTTCATTAAATTTCCCGGGGTCGATCCACTGCTTGGGCCGGAGATGAAGTCGACCGGAGAGGTGATGGGGGTCGGCTATAGCTTTGGAGAGGCCTTTGCCAAGTCACAACTGGCTGCCGGAGGACCATTGCCGAAACGGGGGCGGGCCTTCCTCAGTGTGCGGGATGGAGATAAGGCGCGAGTGGTTGCCGTGGCGCAGGCTCTATTCGAGGCCGGTTTTCAGCTGGTGGCTACCCGTGGAACCGCACGGGTGTTGCAGCAGGGGGGCATCGAGTGTCAAC
>CAYFOQ010000006.1:5092-5936 GCA_964344735.1 uncultured Piscirickettsiaceae bacterium
ACAGATCAACAAGGTGGCGGAGGGACGCCCCCATATCGTGGATCAGATCAAGAATGGAGAGATCGATCTGATCGTCAATACTACTGAGGGTAAGCAGGCGATCGCAGACTCTTACTCCATGCGGCGAGAGATCCTCAACCACAAGGTAACCTACTTCACCACGATTGCCGGGGCTCAGGCGATGGCATTTGCATTGTCGAAACTGGACGATCGTGAGGTCAATCGGCTACAGGATCTGCACCGGTATTGAGTACCCGAGAGGAGGGTTGGGTGCTTACAGCGTAACCACTCCGTAGCTCTGCCGTTACCGGTGGAGGACGGGGTGGATCGATCATGATAACCAGTGCCGGGCGATGACGTCCCGGCAGTAGAGAGTATGTGGAGGTAACGATGTCCAAGATTCCATTGACCCGGCGCGGAGCTGAGATGTTGCGAGAGGAGCTCGCCCAGTTGAAGACGGTGGAGCGACCGCAGGTGATCGATGCCATTGCCGAAGCCCGGGCACACGGTGATCTCAAGGAGAACGCGGAATATCATGCCGCTCGGGAGCAGCAGGGGTTTATTGAAGGGCGAATTCAGGAGCTGGAGGGGAAGTTGAGTAGTGCCCAGGAGATCGATATCTCTACATTGCCACGCAATGGACGAGTGGTGTTTGGCGTGACTGTAGATCTCGAGGATGAAGAGAGTGGTGAGGCGGTGAGTTATCAGATCGTGGGTGAGGATGAGTCGGATATCAAGGCCGGGCGGATATCGGTCGGTTCCCCGATCGCTCGGGCATTGATCGGTAAGGAGGAGGGGGATGTGGCTGTAGTAAAGACTCCCGGTGGTACTCGTAGTCTGGAGA
>CAYFOQ010000006.1:5946-14490 GCA_964344735.1 uncultured Piscirickettsiaceae bacterium
CGCCTAACTGATCCGGCCTCGCATCTTCACCGCGGAGGCGACTCGACCAATGGCCAACATGAAGGCGGCCGTGCGGTAGGAGAGGTCTTCTCGAGAGTGGGCCAATGCAGCCATCTCATAGAAACTGTCGACCAGCTTTTTCTCGAGCTTGCGGTTGATGTCGTCCGCCTCCCAGTAGTGGTGTTGAAGGTTCTGAACCCACTCATAGTAGGAGACGATGACCCCCCCGGCGTTGGCAAGAATATCGGGGACCACGGGGATCCCCTTCTTTTTCAGAATCTCGTCCGCTGGGGGAGTGGTGGGACCGTTGGCTCCCTCGACGATGACCTTGCAGTTCAGGCAGTCGGCGTTCATCTTGTGGATTACGCCGCCCAGTGCTGCGGGTACCAGGAAGTCGCAGGGGAGACAGAGCAGAGCATCATTGCTGATGGGGGTAGCGAGACCGGAGTCGTGTATCGACCCCACTGTCTTGAGGTGCTCCATCAGTGCATAAATGTCGATCCCCTCCGGGTTGTGGATGCCGCCTCGGGCATCACTCACTGCGATGATTTTGCAGCCGTAGGCGTGGAGGGTTTGGGCAGCCCAGCTGCCGACATTGCCGAATCCCTGGATTGCTACCGTTGCCCCTTGTAGTGGGATATTGCGGTACTGTGCCGTTTCCCGGAGTATGATCGATACCCCTACTCCGGTAGCCGCCTCGCGCCCTTGAGAGCCGCCGAGGCTAATCGGTTTGCCGGTAACGATGCTAGGAGAGTAGCCGTGGGTTTCGCTATATTCATCCATGATCCAAGCCATGATCTGAGCATTGGTGTTGACATCGGGTGCCGGGATGTCGGTGTGTATCCCGATTACTGGGCTAATGGCACGGACGAAGGTGCGGGTGAGTTGCTCCAGTTCGCGCGTTGTCAATGTCGAGGGGTCGACCTGAATTCCACCCTTGGCGCCTCCAAAGGGGATATCGACCAGCGCGGTTTTAAAGGTCATGAGTGAAGCCAGGGCTCGTATCTCATCGGTATCGACCTGTGGGTGAAAACGTAGCCCCCCCTTGAAGGGGCCACGGGCATCGTTATGTTGGATTCGGTATCCCCGAAGTACCCGGAGGGAGCCATCTTCTCGTATCAGTGGTAGCTCCACGCTCAATTCCCGGTCTGGAAACTTGAGTAGCATGGAGAGGTTTTCGTCTAGTCCGAGTTCACGGCTGGCGCGGTCAAACTGGTCGCAGTAGGCCTTAAAGTTGTTGATCTCCATAAACTCACCCCGGAAGTGGATCGATGACTAGGATGGCAGATCGTAGCACGGAATGGTGTGGTAACAATTAGAATATCCGTCGTTATGGGGCTACGCTCTCCTTCCATCTTCTCTGCGGGAGGGGTGTTTGACTGCCCGTCTCTTCTGTTCGAATCGCATACAGGGGCGTCCATCCGCCAATAACACTTCGGTGGCAGGGAGTTGTGCCGTCTTGAATCCATAGGCGCGGCAGCCCCTGGGAAAGGAGGCCTCCCAGGTGACATAGAAATGTTTGCACTCGAAGCAGTTGGGTGATTTGGCCATTGCTGTGGTAGAGTGAGTCGGGCGGTACGCGCTTGGTCGGATGGGGTGATGAGATGGTGAGAGAGGGTAATTGGCATAGTGTAACCGGGAGCGGTGTGACAGGAGAAGGGGGGTGAGTTTTCGTGGAAAGCTCTATGCCGGTTTTGGGGTGATGCTGCTGCTGTTACTGGGGCAGAGTATCTTTACCGACTATCTATTGCGCCAAAGTGGGGGTGAGGTCAATACCGATGCGATCTGGATCTTTTTGCTGCTGGCGTTGGTTGTGACGCTGTTGACTGCGCGAGCGATGGTAGAGGGGGTGCGGCGGCCGATTCGCAAGGTCCAGCAGGTGTTTGAGGATATTCATGCCAAAAATTATCACACTCCGATCGAAGTTCATGTCGAAGATGAGTTCGGGGCGCTGCTATGCTCGCTGCAGCGGATGCGACAACAGCTGTTGCAGGCGGAGATCGAGGATCAGGCCCACAAGAGTGTGCTTCACAACCATAAGTTTGCCCTCGATCAGGCCGCAATTCTGAGTAGCACCGACCTGGAAGGGAACATCGTTTACGTCAACCAGCGTATGGTCGAACTTAGTGGTTATCCCGAATCGGAACTGGTCGGCAAGAATCACCGTATTTTTCGCTCTGGAGAACATGATGCCCCCTTCTATGCGCTGATGTGGAAGACCATATCAGCTGGATTGGTGTGGCGGGGAGAGTTGTGCAATCGGGTGCGGGATGGACGGCTGGTTTGGCTCGATACCACAATCGTTCCGTTTCTGGGGGAGGACCTGTTGCCGATGGAGTATATGGCGATCAGTCATGATGTCACGCTGATCAAGGAGTCGGAACAGCGAATTCGGGAGGAGCAAGAGCGTACCGTCCAGCTCAATGAGGAGCTGCAACGGTCGATGGTTCAGTTGAAAGAGACCCAACATCAGTTGGTCGAGTCGGAAAAGATGGCCTCCCTTGGGGGGCTGGTCGCCGGGGTTGCCCATGAGGTCAATACTCCGCTGGGAATCAGCGTTACCGCAGCCTCTTATCTCAAGGATCAGACCGACCGTATTCGTGCTCACTTTGAGCAGCAGCAGATGAAGCGTTCTGATCTGGTTCACTATCTTGAGCGGGCTGCCGACTCGACCGGGATTGTGTTGGAGAATCTGGCGCGGGCGAGTGGTTTGATCAAAAGTTTCAAGCAGGTGGCGGTGGATCAGACCAGTGGTGAGGACCGCTCATTCTTGGTGGTGGATTATCTGCACAATTTGTTGCGTAGTCTCCAGCCAAAGTTAAAGCGGTTGCCTCACAATATTGTGATCCAGGGGGATGAGGAGATCGAGTTGGTCAATGACCCCGGAGCATTTGCTCAGATATTGACCAACCTGGTGATGAACTCGGTGATCCACGCCTTTAGTGAAGAGAGTGCGGGAGAGATCACCATTGCGGTTGAACGTGATGGTGAAGGCGGGGTGGCGATCCGTTACCAGGATAACGGTAAGGGGGCTCCGGCCGATGTGGTGGAGAAGATCTTCGAGCCTTTCTTTACCACCCGCCGCGGCTTGGGAGGGAGTGGTCTCGGACTTCATCTGGTCTACAACCTGGTTACGCAACGTATGGGGGGAGAGATCGAATGTCATAGTGAACCAGGAGAGGGGATGACCTTTCTCCTCCGTTTCCCGGTTCGGGGCAGGGAAGAGAAGGAGGTTTCTCTCCAGTCGGCATTGAATTGATTTTGGCGTGATTATTGCTTGCTTATGCGGGGTGTAATAGATCGAGAGCATAATGTCATGATGAGTAATCGGAGAGAGGGTCTGTTGGAGGCCATTGGAGTCACCTATCAGCAGTTGACGCAGGCGGTTGCGGAGAGGGAGATGGGGATCGTGGGTATGACGCTGCAGGAGTTGCGTCGACTCAAGGGGTTACTGGAGGAGAGTCGTCAGCAAGAGCGGCAGCGCTATCTCCATGTTGCCGAAGAAGGGCGGAGTTGTCTGCTCTCTCGTGACGAGGATGGAGAGACGGTGATCGTTCAGGCCTGGAAGGGGTGTGAGACCTGTGAGGTGACCCGTTTTCGTACCCAGAAAGAGGCTCATGACTCTCTGCTACAGGCTGGTTATGTCGCAATGTCAATGATTTGACGTTACCAGAACTGCGCCATCACCTCCCGCATTTCGGCGGCATTCAATCCAGATACCGATTCGATGGCAGCTGGGGGCTCCAGTCCACGACGGAAGGTCTGCAGCCTCCTGCGGCGATTCTTGTCTGAGGTTACTTTACCACTATCGAGATCTACGTAGCGGTCGATCAGTCCTTTGGGGCGAGAAAAATAACGTTCTGGCAGACGTTTTAGTGTTGGCTCCATGAACTTGATCCACATCGGTAGTGCGGTGTGTCCTCCAGACTCATTCTCTCCGAGTGGTTGTGGCTGGTCATGTCCAATCCAGGTCACAACCACCAGGTCAGGGTGGTAGCCGGCAAACCAGGTATCGACTGCCTGGTTGGAGGTGCCGGTTTTTCCGGCAATATCTTTTCGATTCAGTTTTCGGGCTTCTCGTGCCGTCCCCCATTGCACCACCTTTTTCATCATCCCGTCCATCAGGTAGTGAACCTGTTCGTTGAGTACCCGAGTATGTCTCCGTTTACGACAAAGTTCGCACCGTTTCAGGGTGGCGCCACGAATATTTCGGATCAGATAGGGGGTGACCCGCCAGCCACCATTGGCGAAAGGGGTGTAGGCGGTAGCAAGTTCCAGCGGTGAGGCTGGCATTGTACCGATCGCCAAAGTAAGGTCACGATGCTTGTGGATCCGCTTTTCAGGAAAGCCGTGCAGCTTCAACTGCTGGAGTACCGGCCTGAACCCGACCTCTTGTAGCAGTCGGATCGAGGTCAGGTTACGAGAGAGAATCAACCCATCTTCCAGTAGGGTCGGACCATGAAACTGGTGGCTGGAGTTGGACGGTTTCCATGGCGGAAAATCGCTGGAACCCTTGAACACCAGTGGGGCATCGTTGATCAGAGTGGCGGCACTCTTGCCGTGGCGGAGTGCTGCACTGTAGAGGAGAGGTTTGATGGTGGAGCCGATCTGGCGTTGTGATTGTGTCACTCGGTTGAACGGGGTAAGGGTAAAGTCGGTCCCTCCGCTGAGTGCAGTAATCCCTCCGCGGTGGGGATCGATGGCGACGATTGCGCCCTGTACCGAAGGGGTGTCCGGGGACTCCAGTCGGTGGTTGGTCTCGATTACGGTCTGTTGTAGTGCTGTTATGGCATGGTGTTGGTCATCGGGGCGGATGGTGGTGGTGACGGTGATGCCGAGGGTATAGGCCTCCTCCCCCAGTTCTCGTACCAGTTCGGCCCGCACCATCTCGGCAGCGTAGGGTGCTGGCGTCTCCACCTCACGGTGGTGGAGTCGAGCGGTGATCGGTGTTGTCTGGGCCTTACGGTGTTCTGCAGCACTGATCTGCCCCAACTGCAACATCCGGTCGAGCACATAGTTACGGCGCTCCCGGGCTCGCTGCGGATTTCGGATCGGGTTGATGGCGGAGGGGGCCTTGCGGAGGGCGACAATCATGGCGATCTGCGGCAGAGTGGCCTGGTCTGCAGTCGTTCCGTAGTAGACCTGGAAGGCGGCGCCAATGCCGTAGGCACGGTGTCCCAGAAACACCTTGTTGAGATAGAGTGTCAGGATCTCCTCTTTGGAGTAGCTCTGCTCGATACGCAGCGCCAGAAAGAGCTCTTTGATTTTGCGCTCCCAGCTCTTTTCTCGGGTGAGGAAGAAGTTCCGTGCCATCTGCATGGTGATCGTGCTGCCTCCCTGACGTTTCTCTCCAGTCAGAATGAGTTGAACTGCAGCCCGAACGATCCCGGTAGCATCGATCCCCGGGTGTTCGAAAAAGCGCTCATCCTCGGCGGCGAGAATGGCGCCAATCATCCGTTGCGGGATCTCCTCGTAGCGCAGTGGGGTGCGCCGTTTTTCTCCAAATTCGGCGATTAGGCTACCATCGGTTGCGACTACCCGTAGTGGAACCTGTAGGTGAATATCCTCGATCTCCTCCTGGTCGGGAAGGGCGGGAAGAATTTTCTGTTCCAGATAGAGCCAGAGAGTAACCCCGGCCAGTAGCGGAATCAGGGATAGAAGCAGTAGAAGTAGTCGAAATCGCACCGCGGTAGCACCTCTTCAGCGGGTCACGAACCATTGAGGGTCAGTCGCTCTCACTCTGCTCCTGCCGTCGCTTCTGTCGCAGTTGTCGAGTCTGTTCCTGGAGAACCTTACGCACCACTCGATCTTGATCCTCTTCGTGCATCTCGGTGAATTCTAGTGCGACCCGCCAGATACCGTTGGGGTCCCCCTCTTCGGCATTAAAACATTTGATTACCCGGGCTACGGAACGCACCGCGATATGCTCGGGTAGAAAGGTGATGCGAATATCGAGCAGACTCTGCTCTTCGTAGTTTTCATTGCTGTAGATTAATGCCCCACCACCGCTGATGTTGATCGGAATTCTACGAGTGACCGGTTCGCCCTCCTGGGCGTTGAGCTCCTTCTGTTCATGTAGCTCTTCCAGAAGCAGGTTGACCTTTTTGTTCATCAGCTCCAGCAGATGGCCCAACTGCATATTGGTGGAGGCGATAGCGGCGATTCCATCCTGAATCTGCTTGTTGATCTTGAGCGTCTGAGAGTCGAGATGGGAGCCGAGAGGGGAGCCGGACTTGATCTCGGTCGCCAGCTCCATCGCCTGTTGTGTGTTCAGTTTGCGGATACGCACCAGTGCCTCGATATCTATTCTGAAGTGTCTGCGTTCGCTACTCATATGCTCTTTTCCTGCATCCTGTTGTCTGGTAAATAGGCCGTCTCTGTTTTGACCGTTGGTCGCTCTACTTCTTGATGATGATCTCAACCCGGCGATTGGCCGATCGCCCGAGTGAGTTGGCGTTATCTTCGATCGGGTCGATGTCGGCATGACCCTCGGCCTGGATGCGTCCCGCCAACTCGGGGCTGAACTCCAGCATTTTGTGCAACACCGCGGTAGCACGCATGCTGGAGAGTTCCCAGTTGGAACCGAATTCCTCGTTGGAGATCGGGATATTGTCGGTATGGCCGATGATCTGGATTCGTCCTCCCATCTCCAGCAGGTTGTTGGCAATCTTCTCCAGGGTATTGTATATGGCACGATTGAGTGTGGCTTTACCGGTGGCGAAGGCGGCCTTATCCTTGAGGCGGATCAGTACCAGTGTCTCTTGTCCCTTGACCTCCGCCTGACGCAGGAAGGTCTCCAGTTTGAGTGCCTTCTGCATGGTTTTGGTATCCTCCTGGGTCTCCTGGATCCGGCGTTTGCGCTCATCCTCATCGCTCTCGCCATCGCTTCCCGAGCGCTGGCCCAGTATCTTCTTGGTAACCATTTCGGTGGTCTCCTGACGGATCACATCCTTGGTGGTCTTCTTGGTTACGTTGGGGGAGAACTTGTCAGCGATGATTGAAGTGCCGATCGGGACCGAGGAGGCGATAATTTCGTTTTGAACTCCGAAGGCCTGGGTCATCCCCGTCACCATCTTTTTCAATTTGACCGCATCGATGGTGGCAAAGGAGAGCAGTAAGACGAAGAAGCAGAGCAGTAGAGACATGAGGTCCCCAAAGGTGGCGAGCCAGGCAGGCAGCCCGGCGGGACACTTCTTCTCTGGCTCTGGAGTGGCCACGGTGGTCTCTAGGCTCCCTAATCCTCTTCAAAGGCAGAGCGTTTGCCCGAGGGGATGTAGTTGAGCAGGGAGGACTGGATGAGTCGCGGGTTGACCCCCTCCTGAATGCCGGCGATCCCCTCGATGATGAGCGCCTTCTGCAGTCGCTCTTCTTCGGTGCGAAGTTCCAGTTTCTTGGCGATCGGCAGGGCGATCAGGTTGGCTACCAGCGCTCCGTAGAGGGTGGTGAGCAGTGCCACCGCCATTGCTGGCCCGATTGCAGCAGGGTCGCTCATGTTGGCCAACATCTGCACCAGACCGATCAGTGTGCCGACCATCCCCATGGCAGGGGCGAGGTCGGCCCAGGAAGAGAAGAGCTTGTGGGCAATCTCGTGGCGTCCCAAGGTGAGTATCATCTCTGAGCTGAGCTGAGCTGAGACCACATGAGCGTCTTGTCCATCGACCCCCATCTGTAATCCATGGCGGAGGAATGGGCTGCCGATACTTTCCATCATTCCTTCCAGTGCCAGCAATCCCTCCTTACGCACCACTTGAGCACACTCTACAATCTGATTGATGAGATCGGTATTCTGTGTCTCTTTGTAAAAGAAGGCCTTGGCCGCAGTGCCCCAGGCTCCGAGGAACTGGGCCAGAGTAAATTGCATCATCACTCCCGCCAGTGACCCTCCGATAACGATCACCAACGATGGGGCGTTGACGAACATTCCCAGTTCTCCGCCCAGGAGGATGGTGATGAACACCAGTACCCAGGCCAATATGATGCCTATCAGGCTTGCAATATCCATGTATTGTGCTCTATCCGGTTGCGGTCATTTCAATTGTTTTCTGGCGGAGGCCCTAACCGGGGGTTGAAATACGAAAAAATGGTGACAGAGTCGGTGGCTATGCATCCACTATGCCAATACAGAGTGAGGCTACCATTATCGCCATCCCGGAAGTGAATTCCACTCCGATTTTATTTTGTAAAGTTGCCGGGGCACTTTATTGTCAGATTCGCTTGTTCTTCGGCAGTACCAAAGATATAGTAGCGAGAAGGCGACTCGGGGGTCCGTGCTGGAACGTGGAGGGCGGGTTGCTGTTGGCGGGTGCGGGTGTTCCGGATCTGGGGCGAGGTTGACAATGGGAGCGGGCTGGTGGTGTAGTCTCTGGCCATCGCTTCTGTTATCGAGGAGAGTACATGCAGACAACACAGTCGGCAACTGGACTAGGCAGCAAGGATCTGTATGGGACCAGTGTGCAGGATCAGTATCTGGTCTTTACTTTGGGGGGGAAGCAGTACGGGGTTGATCTGATCAAGGTGCAGGAGATCAAAGAGTGGGAAGAACCT
>CAYFOQ010000006.1:14500-32159 GCA_964344735.1 uncultured Piscirickettsiaceae bacterium
CTACCCCGATGCCTGGTACACCGGCTGAGGTTAGAGGGGTGCTCAACCTTCGTGGCGTTGTGGTACCCATAGTAGATATGCGTATCCGATTTAGTATGTCTGGTGCAGAGTTTACTCGGGAGACCGTCATTATCGTGACGCTGATACGGGATCGAGCCATCGGACTGGTGGTCGACTCGGTCTCCGATGTGATCTCACTGGTTGAAGGGCAGTTCAAAAGTGCCCCGTCGGTAGAGGGGTTTGACGATCACCATCTCAAAGGGATTGCTGCACTCGATAGTGGTATGGTGATCTTGCTCAATGCCGACAATCTGCTATCCAGAGAGACCCTGGAGGCCTCTTCCGGTTGAAGTTGAATTTTGAAAACATGGTGTGCAGTTGTATTGGTTAGGATGTCGTCAGAAAACGCTGATTAGGGAGTGCAAGTAGAGAGATGGCAAAGATACTGATTGTGGATGACTCGGTTTCAATGAGGCAGATGGTCACTTTTACCCTGGAAGGGGTGGGGCATGAGGTAGATCAGGCCGAGGATGGGGTGCAGGCGCTCAACATGGCAAAGAGCAAGCAGTATGAAATGGTGTTGACCGACGTCAATATGCCCAATATGGATGGAATCGAGATGACCCGGCAGATGCGTCAGGTTGATGGTTACCAGTTTTTACCAATTCTGACGCTGACGACCGAGGCGGCAGATGATAAGAAAATGGCTGGCCGTGATGCTGGAGCGACTGGTTGGATCGTCAAACCGTTCAGTCCGGATAAGCTGTTGGCAACGGTTAACAAGTTGCTGGGGTAAGGATCGGTGTGGCCGAGTGGGGAAGGTGTCGCTGTTGCTGTTGGCAGAGAGGCGTAGAGGGGGGCTTTGCAGTGGTTGCTCGAAGAGCCCGTTCTGGCGTGTCGTTTGGAGGGTGACTTGATGGTTGTGTGGGTCCGGACGAGAAGGAGAGGGTAGATGGCAATCGATATGGAGCAGTTCCGGCAGGTCTATCTGGAAGAGAGTTTCGAGGGGCTGGAGATCATGGAGTCCGGCCTGTTGGCACTTGATCCGGGAAAGGCGGATGTGGAGGAGATCAACACCATCTTTCGTGCAGCCCACTCGATCAAGGGGGGGAGCGCCACCTTTGGTTTTGAGGAGGTGACCGGCTTCACCCATGTGATGGAGACTCTGCTCGACCAGATGCGCTCCGAAGAGCGTGATGTCACTACCGAAACGGTCGATGTACTACTGCGTTCGGTCGATTGTCTCAACGGCATGTTTGTGGCGCTGAAAGAGGGGGATCCGATTGATCAGGATCGGGTCGACGAGGTTCATGCTGAGCTTAACCAGGTATTGGGAGAGGAGAGTGGTGCGGTTGCTGGCGCAGACATGGCAAGTGTTGCAACTGAGGAGGCAGTAGCGACCGGCTGGGAAATCCTTTTTGTCCCATATTCAGGGATGCTGAAGACCGGGAACGAGCCATTACGAATTTTTCGTGCTCTACGTGAGCTGGGAATCCTGGAGGTGGTGGTTGAGCGGGATGATGTGCCCCAATTGAGTGATGTGACACCTGAAGATTGCTATCTTGGTTGGCGACTCAGGCTTCATGGCGAGGCCACTCAGGAGGAGGTGGCAGAGATTTTTGAGTGGGTCGAGGATGATTGTGATCTTACCCTTACCCCACTGGCAGCTACGATCGCGGAGGCTGCGCCACCTGTGGAGAGCGATGTTTCTGCCGAGAAGGCGGCCCTCTCCACCGCAGTCAAGGCACCGCAGGCGGCTGCCGGCGGTGAGGGGGCAAGGCGCAAGGCGAGTGGAGGAGGCAAGCAGCAGAGTTCATCGATCCGGGTGGCGATCGAAAAGGTGGATGCCCTGGTCGATATGATTGGTGAGCTGGTGATTACCCAGTCGATGCTGAGTCAGATCGGAGAGAACTTCACCGTTGATATGATTGAACGGATGCGTGAGGGGCTGACCCAGCTGGAGCGGAATACCCGTGAGTTGCAAGAGAGTGTGATGCAGATCCGGATGTTACCGATCAGCTTCGCTTTTAACCGGTTTCCTCGTGTGGTGCACGATCTTAGTCAATCACTCGGAAAGAAGGTCGAGTTGGTGGTGAGTGGTGAAGGAACAGAGCTCGACAAGACCGTTCTAGAGCAGATCGGTGACCCGCTCATCCATCTGGTACGGAACTCGATCGATCACGGGATCGAATCACCTAGCGAGCGCGTTGCCAAGGGCAAGCCGGAGTTCGGAACTGTCAAACTCAATGCCTACCATCAGGGCGGAAATATTGTCATCGAGGTTGTTGATGATGGTGCTGGACTCAACAAGCAGGCGATCCTCAGAAAGGCGGTGGAGAAGGGGTGGCTTGACGAGGGAGAGGATCTGCCAGATGCCGAGGCCTTTGATCTACTCTTCCGTCCCGGCTTTTCGACGGCGAAAGAGGTGACTGATGTCTCTGGTCGTGGTGTCGGAATGGATGTGGTACGACGGAATGTTCGAACCTTGGGGGGGAATGTCGAGGTGACCTCGGTTCCCGATGAAGGCTCTATCTTCACCGTCCGGTTGCCGCTCACCCTGGCCATTCTCGATGGTCAGTTACTGCGGATTGGAAAAGAGATATTTATCATTCCTCTGGTCTCGATCGTGGAGTCGATTCAGGTCAACACCGAACATGTCAATTCTATTGCCCATCAGGCTGAGGTTTATCAGCTGCGAGAGGAGTATCTGCCGATTGTTCGACTCCATCGTCGACTCAATCTGGAGGATGGCAATACCGATTTGGAGGATGGACTGCTGGTGGTGGTGGAGGCCGATGGTAAACGTGCCGCTCTGATGGTCGATGACCTGCTGGGACAACAGCAGGTGGTGATTAAGAGCTTGGAGACTAACTTCCATAAAATGACAGGACTTTCTGGAGCCACAATTCTGGGGGATGGTACCGTAGCGTTAATCCTAGACGTGGCTGACTTGATGAATGAAAGTCCAACGGGTGCCACCACTTCGTCTTTTGGAGCTGCAGCTCGTAGTGGTGGAAATCGCCATAGCAGTCCGACTCTCCACTAGCGTGCGCCCAAAGCGATGCGCCGAATTGCGGTAGTCAACCAGAAAGGGGGAGTGGGCAAGACTACACTGACCGGTAATCTCGCCTGCGCTCTTGCCCGGATGAAAAAACGGGTGTTGTTGCTCGATATGGATCCGCAGTCTCATCTGGCGGCTAGTCTTGGAGTGGTGGAGCGGGGGTTACCGGGAATGGATCGAGTGCTACTCGACCAGGATCCGATCGAGGATCACGCCATTTTGGTACGGGACTATCTCAATTTGGTTCCTGCTGGCAGCCGTCTTGGTGTGCTGGAGCGGGAAGGGGGAGAGGGAGACTCGGGAGTGCTATTGCGTGATGCCCTACAGCGTAGCCGGATCGAGAGTGATTTTTTGCTGATCGATGCTCCCCCCTCCTCCGGGGTACTGGTAGTCAATATTCTCTATGGCGTTGATGAGGTGCTGATTCCGGTCACTGGTGACTACCTTGGTCTACAGGGGCTCTCCTATCTGATTGGTACACTGCGCAACTTTGAGAGCTCTCTGGGCCACCGGTTGCAGCGTTGGATGGTGATGTCACGCTATCAGAAGCGCCGTCGACTGGCACGGGAGGTGCGGGATAAGGTGATTAGTTACTTTCCGGGAGAGTTGCTCAAGACCCCGGTGCGGGAGTGTGATGCCCTGGCCGAGTCCCCGGGGTTTGGTAAGTGTGCGATGGAGTATCGTTGGCACGCTGCCGGAGCAAGGGATATCAAATCATTGGCACGGGATCTGGTTGAGGGGCGGACGGTATAATATCAATCGTTGCAGAAGTGCCTGTATTATTTCTGCAATGACTCCTGTCTATAACAGGATTGGGGTCGGAGTTATGAGGTGAAAGGAGGTGAGTATGGGAAAGGGTGAGATGATAGGCCATGATCCACTGGCCTGGATCAAGGAGGAGGGGACGGAGCGCCCGGCAGTAACCGGAGCCCCGGTGGCCGCAGCGACGACAGCGGTAGCGGAGCCCTCGGCGGAAGAACAACCGGCTGCCGAGCCAGTAATGGCTTCAGTGGCTGATGAGGTTGAGGTGGTTGCTGTAGAGTCCTCACCACCGACAGGATCGGTTATCGACTCCCCAGCTACTGCCGCTGAGAGTCACTCTGGTCATCTCGAGTTGGGTGAACAGCTGGTGATCTCCACCGTTCGTGAGTTCAGGGCCGGCTGGATGGAACAGATCGAAGAGGGGGCTACCTCACCGGTCACGCTGGAAGGGGGGGCAATCAAAACGATCGATACCGCTGGATTGCAGTTGGTAATTGCATTGACTCGGGAGTTGAGTGACAACGGTGTGTCGTGGCAGTGGGGCGAGGCTTCGGAATCGTTGAAGAGTAGTGCCGAACAGCTAGGATTGACCGCAGCACTTTCGCTGCCGGCCTGAATAGAGAGCGAATAGGGATGGATCAACAGAACAACGAAAAGCTGTTGGCGTCGATGGGGTGGAAGGAGTTACAGGATACGGTACTGACACTCAATCTCGCCGTGGCACAGATCGAGATGTCGATGAAGGATGGAGATCATTCGGTTTCGACGCTGATCAACTCCTTTACCACTCTTTCCGGTTGTACCCAGGTGATCGATAGTGTCAGTGCAGAGATTCCTGACCATCCAACCGAGGAGACCGACTGTCGTACGATCCGTGAGAGTGTGCAGATCAATGTCGATCTGATCTCCGAAAAAATTGCAGCGGCTATCGTTGCCTTCCAATTTTACGATAAGCTGACTCAGCGACTCTCTCACGTCAGTACTAGTCTGACCTCACTGGTCGGTATCGTCTCCAATCAGGAGATGGTCGGTTCTCACCAGCAGTGGCATGAGTTGCGGGAACAGATTCGAAAGACCTACAGCATGGTAGACGAAGCTAGCATGTACGAGGCGATTATGGCGGGGAAGGAGATCAAGGAGGCGATCCAGATTGCGACTCAGGGCAAGGTTCGACCGGCGGATGAGGAGGATAACACCGAATCGGTCGATCTCTTTTGAGTCTCCCCGCTAGCAGGCTGCTAAAGATGGAGAATATATTGACAATTGACAAGTTCTATAAACGATATGGCTAAATGGTGGCGCAAGCCACCCGGTTGTGATATAGATTGATAATTCGGGACCTGGTGAGGAGAAGAGTGATGGGGGGATTTTTCAGAAACCTGGCGATCGCCAAGCGGATTGCGCTTGCATTTGGTGTCGTGCTGGTGCTGGTTGGTATCGGTGGTACCGTCGTGTTGGTGAAGATGGACCAGCTCAGTGAGGAGTTGAGCGGGATCGTCGGTAACTACAATATCAAGATTCGTCTGGCCAATGAGGTTCGGGATGAGGGGCGGCAGCGGGCCGAGGCGATCCGCAACATGTTGTTAACCTCCGATGAAGAGAAGTTGGTCGCCTACAAGGGGGAGTTCGACGAATCGGTGAAACGGTACACTGCACTCATTCTCGACCTCGCAGAGTGGGTCGAGGGGGAGGAGGAGGAGGGGATGATGGAGCGGATACGGAGCAGCTCCGCAGCCACCTTCCCCGTGATGAATGTGATGATGCAGAACATCATGGATGGCTTTGGTGAGGATTCGATCGAGGTTCTTCATACCGAGGGGGCAGAACTGCAGACGGCGCTACTGAATGCTCTGGGGGAGTTTGTTGCGCTGGAGCAGTCCCGGATCGAAATCGCCAGTAACAACGCCGAGCAGGTGGCGCGAGATGGTCTGATTGCAGTCACGGTGGTGAGCTTACTGATTCTGGTGGTGATCTTGCTGGTCTGGTATCTACTCTCCCGTTCACTCACTGTACCGCTGAAGGGGATCGTGGTGCTGATGGAGCAGTTGCGGGAGTATGGTGATTTTTCGGTACGCTGCCGGGACTATGGCCACAGTGAGTTGGGACAGATGGCGGCTGGCTTCAACGATTTGATGGATACGTTGCAGCACAATATCGACGCCATTCGTCAAGGAATGCGGGAGATCAGCAACGGCAAGCTCAACACCCGGATCGAGACCAATGCGCTGGGTGATTTGGGGGAGCTGCGGGATAGCATCAATGAGACTGTCGAAGGACTCAACGAGACCGTCTCTGCCATTCGAGATGTGATGCGAGATGTGGCACTGGGTAACTTTGAGCGGACCATCACCACCGGTGCTCGGGGAGACCTGGCCGATCTGCGGGAGAATATCAACGAGACCACCAGTACGCTCAATACCGCTATTGGCAGTATCGACACGGTGATGGGGGCGCTGGCCCAAGGGGATCTATCGGCTCGAGTTGAAGTGCCACTATCTGGTGATCTCGATCGTCTCAAGAGTCACCTCAACAATTCGCTGGATGCCTTGGGAGAGGCGCTGCAAGAGTCGATGGAGGTCTCGATCGACCAGTCCAAGGGCGATCTCACTCGACGGGTCAGCGGCGATCACGCTGGACAGTTGGAGGTGTTGAAAGATGCCATCAACGCCTCACAGGAGAAGGTCTCTGGTGCAGTGGGGGAGATTGCCCGTTCTGCGGTTACCGTCGCTAATGCCAGTGATCAGATCTATCGTACCAGTTCCGATCTCAGTCAACATACTCAGCAGCAGGCCGCCTCTATCGAGGAGACTGCAGCCAGCATGGAGGAGATGACCGCTTCGGTAAAACAGAACTCGGATAACGCCGGACAGGCCGATCAATTGGCGGTCAATGCTCGTAATTTGGCTGAACAGGGAGGGGAGGTGATGTCGAAGGCGACCAGTGCCATGAACGGTATCTCCACCTCCAGTCAGAAGATATCCGATATCATCGACGTGATCGACGGCATCGCCTTCCAGACCAATTTGTTGGCACTCAACGCTGCGGTCGAGGCGGCGCGTGCCGGCGAACAGGGTCGGGGCTTCGCGGTGGTGGCCGGAGAAGTGAGAACCTTGGCGCAGCGGAGTGCCGAGGCGGCCAAGGAGATCTCCTCGCTGATCGCCGACAGTGCCGGCAAGGTGAAAGAGGGGGCTGGTCTGGTGGATGAGGCGGGCCACTCATTGGGCGAAATCGTACACAGCATCAAGCAGGTGAGTGACATCGTGGCCGAGATTGCTGCGGCCAGTGCTGAGCAAACTTCGGGGATCGAGCAGGTTAATCGTGCCATCACCCAGATGGAAAAGGCGACGCAGGACACCGTAGCGTTGGTCGAGCAGTCGGCCATCGCCAGTGAGTCGATGAGCAAACAGGCCGATGCAATGCGTGGTCTGGTCTCCTTCTTCAAGGTCGCGGGGTTGGACCTGAATGCCGCGACAGAACAGCGGTCTGGGATGGCCACGACTCCTTCAGAGGAGTCCTGGACCGAACCTTCTCCCGTTGCCCCATCAGTGCCATCATCCAAGCCGGTTACAGCGGCGGCAGCAGCACCACCGTCACCGAAACCGGCGGCACGGGCTCCGTTGGATGATTCGGAGTGGGCCGAATTCTAAGGGGTCCCCTGAATTGCAACCGTTTGCTCAGCCTGTTAATGGCCTGATGGATTGATCCATAACAACCACCACACCCTCTGATACAGACGACAACTCTTCTTTGCGTTACTATGGGAGGCCTGAATTCATCTCTATAGTAAGCGGTCAGGAGTTTCTCTAATATGGATCTTCTCTCTAGGTTGAGATTGCGTACCAAGCTGTCCACGTTGGTTACCATTCCACTGCTGGCGATGTTCTTCTTCGCCTCGACCCAATTGATTCGGGATTACCGTCTGCAGGCGGACATGGAGGGGTTGACCCGGTTGACCGGTCTGGCGGCGGCCTTGAGCGCGCTGATTCATGAGACTCAGAAAGAGCGTGGCGCCAGTGCCGGGTTTACCGGCAGCCAGGGAAAGAAGTTTGTCGATATTCTTCCCAAGCAACACAAGCTCACTGACCAGCGATTGCAGGAACTGAATGCCCTGTTACAACGGTTCGATGCCGGCCGTTTTGGTCGGGAGTTTGAGGGGGCTCTGAACAACTTATTGAAAGTTATGAAGCAGTTGCCATCAATCCGGCAGCAGGTGAGCGCCCTATCCCTACCGTTGCCCAAGGTGGTAGGCTGGTATACCAACACCAACGCGACACTGCTCACGGTCGTAGAGAGGATGCCGCATCAGATCAGTGATGCCGAACTGATTGCTCGGGTCTCGGCCTACGCCAACTATCTCCAGAGTAAGGAGCGGGTTGGAATCGAACGGGCAGTATTGAGTGCTACCTTCGGTGCTGATCGTTTTGCCCCGGGGATGTACCGCAAATTTATCCAACTAGTAGCGGCCCAAAATAACTTCATGCACGCCTTTCAGGCGCTGGCCGATAGCGATAGCCTGGCCTTCTACCACCAGGCGATGAAACATGAGTCGGTAACGGCGGTGGAGAAGATGCGTGCTACCGCCATGGAGAAGGCCGTTTCGGGTGGATTTGGTGTGGATGCCGAGCACTGGTTCAAGGCCATTACCCTCAAGATCAATCAACTCAAGCAGGTGGATGACCATCTGGCTGCCGGTATCCTCGATATGGCGGAGGATCGCTATTCCGATGCCAGTATGGATATGGGACTTTATCTCCTGTTGGTGATCACCATGCTGGTCGTGACGGTGGTGCTGTCACTGTTGGTGGCGGGTTCGATCAGAGAGCCGATGAGAAAGATGAGTGCGATGCTCGATCGGGTGGCCTCCGAGGGGGACTTCTCGTTACGGATGGAGATTGAACAACAGGATTCGATTGGGGTGGCATCACGAGCACTCGACCAGCTTCTCTCCACGTTGCAAGTGGCGATCCGGGAGAGTAATCGAGTGGTGGGGGATGTGGCCCGAGGCAAGTTCCACAGTCGGGTCGAGAGTGATTTTACCGGGGAGTTGGAGCAGCTCAGGCAGGGGGTCAATGGATCGGCCGAGAGCGTACAGCATACGATGGAGGTGCTGCAGCAGGTGATGGGGGCCATTCGTGATGGCAACTTCGGCTATCGCCTCGAGGGAGTGGAGATGGAGGGGGGGTTCCGGCAGGTTCTGGAACAGGCCATGGAGACCATGGATGGGGTGATCGGAGATATCAATCAGGTGATGGAGCGGGTCGCCAATGGCCGTTTCGATGCTCGGGTTACCGTCACTGCGGCTGGAGATCTCGATCGCCTCAAGCAGAGTTTGAATCGCTCACTCGACACCCTGGAGGAGGCACTGAAGGAGGTGATCCGGGTCACCCATCTGATCGGTGAAGGGGATCTGCGCAGTGAGATCAAGGGGAACTACAGTGGAGCACTGGAGCTACTAAAAGAGGCGGTGTCGACCACTCAGGTCAATTTCAGTGGCATCGTTGCTCGGGTCCGTGCCGCTTCGCAACAGGTGCGTAGTAGTTCGGAGGAGATCTCTCGGGGAAGTATGGATCTCTCTTCCCGTACTTCGGAGCAGGCTGCCAGCCTGGAGGAGACCGCTGCCAGCATGGAGCAGATGGCCAGTACCGTCAACATGAATTCCGATAGCGCCTCCCATGCTAGCCAGCTGGCTGCTGAGTCGTTGGTACGGGCCAAGGAGGGGAACCGGGTTGTCTCCGAGGCGGTGACCGCAATGGCCGGGATCAACGACTCCAGTAGCAAGATTGCAGAAATCATCGGTCTCATCGATGGAATTGCCTTTCAGACCAACCTGTTGGCGCTCAATGCTGCAGTTGAGGCGGCTCGGGCCGGTGATCATGGCCGTGGTTTCTCGGTGGTGGCGGGAGAGGTGCGTTCACTGGCGCAACGCTCTGCAGATGCCGCCAAGGAGATTAAACGGCTGATCGAAGATAGCACGGACCGCATTCGTCAGGGGGGAGAGTTGGTCGAGCGTAGTGGTAACGCCCTGGCGTCGATCGAGGAGTCGGTCAAGAAGATGAACGACATCACCGCCGAGATCGAATCAGCGACCAAAGAGCAGACTCAGGGGATCAATCAGGTCAATACTGCGGTGTCACAGCTCGATAGCGCCACTCAGGAGAATGCCGCTCTGGTGGAGGAGACCGCCTCATCCAGTGCTCATCTGAGTAGTCAGGCGGATGAGCTGTCGGAGATGGTCTCTCTCTTCAAGCTGGGGCAACAAGGGGAGGAGATGGTGAGGCGACTCGGCAGTGCTGGACAGAGCGGTTTTGAGGTGATTGCTCGGGCCCGTGCTGAACATCTGGCGTGGAAGGGAAAGATCAGAGGGTTTCTGAGTGGAATGGTGGAGCTTGATGGTGGCGAAGGGCTCGGATATGAACACTGTTCGCTGGAGCGCTGGCTCTCTCAGGAAGGGCGAGCCCAGTTTGGTCAGATGCCGGAGCTGCGGGCACTAGAGCAGGGACACAAAGATTTCCACGCACTACTGCAGCAGATCGTATCGGTTAAGGAGAGTGGGGATGGTGAGCAGGCCGAGGCGCTCTACCTCAAACTCGACCCATTGACGATGGCGCTGGTTGAACAGCTTAATCAGCTCGAGGCCCATGCCAGTAGTCAGCGTCGCAAGGCGGTAGCCGGTCAGCAAGCGGCGGTTCGAACCTCCCCAGCAGGGGCCTCCGCACAGCAGCGTAAGCCAACACAACGGCAAACTCCCCCATCCCCCAGTGGTCTCCCCCATACATCGGGTGGTGATGACGAGTGGACTGAGTTCTGAGATATCCACCCGAGGTCGAGTAGTCTCACGGTGATGGATACCCAGCCAAGGTTGTCGACTCAAAGGGGGCTTCAACCGCATCCCCTCTGGTGAGCCGATGAGGCTGCCGAATCTTGGTGGAGTCGTGAATCGTACTACGGGGCCAGTGACTGCGGCCTTTCTCTTTATCTTGCTTTTTATTGCCGCTGGATTGATCTACAGCTCGGAGGGGATGCGTCCGTTGCTGCTACAACTGGAGTCGGATTCGGATTGGCGGCTAGAGAAGAGTCTGTTGGTCAATCGTATGGTCAACGCCGGTAACCGTCGCGGGCTGGCCTTGTTGCGATTACAGTCGAGCGCAGACCTCTTCGAACGGGATGAGCTGCTGATGGAGATCTACGCCTTGGGGGGGGAGTTTGCCGCAGCTCGGGAGGCAATGGTCGCGCTGCCTCTCGATGAACGTGAGCTGGAACTGTTAAACGACCAGTCACGACTGGTCGGTGTGCTGTTGCCGATGATCAATCAGGTGATGGCGCAGCTCAGTGAGGGGGAGATGGAAAAGGGGAGGGATCTGCTACTGCATGAGATACTGCCGCTGCAGGGAAAGATGCTCAACTCGTTGTCGCTGCTGGGGAGTTACCAACAGAGCCAACAGAACATCCATATCGAGCAGCTGAAGGTCTCGGTTCAGTCGTATCAGTGGCGGGTAGTGCTGGCAGGGTTGGTCGTCGTTGGGCTGGTGGTGATGACTGCAGTCGTGGTATTGCGGCTATTGTTGCAGGAGGCGCGTCGACGCCAACGGGTGTTGGTGTTGCTGGAGCAGAGCAATCAGAAACTCAGTGAATCGCTGCAGGAGTTGACCGAGACCAGTCAGTTCAATACCGATCGCCAGTATGCGCTGGATCAGTCGGCACTGGTTTTGATGACAGCCCCGAATGGAGAGATCATCTATGTCAACGACCTTTTCTGTGCCATTAGCGGTTACCCACGGGAGCGTATTATTGGGGCTCAAGCGGAGATTTTCTCCTCCGGATACCATGACCTCTCCTTTTGGTCGCAGTTTTGGCAGGAAATCAGCGCTGGGCATGTGGTAAGGCGCGAGATTTGTAACCATACCAGTTCCGGTGAAGAGTTCTGGATCTCTAGCACGGTGACTCCATTGATGGATCTTGATCGCCCTCGTGGTTATCTTTCGATCAGTTTTGATGTCACGGATCGTAAGCGAATGGAGGATGAGTTGCAGCAGTCTCATCGGGCCTGGCGGCAGGAGATGGAGCAGCGTCGTAGCGAGGTCTCCCGTATGGCCTTTTTGGCGAGCCACGATACACTCACCCAGCTCCCCAACCAGACGGTGATGATGGATCGGATTTCCCACACCATTAAACGGAGTCGTGATGCCAGTGACCACACCTTCTTTTCCCTTTTATTGGTCGATCTTTTTAACTTTCGTGATCTCAATGAGGGGTTTGGACGCGAGATCGGGGATCAGTTGCTGACGCAGGTCACCTCACGCTTGAAAAAGATTCTTTCACCCTCCGAGACGGTGGCCCGTATCGGTGGGAAGAAGTTTGCCATTTTGCGTGAAGATGTGGAGAGTGCCGAGGACAACAGTGCCTTGATCGAACTACTGCAAGGGCGGTTGGAGTCTCCCTTCCGGGTCGGTGAACGCGAGCTCAGGCTGAAGATCACCGTGGGAGTGGTGCTCTACCCCGATGATGGTGATACCGTTGACACCCTGATGGAGAACCTCTTTGCCGCCCTCAAGCAGGCGCGGAAGCAGGGGGGGCTTTACAGCTACTACAAACGTGAACTCAATGAGCGGGCTCATCACTATGCCCTGATGATGAATGAGTTACGGGGGGCGGTCGATCGTGGCCAGCTAGAGCTCTACTATCAGCCCAAGGTCTCATTGCGTGAAGGGAAAATAGAGGGGGCGGAGGCATTGATCCGCTGGAATCATCCTCGGCGAGGAGTGGTAAAGCCGCTGGAGTTTATCCCGCTGCTGGAGTCGAGCGGGGTGATTCACGAAGTTGGGGACTGGGTGTTGGAGCGGGCCTGTCAACAGGCCAGGCATTGGATCGAAAAACAGGGGCGACCTTTTCGAATCGCGGTCAATATCACCGTGGAGCAGCTACAGTCGGAAAATTTTGTCGCTACCGTGACGAAGATCCTACAACGTACCGGACTCTCTCCCGATTCACTGGAGCTGGAGATCACCGAATCGCACTATATGGACCGTCTCGACCTGTCGGTCAGTCATCTGGTGACGTTGCGTAATCTGGGGGTGCGGGTCGCCATTGACGACTTCGGTACGGGACACTCCTCACTGGCGTACCTGCTGCACTTGCCGGTCGATACCCTGAAGATCGATAAATGTTTTGTCGATCGTATCCCCCACAATCGTCAAGATCTCTTCCTGGTAGAGATCATCATGAGTATCGGGGAGCGCCTCGGACTCGAGGTGGTGGCTGAGGGGGTCGAGCAGTCAGAGCAGGTCTCTTGGTTGCTGGAGAATGGCTGCGACTTGGTTCAAGGTTACTATTTCTCTCCCCCGCTCTCGGCAGATAAGTTCAAGACATGGATGAGCGAAGAGATCGATCCCATGGTTCGACTCACCTGATCGCCGGTTTTTCCTTGTCGCATCCCCTTTCGATTTGGTATTCGAACCGGGATTCTCTATACTCCTCTCACTATGGCGTTGACCGACCATATTCAGACCTTTGGTAGCGTAATGCATCACCGCTTTGGCCAGCGGGTGCACAAGGTTGCGATCGACGCAGGGTTTACCTGCCCTAATATCGATGGCTCCAAGGGGAGGGGGGGCTGCACCTTCTGCAACAATGTCTCCTTCAGCCCGAATGGTCGCAAACCTAGAGGTGTGGCGGAACAGATCGAGTCAGGACGCAGTGTGATCCGTAGACGAACCGGAGCCCGACGCTATATTGCCTATTTTCAGGCCTATACCAATACCTACGCTGATCCAGTGGCGCTGGATCGGATGTATCGTGAGGCGCTGGCAGAGCCGGATGTGATTGGACTTTCGGTGGGTACACGGCCCGATTGTGTGCCGGATCCGGTGCTTGATCTGTTGGTGCATTACCGTGACGAAGGGCATGAAGTCTGGCTGGAGCTGGGGTTACAGTCTGCCTTCGATGAGACCCTCGATCGGGTCAATCGGCTCCACTACTTCTCCGAGTATCGTCAGGCCGTTCGGGCGGCTCGCCTCCGTGGTATCCAGCTCTGCACACATCTCATCGCCGGTCTGCCAGGGGAGGGGCCGGATCACTATCGGGAGACGATGAATCGGGTGCTGGATCTGGGTACCGACGGCTTTAAATTTCACCCACTCCATGTGGTAAAGGGGACAATGCTGGCCAATGAGTGGCGTCGAGGGGAGCTCTCTCCACTATCACAGCAGGAGTACGTCAATACAGTAGTGGATTGGATCGAACAGGCCCCACCACAAATGGTCTATCATCGATTGACGGCCACTGCGGCAGAGTCGATTCTGTTGTCACCGACCTGGTGTGGGAAAAAATGGCGGGTACTCAACCATATTGAGGAGGAGCTGACGAGAAGGGGGGTCTACCATGTCGGGGATCGGGTTCAGGGGGAGGTGCTTTACCGGGAGAGAGGGTATGGATGGGGTTGATCTAGTAGTCATTGGTGGAGGGAGTGCCGGTCTTGGTTTTGGCTGCTCGTTGGCTGGTTCGGGACTCGAGGTGGTGGTGCTGGAGCGACAGAGTCGGCAGCAACTGGAGACTCCCAGCTATGATGGGCGGGATCTGGCGATCACCCATCGGTCGAAGCGGCTGTTGCAGCAGCTCGGGATCTGGGAGCGGATTGCTGTAGAGGAGATTGCCCCGTTACGTCAAGCCAAAGTGGTCGATGGGGAGTCGGACTACACCCTTGGTTTTGATACGGCAGGACGCTCGGTCGAGGAGCTCGGCTACCTCATCTCTAACCACACGATCCGGGCTGCTACCTATGCCCAGCTACAGCAGGCCGGAGCGGTCGAGCTGTGCACTGAAGTGGAAGTGGAGGGGGTGGTGCGTAGTGGTGATCGGTTTGTGGTCACACTGAATGGAGGAGAGCAGATCGAAGCCAGAATGGTGGTTTCAGCCGATACCCGGTTCTCGTCTACCCGCAGGATGATGGGGCTTTCCGCCGAGATGTTCGACTTCGGCCGAACTGCTATCGTCTGTCGTGTCGCTCATGACCGTTCTCATGAGCATACCGCTTGGGAGTGTTTTCGTTATGGCCGTACCGTGGCACTGCTTCCCCTCAATGGAGATCGTTCTTCGGTCGTGGTGACGGTACCAACCAGTGAAGTCGACCACTATCTGCAGATGAGCGCAGAGCAGTTTGCCGAGGTGCTGGAGGAGGGGTTGGGTGGTCGGGTTGGGAGGATGCAACTCGAAAGCGACCGTTTTTCCTATCCGCTGGTTGCGGTTCATGCTAGGCGGCTGGTGGCCGACAGTTATGCCTTGTTGGGGGATGCTGCCGTTGGGATGCATCCAGTGACTGCGCACGGTTTCAACCTCGGGTTGCGTGGGCAGAACACCTTGGCCACCCGGATGAAACAGGCCCTACAGCAGGGGAGGTCGTTCCACGGGCGTTGGGTGTTGGACCATTATGACCGTACCCAACAGATGGCCAGTCGTCCGATCTATCACGGCACCAATAGCTTGGTACGACTCTTTACTGCAGAAGGGGAGGGGGCCAAATGGCTGCGGCAGGCTGCATTGCGGGTGGGGAATCACCTCCCACCGGTACAGTGGGGGATCGTCAATCAGTTGACCGAGACGGGGGAGAGCCCCCTCAAGTTTCCGCAGATTCCTTCCCTACGTTCTTTCTGGCACCATTTTCCGCGTTACTCCAGCCGCTGAGCGGGACCAAATCCCCCCCCCCTCATCGTTACAGCAAAGTGCTGGCCATTCGGCGGCGCCACTGGTTGGCCCAGGCAGGATCATCTGCTGACTCCAGAATGGCCAGCATCCCCTTGCGAGCAGCATCCTCGCCGTAGCTGCGGTCACGGGCCAGCAGCAGCATCAACTCATGCAGAGCACCCTCTACATCCCCTTCCACCACCCGTTTGGCGGCGAGCTGATAGCGGGCTTCACTGTTTCCAGGCTCCCGCTCCAGGGTCTCTTCCAGTATGGCGATATCGGGTGCAGTGGCCGCAGTACTGGCAAAGATCAGTCGATTTTCCAGCCCTTTGATCTCGGGGCTCTCCCGTTCGGCTAGGGGCAAGGCGCGAATGGCGCTCTCCACCTCCGGGTAGCGACCTGCAAGAAAGAGTAGGCTGATCAGATCCTGACGGACCCGTGGGTTATCGGGATCTTCACGATTGGCCTGCTGTAGTAGCTCGATAGCGGCCGCCATCTCCCCCTGTTGGAGCAGTCGTTCGGCCTGTTGGCGCTGCTGGTCAGACGCTCGTTCGATATGGTTCTCTAGTAGTTGGCGGATATTTCCCTCCGGCTGTGCGCCAAGAAACTGATCCACCACCGCACCGTTACGGAAGACCTTGACCGTGGGTACACTGCGGGCATCGTACTGCAGTGCCAGCTCTTGGTTATCGTCGACGTTGACCTTGGCGAGAATGAAACGGCCGTCGTACTCTTCCGCCAGCCGAGTGACGATCGGCATCAGCATCTTGCAGGGGTTGCACCAGGGGGCCCAGAAATCGACCATCACCGGGACTTGGTAGGAGGCGTCGATTACCGCTTGTTGGAATGATGCCGGATCGACATCGATGATATAGGGGGGGTGGCTCATCGCTTGTTGCACTCCGTTTGAGGCGGATATCAACGGTCCCACTTCTTGAATCGACCGCGGCAGTAGTCTAGCAGTTGCTGGTGGCTGGTAAAGTGGCGTTTGAAATGTTTTTCCGCCGGTTCATCCAGCTCGCACCAGTCATTGTCATATTCCTGACAGATGAGTGGACGTTGATGGTAGATGCCACAACGCCCATCCTCTTGCAGAAAGCTGCAGGGTGTCTTGATCAGCAGGAACCAGCCATCCTCATCCTGATAGATCTCCACCTGCTGATGGGCAATCTGCCACAATAGGGTATGAAAATCCCGCTTACTCTTCGGTGGATCGATCTGTTGCGTGAGATAACGACAGCAGATACTCTCCCGGCAGCGGTTACATTTGTTATCGCTGGAGGTAGAGCTGATCACAGCGGGCAGCCATGATAAAGTCGTTGCGGTGCAGTCCACCGATCTTATGGCTCCACCAGGTGACCGTGACTGCTCCCCATTCGGTCTGCAGTAGCGGGTGGTGTCCCTTGCGTTCGGCCAGCTCGCCGACCTCCTGGGTAAATTGTAGTGCGGTAACAAAGTCATTAAAGGGGTAGCGCCGCTCCAGTTGCAGGATCTGCTCTCGGGTCTCGAAGTTCCAGTCTGGTACCGCTAGCACCAGGGTTCTCATCTCCTCTGCCGAGACCGTTGGAGCCCCTGCCCGACAGGCTTCACAATGCTCTTTACTTAGACTATCCATTGCGGCTCATACCATTTTGTGGGAATAAAGCGAAACTAATAGGGATCGGGTAGTGTACAGTCCAATCGGATCGATGTCATGGGTTGGTCTGGATGAGTGGGTGTGATTAAAGCGCTTTTTTGATAACGGGAGCGAGTGTAATGAGACAACTTTGGCGCGGTATCTTCATGGGGATGGCCTTGCTGACATTTCTGCCACTACAGGCAAGTGATCAGCGGGTTCGTGATTATCCAATCGACCAGGTGGCAGATAATGTCTGGGTGATTCATGGTCCCCGAGCCTTTCCTAGTCCAGAGAATCAGGGATTTATGAATAACCCGGCGATGGTATTGACCCCCGCCGGAGTGGTGGTGATCGATCCCGGTTCGAGTCGTTATGCTGGCGAAATGGTGTTACGGATGATCCGTACCATTACCTCGGCTCCGGTGGTGGCCACCTTCAATACCCATGTCCATGGGGACCACTGGCTCGGCAACGATGCCATTCGCGCCGCCTACCCCGAGGTGTTGACGCCGGAGGAAAAGCGCTGCTATTCGCCGCAGGCC
>CAYFOQ010000007.1:0-18332 GCA_964344735.1 uncultured Piscirickettsiaceae bacterium
AATACGTGTTATTACGTATTGCCCTCCACCACCGATTCGCTACCATCCTCTATTGAACGGAGCGGCCCGGTTCTGAACACCTGCACAATTTTCACATCGGGCCGTTCCAGTTCACCAACACCCGCTGCGACTACACCGAACGCTCTAACCCCTCTCCTCCATGCTGTAGCGCTCGATCGAGTTCGGCAAGCAGCTGTTCGACCCAAGATTGTTGCTGCTGCTGTCGATCGATGGCATCACACGCCTGCTGCGCGACCTCGCTCAGTCGAGGGAAACCGAATGGGGCCCCGCTCCCCTTGATCTTATGGGCCAATCCTCGAATCTCCTCCCATCGCTGCTGCTGTAACGCAGCGGCAATCTGCTGACGGTTGGCGCTGTTCTGTTCAACAAAAAGTGCCATCAACTCCTTATCAACCATTGTGGTATCCTCGACCCCACCTTGTTCCGACTCCGTTGGCGGTTCTTGTTCGGAACCACCATCGGCAGTGGGCAACCACTGTTGCAACAGCGAGAACATATCCTGACGCAGTACCGGTTTACCGATGAAGCCACTGCCCCCGGCCTCCTCGAAGAGTCGCCGATGGCTCTCCATCACATTGGCGGTGAGGGCAATGATGGGGAAATCACACCCCTCTGCCCGCAACTGCCGGGTCGCCTCCAGACCGTCCATCAACGGCATCTGCATATCCATCAGAATCAAGTCGAAAGGGTGGGCCAAGCCCTGAATCACCGCCTCCTCTCCATTATTCACCGTCCTCACCTGCAACCCGAACGACTCCAGCATCCGTCGCATCATCAACTGTAGCTCCGGGGTATCCTCGGCCAGCAGCAGCCGCCCTTGCAGTCGAGTCGGATAGTCTAATGCCCTTTCCGTCTCAGGAGGTGTGGCCGCTATCTCACTCTCGCGATAGGGGAGACTCAACAAAAAGGTGGAGCCCTCTCCCTCACGACTGGAGGCCTCGATCTGCCCCCCCATCAGTTCCACCAGACTACGTGAGATGTAGAGCCCGAGGCCACTCCCCCCGAAGCGACGACTGATCGAACCATCGGCCTGTTCGAACCGCTGAAAGAGCCGCGCCATCACCGACGAAATCATCCCGATTCCACTATCGACCACCTGGAAATAGAGCTGCCGTTGATCATGCCAGACGGTAAGGTCGACCCTTCCATCGGTGGTAAACTTGAAGGCGTTGCCCAACAGATTGGTCAGCACCTGTACGATCCGGTGGCGATCTCCGATCAATCGCCACTCCGGTATCTGCTGTAGGGTCACACCAAACCCGATCAGCCGATCCCGGACCCGCAGTTCAAACATCCGCTCCACTTCGATCAACAGCTGTTCCAGATCATAAGGGGCCTCTTCGATAGAGAACTTCCCGGACTCGATCTTCGACATATCAAGAATATCGTTCACCAGGGCCAACTGGTTACGTCCTGAGCTATCGATCGACTGTAGCACCTCATTCGCCTGTTCGAGAGGACAGTCTGAACCACCACAATATTGACTCTCCAACAGATATTCGGTGTGGCCGATGATGCTGGCCAGCGGCGTTCGCAGCTCGTGGCTCATTGCGGCGAGAAATTCGTCCTTGGCCCGGGAAGCGTTGGCCAAGGCGGTCTGTTGCTCCAACAACAGCCGTTCCTGCTCTATTTGAGCAGTAATATCGGTACGGATCGAGACATAACGGTTGATTGCCCCATGGATATCGTGAAAGGGGACGATCGTCGCCTTGACCCAGTAGCGTCCTCCCCCTCTCTTGCGATTGCAAAGCTCCCCCTCCCACACCTCACCGGCCGTGATGGTCTGCCATAACTGCTGGTAGAGTTCCGGTGGGTGCTCATTCGACTTGAGAATGCCATGATTCTGCCCGATGAGCTCTTTTCGGGAGTAACCACTCACCTCACAAAACTTGTCGTTGACTTCGATGATCCGTCCCTGGGGGTCAGCGGCACTGACGATGGCATGTTGATCCAATGCCAACTGCAGTTGCTCCAGCTCTCTGATCTGCTCCTTGGTGATCTGGGTACGTCGTACTACCTCCTGTTCCAGTTTCTGGTTCTGTTGTTGCAGCCACTCCATCTGATAGTGGCTGTAGCGAGCTGAAATGAGTCCCAGTGAGAAAACCATGACGGCAGCAGTGCCCACCTCAAGCCCGAGCTGGTGCAAATCCAGCTGAAGCCCGAAGAGATCGGTGGAGAGACCACAACTACCCCCACTATAGAAATTGGCCGCCACCATGCCGGTGTAGTGCATGGAGGCCACCGCCATCCCCATTACCGTAGCGATCAAGAGTCGTTGCCAGAGAGACGATTGCCGATTGAAGTGGTAGTGCAACAGCAGGATGGCCACCACAGAGACCACGACTGCGATCACTACCGAGGCGACCCAGACCTCCGGGAGATAGCGCAGGAGTGCCGGTGCCAGCAGGGCCGCCATCCCAGAGTAGTGCATAAGCGCCACCCCCACCCCCATCAGGATACCGCCACGCCAGACACTCGGCCACTCTAGTGCGGAGGAGTACAACTGCTTGATGGCGATGGCCGAGACCGCAATGGCAATGAACAGGGAGAAGAGGGTCATGCCGAAGTCATAACGCAACGGAACCGGAATCGAAAAGGCCAACATGCCGACGAAGTGCATGACGAAGATCCCGCCCCCCAGGGAGACCGCCGCAGCCGCCCACCAGATACGGTAGACGGTCTCTCCACGCTGATACGCCTGGCGCATCTGGTAGATCAGGTCGAGCGTGGTAAAGGAGGCCAGAATCGCGAGCAGAATGGAGAGGGAGACCAGGGTTCCATCATACGATTTCGCCAGCAGCTCTCCTCCTGCCCTTTCGAGCAGAAAGTAGTCCGCCAGTAGATCGTTAAAAAGGTCCATCGTATCCCTGAGTCTCTCTACCCTCGAAAAATGATCATTGTAACTGTTCAGAAGGGCTGTAATTGATTCAGATTGCCCCTAAAATTCGTCAGTTCAAGGCAGAAAAATGTGAGTTTATCACTAGATGACCGCGAGCACTGCTCGTAGTGTTACAGGTGTAAATGACCATTTTCGAACGCAGAAATGACGGATTTCAGGGGTGAGCTGAACAGTTACAGATTATTTGTAACAGACTCGTAATAGTAGTAATAACGTGGCTATTACGCAAACCGGTCATGGATCTCCACACGGTCTGCCAGAGGAGAGGAGTTCTCAGGGGTCGGAAAAAAGGGAGAGATACTCCCCATAACCGGACTGCTCCATCTCCTCACGGGGAATGAACCGGAGGGAGGCGGAGTTGATACAGTATCGTAGTCCTGTGGGATCGGGGCCATCATCGAAGAGATGTCCCAGGTGGGAGTCCCCGTAGCGACTACGAACCTCGATCCGGGTGGTAAACCAGAGCCGGTTATCCTCCTTCTCGGCCACGAACTCAGCGGCGATGGGACGACTGAAGCTGGGCCAGCCGGTACCCGAGTCATACTTGTCGGTTGAACTGAAGAGCGGCTCACCCGAAACCACATCGACATAGATGCCCTCGCGCTTGAGGTCCCAGAAGGGGTTATCGAAGGCTCGTTCGGTCCCCTCTTCCTGAGTAACCCGATACTGTAATGGCGTCAGCCGATGCCGGATCTCTGCCTCGTCAGGGCGGTGATAACGGGGGGTGGCGGCCACACGCCCACCATCGTTCTGGGGCGCGGTGGTGGAGGGAGAGGTGCTCCAGTGTTCAGCGATGAATTGATCACGCCCCGATCCGGCACGGTAGCGCTGATAGTGGCGAAAGTTGGTACGATAGAAATCCTGATGATAATCCTCTGCTGGATAGAAGGTTTGAGCAGATAGAATGCGGGTCACCACCGGTCTCTGGAACTGTCCCGACTGCTCCAGCTGCTGTCTCGACTCCTCGGCAATCCGACGTTGTGACTCGTCGATCACGAAGATAGCGCTACGATACTGGCTCCCGCGATCGACAAAGGAGCCGCCATCATCGGTGGGGTCGATCTGTCGCCAGAAGGTCTCTACCAGTGTGCGATAGTCGATCCGTGCCGGATCGTATCGAATCTCCACCGCTTCCAGGTGGCCGCTATCCCCAGAGACCACCTGTTGATAGGTGGGATTCTCCAACACCCCCCCGGTGAAACCCGAAACCACATCGATCACCCCTTCGAGCTTCTCAAACGGTGGCTCCATACACCAGAAACAGCCCCCCGCAAAGATTGCCCGTTCCTCGGTAGTCCCATTCTCCATTTTACGCTCCATCCCCTCGGATGCCATCACCACCCCTGGCAACATCAGCAGAGCCAGCAGGGCCGATAGCCAAGTTCGATCCTGTGTAGTTCTCTTCATCATGAGATTGATGGTAGTTCATTTCTCTGGAAATTCCAACTATTTTGGTTGGTTTTTATTCTGAGCGAAGTCGCAGATGGAGTGACAACACTGGGGAAGTGACGATGGGCCTTGCATTGATGATACGATTGCGACCGAACGATCGACCACCGAACCAAGCAACAGGGCATGAAGAGACAACGAGAAAACAGGGTTTCGATTCGACTCAAGATCGCCATTGCGCTGCTACTGGTGGGTTTCTCCACCCTTTTCGGTATCGGGACCATCACCCTCTACGGCTTTTATCATCTGGTTATCGAGGAGACTCAGAACCATCTGGTCACCACTTCGGCCCTGCAAAAGGAGCGAATTCAGGCCTTCATTCATCATCAACTGGAGCGGGCTGATCTGGTCTCCGGTCGTACCCAGTTGCGTCTCACCCTGCAGCGGTATAGCCAACAACCGCAACCGGGTCAGATCGAGCGCATGAGAAAAATTCTTCGTGATGCCCAACAGGCCCTTCCTGACCTCAATAAGATTGATCTCTACACCACCACGGGGACCCCGCTACTCACCACCTCTCCAACCATGGCGCAGCCTCCTAGCGCTCCCCACCCATTTGGGGAGGTTCACCAGAGCCGCATTCTCGATGTGGAGTGGACCACGGACAATAGGCTGAATATCGTTCTGATCTCCCCGCTGATCCTCGAGGGGGAAACGCTTGGTGTACTACTGGTTCACTGCGAGGGAGATGAGCTGAGACGAATCACCCAGAACTACAGCGGTATGGGAAGAACCGGGGAGACCGTTCTGGCCCAAAAGGGGGCAGACGGCAGCGCGCAATTTATCGTCCCACGCCGTTTCGAACAACCAGCCCGCTACGATAGAACCATTGCGGCCGATCAGCGCGATATCCCGATCATCCGAGCAATCAACCAAGAGCTCGGCTTTTACGATGATATCGTCGACTATCGCGAGACCCCCATCTATGCCGTCACCGACTTTATCCCTGAAACCAACTGGGGGTTGGTCAACAAGATCGACCAAGAGGAGGCCCTCGCCCCCTTTGTCAATAAGGTTACCCAACTTGGGGTCGTGATGGTCTTTCTGCTGCTACTGATTCTGGTGGTGATCGACCGTCTCTCCGGGTCGATCAGCCGACCCATCCTGCAGTTGACCCAGCAGGCCCGTTCAGTCCAATCCGATTGGCGCCAGCAGCTGACCGACACCGAGGAGTATGATGATGAGACTGCACATCTGGTCGATGCCTTCGATGAGGTAACCCATGAGCTGATCGGGATTTTTGAAAGTTCTCCGGACGGTATCCTGATCGCCGATGCTCAGGGAACGCTGTTGCGCTGTAACCAGGCCTTGCTGAACCTCTTCGGTTACCGTCGAGAGGAGTTGCTCGGACACTCCGTAGAACGACTACTACCGCAGAGTTTGCGGGTCGACCATCGTCGGCTACGAGAGGGGTTCACTCAGGCCCCTGTGGCACGTCCCATGGGAAAGAGCCGACCGTTGGTCGGACTGCATAAAGAGGGCCGAGAGATTCCGATCGAGACCTCCCTGGCCCCCGTCTCCAGCAGTAGTCAGCAGCTGATCATGGCCAATGTCCGTGACATCAGCGAACGTCTGCAGATGGAGCAACTGCGACAGAAAAGCATACTGGCGGAACAGGCCAATCGCGCCAAGGATGAGTTCCTGGCCTCGATGAGCCACGAGCTGCGTACTCCACTGACCACGATCATTGGTCACTGTGAACTGTTGCAAGAAG
The DNA here is from genome assembly GCA_964344735.1 of uncultured Piscirickettsiaceae bacterium. Taxonomy (GTDB): domain Bacteria; phylum Pseudomonadota; class Gammaproteobacteria; genus Thiopontia. Next base: position 6,084 of record CAYFOQ010000007.1, read on the forward strand.
AGGAGCAAGACCCCGGCCGGCGCCAACAACTACAATCGATCGCCACGGCCGGACAGTCTCAGCTCAACCTGGTCAACGACATTCTCGATATCGCCAAGATCGAGTCGGGGAAATTTACCATCGAGGAGATCCCCTATAAACTCGAAGATCTTCTTCACCGTCTCGAACAGACCTTCAGCCACCAGGCTCGTGAGGCTGGGCTTCAATTCAACGTTGAACTGCTTCAACCGCAGAAATTCCAGCACGTCGGGGATTGTCATCGGATCTCCCAAATCCTCAACAACCTGGTGAGCAATGCCATCAAATTTACCCCTGGAGGCCAAGTGACGGTGACGGTGTGGGAGGAGAGTCAAGAGCTCTTCTTCAAGGTGGCGGATAGCGGCATCGGGATGCCACCCGAGGTGATGGATCGACTCTTTCACCGTTTTGAACAGGCCGATGGTTCAATCTCTCGCCGTTTTGGGGGCAGTGGTCTCGGGCTCTACATCTCGCTCAATCTGGCTGAGATGATGGGGGGTACCATCGACGCCTCTAGTCGCGAGCGGGAGGGATCGGTCTTTCAGCTTCAGCTTCCGCTACGCCGTGGTGCTCCGCTCACGACGATCACGGCCACTACCAGGGCTAGGGCCACTACCGACGGGGTTGTAGCCAAGGAACCTAACGGGAATATTTTGGTGGCCGAGGATACCCCTGCGCTGCAACTACTGATTCGGACCATGCTGCAACGGGTGGGATACCATGTGGAGCTGGCCAGCAACGGGGTAGAGGCGGTCGAGCAGGTTCGCTCCCATGCCTTCGACCTGGTTCTGATGGATATGCAGATGCCGGAGATGGATGGGATCGAGGCGACTCGGCTGCTGCGTGAGGAGGGACGAACCCTGCCGATCATCGCCCTTACCGCCAATGTCATGCCACAGCACCGTGAGGCCTTTTCTGCCGCCGGTTGTAGTGAGTTCCTCGCCAAACCGATCAATAAGGAGCTACTGCTGGAGACCTTGGCACGATACCTTAACCCCAAGGGTGGTGAGAGTGCCCGACCGCCCTCACCATGAACGCTCCTGCCCCCACCGTACAGTACCTCGAGGTAACCACTGAGCAGCAGGATCAGCGTATCGACAACTATCTCAGCAGCCGCCTGAAGGGGGTTCCGAAGGGAAGGATCTACCGCATTCTGCGTAAGGGCGAGGTACGCGTCAACCGTAAACGGGTGAAACCCACCTACCGTCTGCAGGCCGGAGACCAGGTTCGTATCCCTCCCCTGAGACTTGATTCCCCCCCCCCACCAGAGATCGACAACAGTAACTTTAGCTGGTTGGAGCGGGCGATCCTCTATGAGGACCCATGGCTCCTGGCACTCGACAAACCGGCCGGAATGGCGGTCCATGGTGGCAGTGGTATCCGTTATGGTGTGATCGAGGGGCTGCGAGCCACTCGGCCCGAGGCGACTGGATACGAACTGGTCCATCGGCTCGACCGTGCCACCTCCGGTATCTTGCTGGTCGCCAAACGCCGCAGCGCGCTACGCGCGCTCCACGAGGCACTACGTAATCATCAAGTCGAGAAAGAGTACCTGGCACTGGTGGCGGGAAAAGTGGGAAAACGACGAGTGGTGACTGCCCCGTTGCGCAAACAGATCCTTCGCTCCGGGGAGCGTATCGTCCGGGTCGACCCGACGGGAAAGGTGGCAGAGAGTCACTTTCAACCGGAGCGTCACCTTCCCGGCGCCACCCTCACCCGGGTGCGTATCATTACCGGTCGCACCCACCAGATCCGGGTCCATGCCAGCCACATCGGTCACCCTATCGCCGGTGACGAACGCTACGGAGAAGAGACGTTCAACCGTACCATGAAGGCACTGGGGTTACGGCGACTCTTTCTTCATGCCCACCGTATCCGTTTTCCTCACCCTCATGAGCGACAGCCCATGGAGCTCGAGATTCCACTCCCCCCCCCTTTACAGCTGCTGCTGGAGCAACTGGAGAGAGCGCCTCATGCCCCCCACTGACCACCGCTACCCGCTGATCATCTTCGACTGGGATGGCACCCTCATGGACTCAGAGCAGATCATCGTCCGCTGTATGCAGCACGCGATCGAAGATATGGGACTCTCCCCCCGGGAAGATGAGGAGGTCAGCAACATTATTGGTCTAGGACTGGTGGAGGCGGTCGAGAAGCTCTATCCGGGTGAAAACCTCGATTTCGCCCATACCCTGGCAGATCACTACCGCAACCACTTTTTCAATGAAGAGCTGGGACCGCAGGATCTCTTCCCCGGGGTACGGGATCAGCTCCAACGACTACAGGAGGAGGGGCACAAACTCGCGGTCGCCACCGGCAAGAGTCGTCGTGGACTCGACCAGTCACTGCAGCAGTGCCAACTCGAAGGGTTCTTCGACAGTAGTCGCTGTGCGGACGAGACCCGCTCCAAGCCCCACCCGCAGATGGTAGAAGAGATTTTGGCTGAACTGGATATTCCACCGACCCAGGCGGTGATGGTGGGAGATACCGAATATGATCTGGAGATGGCACAACGAGCCGGTATCGACTCCATTGCAGTCTGCTATGGGGTCCACGCTGCGGAACGACTACAACGTTTTCGACCTCTCGCCTGTATCGATACCATCACTGCGATCAGCGACATCATCAGGGGATGACCACCCCCTCCCGTTCCAACATCCTGACCAGCTGGATCAAGGGCAGCCCCATCAAGGCACTGGGGTCCTCACCCTCGAGACGCTCGAACAGCACCACCCCCAACCCCTCCGACTTGAAACTGCCGGCACAGTGATAGGGCTGCTCGGCGCGTAGATAGCGTTCAATCAGTTCCGGAGAAAGGGTTCGGAACTGCACTGCGAAGGGGACCACCTGCCCGTGACAGGCGCCGCTATTACTATTCAGCAGCGCCAGTGCCGTCAAAAACAGGACACGCTCTCCCGATGCCGCCTGAAGCTGCTGTGTCGCCGCCTCATGTGACCCCGGCTTACCGAGGATCTCTCCATCGATCACCGCCACCTGATCGGAACCGATTACCAGATGGGCAGGATAGTCTACGGCCACCCGCTTTGCCTTCTCGATCGCCAACCGCTCTACCAACATCGTCGCCGACTCCCCCGGATGGCGGCTTTCATCGATCTCTGGGGCATGTGTGGTAAAGGGGAGTTGCAACCGGGAGAGCAGCTCTCTTCTAAAGGGGGAGCTGGAACCCAGGACGAGTGGCAGTGGAAGTTCCATCGGCGGTCATCTATCATCGACTGAAAGTCGACCATCATACCTTCCCTCTCCATGAAGCGCCAAACCACAACCGAATCCCGCACTGCTCGACAACTGGCCTATGCCGGAGTGACACTGCATCGACACCTTCCTCTGGCCGATCTGGAGCGGGCCCACTCTCTTCTTCACGGTCACGATGGTGTGCTGGAAGCTACCTTGAATTTCTCCGTCGATGAAAGTGGAGTCAGTGTGTTAACTGGAGAGATCAAGGTAGAAACTGAGGTTTTATGCCAACGCTGCATGGAGCCCTTATCCCTCCCAATACACCACCAATTCGAGATGGGCATGGTCGACTCAGAGGAGGAAGAGAACCGACTGCCGCCCCATTACGAACCACTTCTGGTGGATGAGACCCCCTTTCCGCTACAGCAGTTCATCGAGGATGAGCTGATCCTGTCGATACCCGTCGTTGCCACGCATCCTCCAGAGCAGTGCAGTGCCAGCCCCTGGCTACAGGATGAGACACCGGTCGACAGGGAGCGTGAAAATCCATTCGAGGTGCTGCGACAGCTAAAGAGCACGCCGGAGTAGTTCCTCGGCAACCGATTCGGATTGCCGCCCCTCCCCTCACCCCAACCCTCTCCCAGGGGGAGAGGGTTGGGGTGAGGGCGGGCATACGTTACACTACTCGTTACGAAATGCAGTCCAGATCGGGCTGTCACGAAAACGGTCATCCTCATCGAAATCATCCACCCGAATCAGGCTCAACACCTCTTCATCCTCGAGCTCCATCAATATCTTGGAAAGCTCCCGGCGTGAACTACTCTTGCTACAGACCCCATTCTTGATCAGACGATGATGGAGACTGCGCAGGGAAAACTCATCGATCTCCGCCAGCCAGTTGGCCAGAAACGACTTCAACTCTTCACTCGACATCGCTAGCTCTTCTCCCGTTTTTGACACCCATCGACCGGATAGCAGAAACCGTGCCGGATTCGATTAGAGGTGCCTTTACGACTCTCGACTTCGGGCCTGACGATCAAGTGCTCGTAGGTGAGCCAGACGCTCACCGATACGAATCTCCAATCCACGATCAACCGGCTCATAATAGTACCGTTCACCCAGCTCCTGGGGAAAGTATCGCTCTCCAGCGGAATACCCCTCCGGCTCATCGTGCGAATAACGGTAGTCGTGACCATACCCCAGCCGTTTCATCAGTTTAGTCGGAGCGTTGCGGAGATGAACCGGAACCTCATGACTCCCTCCTCGCTTCACCTCCTCCAAAGCTCGATTCCAGGCCTTGTAGACGGCATTACTTTTTGGTGCCACTGCAAGATAGCAGATTGCCTGAGCCAGTGCCAACTCCCCTTCCGGACTGCCGAGCCGCTCATAGGTATTCCAACCATCGAGCGCAATCTGCAGTGCCCGGGGATCAGCATTGCCAATATCCTCACTCGCCATCCTCACCACCCGCCGGGCAATATAGAGCGGATCGACTCCACCATCGATCATCCGGGCGAACCAGTAGAGTGCTGCATCCGGACTGGAGCCGCGCACCGACTTGTGGAGTGCTGAAATCTGATCGTAGAAGAGGTCCCCCCTATTGTCGAAACGTCGTCCACCCTCGGCCACAGTACGGGAAATTTGATCGGCAGTGACCCTCCACCCCCCACTCTTCTCTCTCTCTGGCTCTGCCATCCCCAGCAAGATCTCGATCAGATTGAGTCCACGACGGGCATCACCATCGGCCGCCGCCACCACGGTAGCCATCCCCTCTGGCGGTAGTTGCAGCTTCACCCCTTCACGCTCCAGCGCCTGAGTGATGATGGTCTCGATATCCTCTGCCCGCAGCGGCTGTAGGCGATAGAGTCGGGCCCTGGAGAGCAGGGCATTGTTAAGCTCGAATGAGGGGTTTTCGGTAGTGGCCCCGATCAGGGTGACGGTACCATCCTCGACATGGGGGAGGAAGGCGTCCTGCTGTCCCTTATTGAAACGGTGAACTTCATCGACAAAGAGGATCGTGGCCCGTTGTAACTGCTGTGCCTGTCGGGCCTGATCGATCGCGGCACGGATATCCTTGACCCCCGCCAGTACTGCGGAGAGGGCAATGAATTCGGCCCCAAAGTGGTCGGCAATCAGCCGGGCCAGCGTGGTCTTGCCACACCCCGGCGGCCCCCAGAAGAGCATCGAGTGGAGTGTTCCACGCTGCAGTGACTCGCGTAACGGCTCTCCAGCCCCCAACAGTTGGGGTTGACCAACGAACTGCTCCAGGGCAAGGGGACGAACCCGCTCTGCCAACGGGATCGAATGGGGGGAGGAGTTACGGCTCACCGATCTGATCCACCCCTGATGGAACCACGAATTCAAACAGGGATGGTGCCAGGGGACGATTCTGTTGTAACTGCAGAAAGTGAATCTGGCTACGTTGCCCCAGGGGGTCAACCACCTCGATCGACTCCAATCGATCCTCCTGCAGCACCAACCGCATCCGTTCTACCTCACTCATACGTTGGGTCGGGACCACCTCGATCCACCAGCGCTCGGACTCCTCACCGGCAGCCAGTAGCCGAAAGATCTGATCGAGTCGTCGATCTCCAACCAGCACCCCGATCGGAGTCGAAGAGAGAATGGGGCGCTGCTCCCGTACCACCACCTGCTCCAGCTCCGGATCGTAGAACCAGACCCGGCGGCCATCCCCTACCACCTGTTGAGGATAGGGGGACTCATGGTCCCAGCGAAACCGTCCCGGACGGGAGAGTGCAAAGGAGCCGTTCCCCTTCTCCAGTACCTCGCCATCTGTGCTCAACAACCGCTGTTCGAACCGCCCCTCGAGGGTCTGGTATCGCTCCAACGTCTGTTGTAACCGCTGTAGCGGCTGCTCGATTTCGGCCTGTACCGGCATGAGAACGGCAAGCCCCCAACAGACGCCCCACCACCAGCGCCGACTCACTCGACCTCCACTGGGGCAGGTGCCAATACCTCACGCTGACCATTGGAGCCAGGAGGACTCAACACCCCCGCCATCTGCATCGCCTCAACCATCCGTGCCGCCCGATTGTAACCGACACTCAATCGCCGCTGGATATTGGAGGCCGAGCCATTACGGCTCTCGGTGACAATCCGCACCGCATCATCATAGAGTGGGTCCTGTTCGGCATCACTCAGGCCACCACCCTCTCCACCGCCCTGCTCCCCTCCATCGGGGGTGGTCAACACCCCCTCATCATAAGCCGGAGCCCCGGCGCTACGCAGATGATCGACCACCCGCACCACCTCGTCATCTTCGACAAAGGCGCAGTGAACCCGAGCGGGAATTCCACCCGCAGAGATCGGCATATAGAGCATATCTCCCCGGCCCAACAGGGTCTCGGCTCCGTTCTGATCTAGAATCACCCGAGAGTCGGTACGTGAGGAGACCTGAAAGGCGATTCGACTCGGAATGTTGGTTTTGATCAGTCCGGTAATGACATCTGCAGAAGGACGCTGGGCCGCCCGCGCCTTCTGTGCCAGACGGATGATCGGCTCTTCTACCTTCTTCCCAACCTGCAACATCAGATCGGCCAACTCATCCACCACAACCACAATGTAGGGCAGCGGAGAGAGTACCGGGGGAGTCTCCCCGCCATCCTCGTTCCAGAGGGGATCCAGCAGCGGTTCCCCGGACTCGCTCGCCCCCTTTACCTTACTGTTGTAGGCACTGATGCTACGGACACTGATCGCTGACATCAGTTTGTAGCGCCGATCCATCTCTGCCACAGACCAGCGTAGCGCACTGGCAGCCTCATCCATGTCGGTCACCACCGGCGCCAACAGGTGGGGGATTCCTTCGTAGATCGACAACTCGAGCATCTTCGGGTCGATCATGATGAGACGGACATAATCGGCGGTGTACTTGAAGAGCAGACTGAGAATCATGGTGTTGACACTGACCGATTTACCAGAGCCGGTGGTGCCAGCCACCAACAGGTGGGGCATCCGGGTCAGGTCAGCCACCTCGGGCTGCCCGGAGATATCTTTTCCCAGCGCCAGGGAGAGTGCCCCCCGGGAGCGCTCATACTGCTGTGAGGAGAGAATCTCAGAGAGATAGACGATCTCCCGATTTTCATTGGGGATCTCCAGCCCAATGGTCGACTTTCCGGGGATCACCTCCACCACTCGTACACTCTGCAGTGCCAGAGAGCGGGCCAGATCACTCGATAGCCCAGTTATCCGGCTGGCTCGTACTCCGGGGGCCGGGGTAAGCTCGAAGCGAGTGATCACCGGGCCGGGCTGGACCGCCACCACCTCTACTTCGACCCCAAACTCCAGCAACTTCTGCTCCACCAGCGCCGAAAGGGTCTTCAGGGTCTCATGGGAGTACCCCCCCTGTTGTGGTTGTGCCGGGTTGAGCAGAGAGAGCGGAGGGGGCGAGAGCGGATCAGCCACCGCACCATCGCTCTCACGCTCCGACTCGAGAGAGTCGAGCAGAGAGATCTGCGGCTCCTTCGAGGCCCGCTCACTGATCTCGATCGTACCGAGTGAAGGCTCTATTTTTAGCGGGGGACTCTTGCGTTTACTGCGTCGATTGCGAGCCTCTGCCACCCCCTTTTCCCGGCTGGCTTTGGCCTTCTCCCCTTCAATTTCATCCTCGATCCGTCGTGGCAACGCCCGTACCCTCCCCCAAAGCATCAAGACCCCTCCTCCCAGCTGCTCTGCCAACCAGAGCCAGGAGAGGTGAGTCAACAGCGAGAGTCCCGTCATCAACAGTACGAGCAGTAGTGCGGTGGCGCCAAATCCACCAATCACCGCCACCAAGGTGTCGCCAAACCACTCCCCGACTACCCCCCCGGTACGGGCTGGATAGCTGGAATCGAAGCGGTGAAAATGGAGATAAGAGAGGCCACTCCCTCCCAGTAGCGCAAAAAACAGTCCGGCAACCCGAATCAGCAGCATTTGTGGCTCGAAACGAAAAATTCGTCCACGGTCTACGACGACGCCCCATAGTAGACCACCCAATACTGGGGGGATCAGCCATGCGGTCAAACCGAGCAGGGTGAGAAGAATATCGGCAAACCAGGCTCCCATCACCCCACCAGAGTTGTGATAGCCGATATTGGTTCCGGCAAAATTCCAGGCCGGATCCTCCGCGCTATAGGTGGCGAGCGAAGCCCATAGATAGAGGACGACTACTGCGCTCAGCAGCAGTGCTCCCTCTCGCAGTCCACGCAATGGCTGTGTCAACGGAGGGGTTGAGTGTGGCTGCTCGCCCTGGTTCTTTTTCCGGGCCAATCGATCACTCCAGGGGGGTAAATAGAGCGCAGCATTCTACCAAAAACCGAACCTCCGGGACAGCAGCATCCGTTACAGTCCCCTCTGAATAGTTGCTTTTTTTGTTGACATACCACACCACCGTCCTAGCATTCGGAGTGAACCTCATCCACGGCGTTCAGTGTACGAATCACAGGCAGCCAGGCACACACGAGCGGATACGTTGGATGGGGTTTTCTTTTGCCGACTCGGGTACAATTCGCTCAACCCCTTTTTTCGTTGAACCCACTTTTTGGAGTTTATCTGATATGAGCGAAGTGAAGCACTGTCGTCTGCTTATTCTGGGATCTGGTCCTGCCGGCTATACCGCTGCGATCTATGCCGCCCGAGCCAATCTCAAACCGGTGATGATCACTGGAATGCAACAGGGGGGGCAGCTCACCACCAACACCGAAGTGGATAACTGGCCAGGAGAGCCGGAGGGGGTGCAGGGGCCGGAACTGATGGATCGCATGCTGAAACAGGCCGAACGGTTTGAGACCGAGATCATCTTCGACATGATTCAGCAGGTTGACACCAGCCAGCGACCCTTTCAGCTCAAGGGAGATATGGGGAGCTACAGCTGCGACGCACTGATCGTCTCCACTGGAGCCTCTGCCATGTATCTTGGCCTGGAGTCGGAGCAGGCATTCATGGGCAAGGGGGTCTCCGGTTGTGCCACCTGTGACGGGTTCTTTTACCGGGGTCAGCGGGTCTGTGTGGTGGGCGGTGGCAACTCCGCCGTAGAGGAGGCGATCTACCTTTCACACATCGCCAGCCATGTCACGGTCATCCACCGTCGCGACAGTTTCCGCTGCGAAAAGATCCTCTCCGACAAAATTCTTGCCATGGCGGCAGCAGAGGATGGCAACATCGATATTCTCTGGAACCATCAACTCGATGAGGTCCTCGGTGACAATAGTGGTGTTACCGGTGTTCGAGTCCAGCACAATGACGGTACCACGCAAGAGCTGGAGCTCAGTGGTGTCTTTATCGCCATCGGTCACAAGCCCAATACCGATATTCTCGGGGACCAGATCGAGATGGAGAAGGGCTATATCAAGGTGCGCAATAGTGAGCGCGATTATGCTACCGGGACCAATGTGCTCGGGGTATTTGCTGCAGGTGATTGTGCCGACCCGGTCTACCGTCAGGCGGTCACCTCTGCCGGTAGTGGCTGCATGGCGGCTCTCGACGCTGAACACTATCTCGATAATCTCCCCGACTGAGTCGACCTGAACCCCAGGCTGTTATCAATCGTTGCAAAAGTTTTGGCACTCCTGAATCGCAACCGTCTGCGGCCAGGGAAGGCCGCAGCCGAGCGACACAGGGATGTGCTTGAGCGTGTTGCGATTCAGGAGTGCCAAAACTTTTGCAACGATTGATCATGCAATTGGGGAAGGGGGCGAACACCCCCTTCCCCGCTCCCCATCAGGCGCTGGAGCAACCCAACGGGCTACTGGCGTTTGGAGGCGACCTCACCCCGGAACGGCTACTCAACGCCTATAGCCAGGGGATCTTTCCCTGGTACTCCGATGGGGAACCGATTCTCTGGTGGTCTCCCGACCCACGGGCAGTGCTCATTACGGAAGAGTTGAGGCTACCGCGCAGCCTGAAGAAGCGGCTGCGTCAGCGGCCTTTCCGGGTGACCTTGAACCACGCCTTCGACCGCGTCATCGCCGCTTGTGCCGCCCCCAGAACTACCGCTTCACCAGGAACGGAGGGAACCTGGATCACCGCAGAGATGAGCGCCGCCTACCACCAACTCCACCATCTCGGCCATGCCCACTCGGTGGAGTGTTGGCAGGAAGATCGGCTGGTGGGAGGGCTTTACGGGGTGCAGATCGGGCGGCTGTTTTGTGGAGAATCGATGTTCACCCGGGTAAGCGATGCATCCAAAATCGCTCTGGTCACCCTCTTGACCGAGGCCCCCACCGGACCGATCGAGCTGCTCGATATACAGATGATGTCGGACCATTTGCGGCGACTGGGGGCCAGAGAGATTCCTCGGATAGACTATTTACGACGGCTCCCCCGACTGCTTGTTCCCTCTCCCCACCAGTAACACCGAAGGGTGCTGAGGTGAGGATTTACCCCCGAGAAAAGGTAACTGTTCAGCCCACCCCTGAAATCCGTCATTTCTGCGTTCGAAAATGGTCATTTACACCTGTGACGCTACGAGCAGTGCTCGCGGTCACCTAGGGATAAACTCACATTTTCTGCCTTGAACTGACGAATTTCAGGGGCAATCTGAATCAGTTACAGGCCCCCTGAATAGTTGCTTTTTAGAGGTGCCTTAGCGATATAGCGTTCCTCGGCGGTCATGGTTGTTACCACGACGGGATCGTGCCAGAAGGAAGCCGACAACCAGCATGGTGAGTGCGACCAGAGCACCAACGATGAACCAGTCACGCTCCTTGCGCTGGCGTAGTGTCGTGATCTCCTGCTGCAGCATTTCGATCTCACGGATCTGTCGTTGAACCTGCGTTTGAAGGGTCTCGTTCTGCTGTTGAAGCCCGAGCGCCTCTGAGCTGACATCCCGGATGCTACTGGCCTCCTTGTTGGCGCGTTGCATACTCGTTTTAAGGCGCTCCATATCGGTCTCCAGAAGAGAGCGCTCCTGCTGTAGGCTGCGGATGGTGTTCTTCTGGCTGGTGACCTCCAGTTCACACTGTACCAGCTTCTGGGTGTCTCCCGAGCCTCCTTTTACCAGCGGGGAGGTGTCGCTGAGATAACGGGTTGGAATCCAGCCGCTGATACCGGAATGGGTGGTGACCCGAGCAAATCCCTCCTGTACCTCCTTTTCCACGATCACTGCCTCTCCAATCGGTAAGAGTTGCAGAATCTTGCGATTGGCCGGATCCGGTTCAGCCCGAAGTGGAATCGGGATGCCGGTGATGTAACGTTCCGCAGCGGTAAGTGGCGATGTGGTCACGAGACCCAACAGGATCAGGAGCAGGAATCGGGACATGACCATCAGAGTGCAGCGATCTTGTCTAGCTGTTGCTGTAGCTGCTGCTGGCGATTTTCCACATCACACAGTCGATCCCGTTCGCGTTGCACCACCTGGTCCGGAGCTCGTTCCACAAATTGGGGGTTCTCCAGTTTCTGACTAAGACGGAGAATTTCCGCAGCGCTCTTTTCGAGCTCCTTCTGTAATCGTTTCGACTCTGCCTCCTTGTCGATCAGACCGGCCATCGGGATCAATATTTTCATCTCTCCAGCAAGTGCCGTAGCCGACTGTGGTGGTTCGACACCGGCTGCGAGCTGTTCGATGGAGTCCAATCGTGCCAGGGTATCAAGCGTAGTGCGGTGGCTCTGCAGCAGCTTCAGATCGTATTCTGAGGCATCCTGAATCAGTACCGTCAGTGGTTTTCCGGGAGGAATATCCATCTCTCCCCGAATCGAGCGAATACCGAGAATAAATCCCTTGACCCACTCCATCTCGGCTGTCGCTTCGGGGTTGACTCGGGACTCATCGACAGAGGGAAAGGGCTCCAGCATGATGCTGGGGTGGTCTTCAAGTGGCTTCCCAGCCAGTGGGGCAATTCGTTGCCAGATCTCCTCGGTAAGGAAGGGCATGATCGGGTGGCTTAGGCGTAACAGCGCTTCCAGTACCCGTGCCAGGGTGTGTCGGGTCCCTCGTACAGCGGCTGGACTACTCTGATCGCTGTAGAGTACCGGTTTGGAGAGCTCCAGATACCAGTCACAGTAGTCGTTCCAGGTGAACTCGTAGAGTGCGGTAGCGGCCCG
>CAYFOQ010000007.1:18342-31973 GCA_964344735.1 uncultured Piscirickettsiaceae bacterium
GACGATAGGTGTTGAAGGCTCGTTCCACTTCGGCCTCGGCCTCTTGTAGTCGGCTGATGATCCAGTGGTCGGCGGTGGAGAGGGTAATCTCCCCTCCCTCTTGACCACAATCCTCCCCTTCGGTGTTCATCAATACGTAACGGGCGGCATTCCAGATTTTATTGCAGAAGTTTCGGTAGCCTTCGGTGCGCTTCAGATCGAAATTGATATCTCGACCGGTTGAAGCAAGGGCGGCGAAGGTGAAGCGCAGGGCATCGGTGCCGAAGGAGGGAATACCGTCAGGAAAATCCTTGCGGGTGGCTTCCTCTACCGCCTTGCGCATCTGTGGCTGCATCAGTCCGGTGGTCCGTTTCTTCAGCAAGGTATCGAGGTCGATGCCGTCAATCAGGTCGATGGGGTCGAGGACGTTCCCTTTGGACTTTGACATCTTCTGGCCGTGGGCATCTCGAACCAGACCATGCATGTAGACTTCATGAAAGGGTACCGTTCCCATGAACTTCAGCCCCATCATGATCATTCGTGCGACCCAGAAGAAGATGATATCGAAACCGGTTACCAAAACGCTGGTGGGGTAAAAGGTTTTCAACTCGGTCGTTTGGTGAGGCCACCCCAGGGTAGAGAAGGGCCATAGGGCGGAAGAGAACCAGGTATCGAGTACATCCTCCTCTTGTCGTAGGGGCAGTTCGGGTGCGAGCTGGTACTTTTCCCGAACCGCCTCTTCACTAGCAGCGACATAGGTGTTACCGGCTTCATCGTACCAGGCCGGAATCCGGTGACCCCACCAGATTTGACGACTGATGCACCAGTCCTCGATATTATTCATCCACTCAAAGTAGGTCTTTTCCCAGTTCTGGGGTACGAATCTGATCTGGCCGGACTTCACGGCAGCGATGGCCGGAGTGGCCAGTGGTTCGGTGCGGACGAACCACTGGTCGGTGAGAAATGGCTCGATCACGGTGTGAGAACGGTCCCCACGGGGAACCATCAGCGTGTGTGGCTCAACACGATCGAGTAGTCCCGCAGCCTCCAGGTCTGTCACAATCGCACGGCGGGCATCGTAGCGCTCCATACCGTGATAGCGTGGCGGCATCTCATCGTTGATGCGGGCATCGATAGTGAAGACATTGATGAGGGGGAGGTTGTGGCGCTGACCGACGGCATAGTCATTGAAATCATGTGCCGGGGTGATTTTGACGCAGCCGGTTCCCTTCTCCGGGTCAGCATGCTCATCTGCGACGATCGGAATGGTACGGTCACAGAGCGGGAGTACCACTTGGCGCCCAATCAGTCCCGCCAGGGTGGGGTGGTTGGGGTGGATGGCGACCGCACTGTCTCCTAGTAGGGTTTCGGGACGGGTGGTTGCAACGGTGAGTCGTTCTGTTGTGGCATTGCCATCCTCATCGGCGATCGGATAGTGGATGTACCACATATGGCCCTGTTCTTCCGTCGAGACCACCTCGAGATCGGAGACCGCGGTGTGGAGTACCGGATCCCAGTTCACCAACCGCTTGCCACGGTAGATCAGCCCCTCATCGTAGAGGCGGACAAATACCTCATGCACCGCATCCGAGAGTCCTTGATCCATGGTGAAGCGCTCACGCTCCCAGTCGAGAGAGGAGCCCATTCGTCGCAACTGTCGGGTGATGGTGCCACCAGAGTGCTCTTTCCACTCCCACACCTGGTTGATGAACTCCTCCCGGCCTAGATCGTGACGGGTCTTTTCGGCCTCATTCAGCTGCCGCTCTACGACCATCTGAGTAGCGATCCCGGCATGGTCGGTACCCGCCTGCCACAGGGTGTTCTCCCCCTTCATTCGATGGTAGCGGATCAGGGTAGCCAGCAGGGTATCCTGGAAGGCGTGACCCATAGGGAGTGTCCCGGTGACGTTGGGGGGGGGGATCATGATGCAGTAGGGAGATCCCGTGCCACTGGGGGCGAAATAGCCCTTACTCTCCCAGTGTTGATACCAGTGTTGTTCGATTGCGTGTGGGTCGTAGCGTTTTTCCATCGAGAGTCTTCTGCCTCTGGAGGTCGGGGTGATTGGGGGTAGTCTGGTTCTCGGCACAGGGTGGCGCATGCGAATCGGGGATCGGCACGGGACCAAAGACGGTATGAAGCGGCGCAGAGTATACAATAATCACCGGGATTCGACCCTCTTTCAGGTTTCGTTACAGGTGATGGTTGTGCAGGGTGTGTCGCTGTTGGCGGTAGTGACGATAACGATCACGCCCGGCAACCACGCTACAGGGCTCCACGATCTCGGCTACTCGTGGATAATCATCGAAATAGTCCTGAGCTTCCGGTACCAGATTGATCAGGAGTGCAATCCGGTCAGGGGAGGGGAGATCGGGAGGGATCTCCTGTTCGATACCCTGGTGGGGTACGAAGCTGTTGGGGCGAAAGCTCCAGAGCAGCTCATCCAGTTCACGGCCTTGGTCAGCGGAGCGGGCCTGGATGTGGGTCGCCAGCCCGGCCTGGTAACCCTTCTCTGCCAGTTTGCAGGCAACCTGCAGTGCGGTTCCGGTGCGGACGATATAGAAGTCGATCCGGGCCATCGGTACCACTACCCGGAGGTCACCTTGTTGAGCAGATGCTGTACCAGCAGCGCCACCGGACGGCCGGTGGCTCCCTTCTCCTTGCCCTGTAACCAGGCGGTCCCGGCGATGTCGAGGTGGGCCCAGCGCTGCTTCTCCACAAAGCGTGAGAGGAAGCAGGCAGCGGTAATGGTTCCCGCCTCGGGACCACCGATATTGGCCAGGTCGGCAAAGTTGGAGTCGAGCTGGGGTTGATACTCTGACCACAACGGCAGTCGCCAGGCACGATCCCCCGACTCCTCTCCCGCGGCAAGCAGTGCAGTGGCCAACCCATCATCGTTGCTGAGCAGTCCACTGGCATGTTTTCCCAGTGCCACTACACAAGCTCCGGTGAGGGTGGCGATATCGATCACCTCATCAGGCTTGAAACGTTCAGCATAGCTGAGCGCATCACAGAGGATCAGTCGACCCTCGGCATCGGTGTTGAGTATCTCGATCGTGGTACCAGACATACTGGTGACGACATCCCCGGGGCGGGTTGCCTTGCCACTGGGAAGGTTCTCGGTCGCCGGTATGATGCCGATCAGATTGAGTGGAAGCTCGAGTTGGCGCACCGCCAGCAGCGTACCGAGTACAGCAGCGGCACCACACATATCAAATTTCATCTCATCCATGCGGGCACCGGGCTTGAGTGAGATGCCTCCAGAGTCGAAGGTGACTCCCTTGCCCACCAGTACCGTAGGGGGCTGGTTTTTGGGGGCACCGTGGTATTCACAGATGATCATCTTTGCCGGTCGATCGGCGCCCTGGGCCACGGCCAGCAGCGCCCCCATGCCGAGCTTTTTCATCTCGGCCTCGTTGAGTGTCCGGCTCTGCATCTGCTTCTGATTGCGCACGAGCTGTTGTGCCTGTCGAGCCAGATAGTCTGGGGTACAGATATTGGCCGGGAGATTGCCGAGCGTGCGTGCCAGTATCGTACCGGCGGCAATGGCACTGCCTTCGGTGATCGCTTGCCGGATCTGATTGGCCTGTGATCTCGATGTAACGGTAAAGGTGATTCGTTTCAGTTTTGGACGATCTTGAGCAGGAGGGGGGCTGCCAGGGGCAAGATAGTGGTAGTGGGCAGCGGTGCACTGCTTGATGACCAGCCGACACCACCGTTGCAGCGGTTGATCCATCTCTGAATCGGTCATCAGGTGAGCCGCTTTACAGCCACTGTTGATCAGCTGTGTTGTCATCGCGGTCAGCCCTTTGGCAAGATCGAGGTTGGTGGGAGGGGTGTTCTCCCCGCATCCTACCAGTAACAGTCGAGTAGCGCGGACTGCCTGTGGGTGGTGAATCCAGGCCGTCTCCCCAGCATCTCCCAGCAGGTCGCCGCGATCGATCAGCTGCTGAATCTGGCCCTCGCAGTGGCTATCGAGATCGCGAGCGGATGAAGAGAGCGGAGTCCCTTTACCGATCAGTACGATCAGACAGTCACTCCGGATTCCCTCCGGTCGGGAGGTGGTTACTGCAAAGTCGATCTCAGTCATGGTGGTCTCCGATGTAGAATAGTGGATCAAGCGGTCCGTCGGGGGGAGTATTGATTGGACTGTATTATTAGGGATAGGGGCGTCTAGTGCCAGAGAAAAACGGGAATCACCGGTGAGTCTACTGGGAAGTTATATCGGTCGGGCCCTGCTTCGTGGGGTCGGTCTGACGCTGTTGGTGTTGATCACTATCGCTTGGTTTTCCACCTACGCCAACGAGCTGGAGGATGTTGGGCGCGGGGATTACAGTGCGGCGGTAGCGGCAGTGGTGGTGACGCTCAAGGTCCCGGAGTTGGTCGAGAAGATGTTGCCGATCGCGCTCTTGCTGGGTGGACTCCTCGCCTTTGGGGGGCTGGCCGCTTCCAATGAATTGACGGTGATGCGCTCCAGTGGGGTCTCGATCTTCGCGCTACTCTGGCGACAGCGTTGGGGGTTGCTGGCGCTCCTGTTGGTGGCGATGGCCAATCAGGGCTGGGTCGCCCCCTGGATGGGACAGTATGCCGAACGGGTCAAGGAGGATGCGTTGGGACAGCCGCAATCTCGAATCACCGGGGATGTCTGCTGGATTCGGGATGGTGAATACTATTTGCGACTCGATGAGGTTGGCCATGGTGGTCAACTCTATGGGGTGCGCTGGATGCGGCTGCCTCGACCGGGTCGGGTGGTGGAGGTGGGAGCGGCGGTCGAGGGGGGGTATCGTAATGGTGAGTGGATTCTGAAGCAGGCTCGGGTCACGCTGTTGCAGGGGGAGCAGATCGAGGCGGCCATCTATCCGCAGTTGAGACTACCTTTGACGCTCACTCCGGACCATCCACACTGTGCTCCACGTGAGCCCCGACAGTTGCAAAGTCATGAGCTGTTGCTGCGTTGTCCCCCTGATGTTGGCGGCAGTGGTGAGCAGGCCCCCTACTGTTACGCGCTCTGGCATCGGGTGGCCTACCCCTTCTCTTTGGCGGTGATGCTGCTGTTGGCGCTTCCCTTCTCCGTGGCCGAGGGGCGCTCTCTTACGACCGGACGAAGATTGGTGGTCGGGGTGGCGCTTGGTGTGGGTTTTTATCTCTTCAACAGAGTTTGGGAAGGGTTAGGGGAGATGTACCATTATCCCCCCGCACTCACCGCCTTCACCGTTCCTGCGCTCTTTCTACTGTTGGCTCTGGTGATGATTCGACAGCGGGGGTTGTAGCGGGCTCCCTAATTCAATAGCTCCTCATTCACCGTGATCGAAGCGGAGCGTAACAGCGAGTCGATATAGCTGCGCTGGTGTCCTTGCCACTGCTGTTCGATCATCTCTCCACGTACCCGCTTCCGAGCCCCCTCTTCGAGGGTGGAGAGGTCACCATCGACCACGCCACTGAGTTCGATTAGCGTGTGACCCGTTGCGGTCTCACTACCGCCATAGGCCGGTTGATCGGGGTTGGATTGGCGTAACTGAAACGCCCGCTTCACTGCTGCCGATGGCAGGGTGGCGTCGTGGCGTTGGATTAGTGTCTGTTCAGTCCAGCGCTGTCCACTCTCTGTTGCGGCCTGCTCCGGGGTAAGTTCTCCCTGTTGGAGTCGGGTCAGCAGGGCGCTTCCGGCACTGTGGGCCTGCTCCCGGGCACGCTGTAGCAGAATTTCATCCACCACCTGCGACCGAACCTCTGTCAGTGGGATTCTGCTGGCAGGCTGGTGCTGCCCCAGGCGCAGAACCACCACTCGGTCATCACTGAGCTCGATCGGATCGCTATTTTTTCCCTCTCGTAACACCAGATCGGAGAATGCCGCTCGCACGATGGCCGGGTTGGCGCTGATGCCCTCCCCTCCCTGGCGATCGAAGAGTGGGCTCTCCTGTACCTCGATTCCAATCGCAGTGGCTGCTCCATCGAGTGAGTCCGGTTGTTCATAGGCGAGATTGGAGACGGTCTCGACCTGCTCGTAGAAGCGCTCTTCCCCTTGACGTCGCTGCAGTTCACTCAACAGTTCCGGGCGAACCTCATCATAGCTGCGTAGTGTGGCTGCCTGGACCTCCTCCAGGTGGATCAGGTGATAGCCGAAATCGGTACGGACCGGGGCAGATGTGGATCCGATTGCAAGGGAAAACACGGCGTCGTCGAACTCCGGCACCATGATTCCACGGGAGAAGAAGCCGAGATCTCCACCGGCCTGGGCCGATCCCGGGTCGTCAGAGAACTCTTTGGCTAGCGCCTCGAACGGTTCTCCCTGTTGCAGGCGGTGTTCCACCTGCTGGATTCGTTCCAGTGCCGACTGCTCGTTTCGATCGGTATTGATCTCGACCAGTATATGGCGAGCGTGGCGCTCCTCTTCAGCCATGAGTCCCGATTTTCGTTGCTGGTAGAGCGATTCGATCTCCTGTTCGGTCACGCTCGCATCCGCCCCCAGGTCGGCTACGGCAATCTCGATGTAGCGAATGGTGAGCTGTTCCGGGGTCTCATAGCGGTGGCCGGAGTCGTTGTAGCGACGTTCGATCACCTCTTCAGTCACGGTCTGATCGCTGAGTTGGTCGACGGTGGCGGGCAGCGTCAGCAGTCGCACCGAGCGCTGTTGGTCCCGTAATCGCACCATCTCCGACATCTCGGTGGCGGTGACGAAGGCGGCACTGCGAAAGGCGTTACGCTGCTGTGATTGAACCAAGTCGTTACTCAGGCTGGCTTCGAAAAAGGTGGTGCTCATCCCCTGCTGGGCAAGCAACTGTTCGTAGAGCGCCGGATCAAAGCTGCCGTTCCGCTGGAATGCTTCGACTCGCCCCAGTTGTGTCAACAACATGGCATCATCGATACGATATCCTTGCTGTCGTAGTGTCTGGGTCAATAGCTCGTTTTCAATCATGGCGTCAAGGACCGCTCGCCGCATTTGTGGGTTCTCCAGCATCTCGGGGCTGTAGTTGGCTCCCAGCAGGGCACGGATACGCTGGCGCTGCTGTTGAAGTGAACGTTGGTAGTCGTTGAGTGAAATCTCGATCTCATCCACCTCGGCCACCACTCCACTACCACCTCCGTCGAAGTAAGAGTTGATTCCCCAAAGGGCGAAGGGGATGCTCAACAAACCGACGATTACCCAGGCGATCCAGCTCTGCGCCTGGTCATGAATCTTCTGTAACATAGGGGGCTCTCTCCAACTCGGGGGGCGATAGTGGTCGCAAGAAGCAGTCAGACTGCGATGCCGGGGGATTGTACCGTCCCGGACGTCTGAAAAAAACCGTATCCTTGGGGGGAGTCGTTGCAAAACTTTCGTGTAACTATTCAGGGGGGGGCTCCTGAACAGATAAACTTTTGCAACGATAGATAGGAGGGTATGGTGGATCGTTCCGAAGGAATAAAAAAAGGGGTGCGTCCGAAATTGGACACACCCCTTGGTAGAGTGGCGGAGCGGACGGGACTCGAACCCGCGACCCCCGGCGTGACAGGCCGGTACCTGCGACCCTCGCCTTGTAAGGGCGATGCTCTCCCAGCTGAGCTAAGCACCCGCTCACTCGGTGGGGCACCATGGTGTTATCCTCTCGAGTCAGACAGCGCGCGCTAGTGTACGAGAAAGCGCTCCCTATTACCAGTGTCAAAAACCACTTTTTTCGGTAACTGTTCAGCTCACCCCTGAAATCAGTT
Organism: uncultured Piscirickettsiaceae bacterium; assembly: GCA_964344735.1. GTDB lineage: Bacteria > Pseudomonadota > Gammaproteobacteria > Thiopontia. Next base: position 26,005 of record CAYFOQ010000007.1, read on the forward strand.
GCAGGCAATGACAAACGTTCCCTTCATTTCTAATCCGAAGAGTCCATCTCCGTACCCTCTTCCGGTTTGATGTGGCGCGCCATGTAGAAGGCCTGGATGATGATGAAGGTGAAGGTGAGCCCCATGACCCCAAACAGTTTGAAGTTGACCCAGATCTCCTCGCGTGACTTCTCGTCCAGTTCTGGGGCGTAATAGAAGGCGACGTAGATGTTGATCAGTCCGACGACGATAAAAAAGAGGGCCCAGCTCCAGTTGAGTCGGTTCCAGACCGGCTGCGGCAGACGGATGGTCTCATCCATCATTCGCTGAATCAGGGGGCGGTCACCGATGTACAGACTGCCGATGAAGGCGAGGGCAAAGGCCCAGTTGACTACGGTCACCTTCCATTTGATGAAGATCGGGTCTTGTAGCAGTAGCGTTGCCCCGCCAAGGATGGTGATGAGCCCCAGGGTGAGCAGGTGCATCTTTTCAAAGCGACGGTGGCGTAGCCAGAAGAGCGAGACCTGTAGTGCCGAGGCGACGATGGCCGTGGCGGTAGCGACAAAGATATCGTAGAGCTTGTAGGCGAGGAAAAAGAGCAGAACCGGAAAGAGGTCGAAGAGGAACTTCATGGTGGCGAGTGGGTCTCAGACGAGGATGGCTTTCATCCGTTCGATGGCTTGTTGCAGGTTCTCCATGCTGGTGGCGAAGGAGAGTCGAATATACCCGGCCATGCCGAAGGCCGATCCCGGGACCACCGCTACCCCGGCGTGATTTAGCAGCATCGAAGCGAACTCGGTGTCGTTGTCGACCCCATCGATGCGGTCAATCGCTTCTTCGATTTGAGCAAAGGAGTAGAATGCCCCCTCAGAGGGTAGTACCCGGATGCCGGGGATACTGTTGAGGTGGGTGGTAATGAATCGGTTGCGTTCACGGAAGGCTCGATTCATCTCTTCAATAAAGGCTTGGTCGCCGGCGAGTGCCGCCTCGGCCGCTGCCTGCGAGATTGAAGTGGGGTTGGAGGTGCTCTGGGACTGGATTTTGGTCATGGCCCGGATCAGTGGTGCGGGCCCCCCAGCATAGCCGATACGCCATCCGGTCATGGAGTAGCCCTTCGATACCCCGTTCATGACGACGGTGCGTGGCTTGAGGTCGGGGTTCACCATCAGCAGGTTATTGAAGGGGGTATCCCCAAGCAGGATATGTTCGTAGATATCGTCCGAGGCGATCACTATTTCGGGGTGATGGCGTAACACCTCTCCCAGTGCTGCCAGCTCCTCTGATCGATAGAGAACACTGGTGGGGTTGGAAGGGGTGTTGAGGACGAAGAGTCGGGTCCGAGGAGTGATTGCCGCCTCCAGCTGCTCGGCTGTGATGCGAAATCCCTGGTCGATCCCGGCCTCGATAAAGACCGGCGTGGCGTCTGCCAGTAGTACCATGTCCGGGTAGGAGACCCAGTAAGGGGCCGGTATGATCACCTCGTCACCGGGGTCGAGCAGTGACTGGCAGAGGTTGTAGAAGACCTGTTTGCCGCCACAGCTCACCATCACCTCATCGAGACCGTAGTCGAGTCCGTTGTCACGCTGGAACTTGTCGATGATCGCCTGTTTCAGTGTGACGGTTCCATCAACGGCGGTATATTTGGTGAAACCGGCCTCGATTGCGTTGATGGCCGCCTGCTTGATCGGGTCGGGGGTGTCGAAGTCCGGTTCGCCCGCACCCAATCCGATGATATCCTTGCCCTCGCGCCGCAGTTGTGCAGCTAGTGCGGTGACCGCCAGAGTGGGTGAGGGTTGGATGCGTCCAACCCTGTGAGAGAGTTTGATCGACAACTGCGTGAGCTCCTGCAACGGTGAATAGGGCTGCCACAGGGCACTACTGCGGACCGGGGCTCCCCGCGCTGCTCTGGTGACGGGGACATACTATACTGTACTCCCCATGGCTCTGCATCCTCAGGAGTTGTCTGGTGAATGATCGTTCTTTGCAGTTGGTTTCCGACTATGATCCGGCGGGTGATCAGCCTGCCGCCATAGCCGCCCTGGTGGCAGGAGTGGAAGATGGTCTGGCTCATCAGGTACTGCTAGGGGTGACGGGTTCCGGTAAGACCTACACGATTGCCAATGTTATCGAACGGGTTCAGCGTCCGGCACTGATCCTTGCTCACAACAAGACCTTGGCGGCACAACTCTATGGGGAGATGAAGGGGTTCTTTCCCCACAATGCCGTGGAGTATTTTGTCTCCTACTATGATTACTACCAGCCCGAGGCCTATGTTCCCACCACAGACACCTTTATTGAGAAGGATGCATCGATTAACGATCACATCGAGCAGATGCGGCTTTCAGCCACCAAGGCGCTGTTGGAGCGCCGGGATACCATCATCGTTGCTACCGTTTCTGCAATCTACGGGTTGGGAGATCCCAATGCCTATCTGGGAATGGTATTGCACCTGTCGCGGGGTGAACTGATTGATCGTCAAGCGATTCTGCGTCGGTTGACCGAGCTGCAGTACAGTCGTAATGATACCGAACTGAAACGAGGGACCTTCAGTGTGCGAGGGGAGGTGGTGGATATCTTCCCGGCCGACTCGGATCGTGAGGCGATCCGGGTGATGCTGTTTGATGAGGAGATCGAGGCGATTCAGCGTTTCGACCCGCTTACCGGAGAGCTGTTGCACGCTCTGCCTCGGGTTACCATCTACCCCAAGACCCACTATGTCTCTTCTCGTCAGACAGTGCTCGATGCGATCGATCTGATCAAGGTGGAGCTACAGCAGCGGTTACAGCAGTTGCGTGACGGAAACCGTCTGGTAGAGGCTCAAAGACTGGAACAGCGGGTTCGTTACGACCTCGAAATGATGAGTGAACTGGGCTACTGTAGCGGTATCGAGAACTACTCTCGCTATCTTTCGGGGCGATCTCCTGGGGAACCACCGCCGACGCTGATGGATTATCTCCCTCGGGATGCGCTGTTGGTGGTGGATGAGAGCCATGTCACGGTGCAGCAGGTGGGGGGGATGTACCGGGGAGATCGTTCACGCAAAGAGAACCTGGTGGAGTACGGCTTTCGGCTCCCCTCGGCGCTCGACAATCGGCCTCTACAGTTCGAGGAGTTTGAGCGTCTGGCACCGCAGATGATCCACGTTTCAGCGACTCCCGGGGTTTATGAATTGGAACAGAGTGGGGGGGAGGTGGTTGAGCAGGTTGTACGCCCCACCGGTCTGCTCGACCCCGAAGTGGAGGTGCGGCCAGCCACAACGCAGGTGGATGATCTGCTGAGTGAGATTCGGCTGCGACTGGAGCGCGATCAACGGGTGTTGGTGACCACCCTCACCAAACGGATGGCAGAAGATTTGACCGACTATCTTTCCGGGTTGGGGATCCAGGTTCGTTACCTCCACTCCGACATCGATACCGTGGAACGGATGGAAATTATTCGACAGTTGCGGTTGGGGGAGACCGATGTGGTTGTGGGCATCAATCTGTTGCGAGAGGGGCTCGATATGCCCGAGGTCTCGCTGGTAGCGATTCTTGATGCCGACAAGGAGGGTTTTTTGCGCTCTTACCGATCCTTGGTGCAGACCATTGGTCGGGCTGCTCGTAACGCTGAGGGGCGTGCGATTCTCTATGGCGAGACGGTTACTGGATCGATGGCGCGGGCGATCGAGGAGACCCAACGACGGCGGCAACGCCAGATGGAGTATAACGCTGAACACGGGATTACCCCTCAGACCATTACCAAGGCGGTTGGAGATATCCTGGAGGCATCTTCAGCGCGTATCCGTGGGCGTGGTCGTGGTGGTCGAGTGGCTGAACCAGAGCCGCTCTACGGTGGGGAAGATCCGGCTCAGCTGCAGCGGGAGGTCACCCGACTGGAGAAGCAGATGTACGCTCACGCCCGCGATCTGGAGTTTGAAGAGGCGGCACAGCTACGGGATCAGGTTGCCCGGCTCAATCAGCGATTGCTGAACCTGTGAACAGCAGCAGATCTCAGTGGCGATCTGAGTCCGTTATGACTACTCTTCATCGATATCGTCAACATCGGTCTGACCGCTGATCCGGCGGCGGAAGTGGGACCAGGAGAGACCGATTCCAAGTACGGTGGCGGTGACGATGTTGATGATCACGGCGATGACAGTGAAGTTGACTTCGATCCAGCCACGGTTGATTGCCATCCAGGCGATGGTGAGGACGATACCAACGATCAGTAGGGCCCCGAGTCCGATGGAGCGGCTGGTGGCCCGAATGGAGATGATCCACCCGGCGAGTAATAGTAGGCCGGCGAGTATCTTCTCAGCGGAGATGGTGACGTAGGGGACGAAGACCTCCCCGAGTAGCGGCAGTTGAAGTGACCACTGCTGTCTCTCTGAGGCGATTAACCAGTCGAAGTAAGAGTAGCCGAAGGGGTTGTAGGTGGCGAAGACCAATACAAAGGCGAAGGCTAAACGGGTCAGTGCGTGTCGAGCACCAAACTGCTCTCGGCGGTTATGGCTGGGGATGGTCATGCGCTTGTGGCTCCTTGCTGCGAATGATCTTGCGCCCTATTCGGCGCACACTCTCGGTAATCATTACCAGTAGTGGTGGAGTGATCTCGTCGGATAGCTCCTCGTCACGCAGGGCGGTGAGGAGGCGCAGAGTGGGGCGAGAGTCGTTCTCCTGCCAGTCTATAGTGAAATCCTTGATCGCCTCTCGGGCTACCTCCAGGGCAAAGTGGATGGCGGCCATCTGATCGTTGTATTTCTTGATTTTGGCGCGATGTATCCGTCTGTCTCGATTGTAGGTGTGGCCGGAGAGTGTGATTGCCTTCCACAGGTCTTTGAAAAGATTGAGTAGTACCGGGCCGGTAAAGGCGACTGCCATCGGTAGCCACTCCAGGTCTTCCTGTTTTTCGACCGTAACATCGGCGATACCCAGTCCTAGTTGGGTCATCACATAACCGAATCCCATGATGAAGAGGACCCGAAAGAGTAGTAGTACCGCGGCCATCCGCAGGCGGTTGACCACTACGCCATCACGGATACGGTTGTTGAAGTCCGATTTGGCTCGACGAACCTCATCTTCGTAGTCGATGATGGCGCCAGCAATGGAACCTCCAGCGGTAATTACCGCGGCCTCGATGCGGGAAAGGAAAAACCACTCCGGGCTCTTCTCTTCAAAGCTCTGCTTGATATGGAAAAAGGCACCGATCTCGCTTTTGGCATCTTCACGAATCTCCGTGCTCTTGCCGGTCACCGTCAGGGCGTAGGTGAACGATAAGCTGGAGACAACATCGGGAGTAATGGTGTTGAGCGCCATTGTCTGAATAAGGGGGTAAGTCGATGGTGTCAGGCGTCGTCGTCGAGAGCGCTGAGCAGGGCTCGTAGTAGTGGCCGAATTTCATCGATAAAGAGCAGTAGGTCCGCCTCAAAGAGCGCCTCGATATCGCCTTCTTCTGATGTGACTTTCTCTTCCTCGATCCACTCCAGTGGTTTGATCTGTCTCAGCGTGAGCTGCTGGTCGAGGATGAAAGTGATTCGGTCTTTCCAGGAGAGTGCAAGTTGTACCACCTGCTCTTGATTCTCGAGATGTTTGTGAATCGAGTGTTGGGTGATGTCGATGTGGCGACAGCGGATGGTTCCGGAGGTGGCGTTGTTCTGCTGGATTTCGCAGGTGTCCTCCAGAGCGAAGTAAGGCGGTGGGCTCTGATGGTAGAGCCAGCGAGTCATTGCAGCGGTGGGGGAGATCGTGGTCTCTGGTGGGGTAAGTGGGAGGGAACCAATGGTCTGTCTTAGTAATACGGTCAGCTCTTCTGCACGGTTGATGCTGGCGGTATCCACCAGTAGCCAGCCATTTTCGGGATCGATCAGTGCGTAGTGGGTTCGAGATCGGGAGAAAGCCTGTGGCATCAGGGAGACCGTGATCTCATCACGTAGACGACGTTTTTCTCGGGCTCCGATCTCTCTTCCCTCCTCACTCTCGATCGCGGTGATACGCTCCCCGAGGTGGTCACGA
>CAYFOQ010000008.1:0-1208 GCA_964344735.1 uncultured Piscirickettsiaceae bacterium
TCAGGAGTGCCCAAACTGTTGCAACGATTGATACCTGCGACCAGCGCAGCCAGCCGATGCCACTGCTCACCTCACTCCTCCTGACCCCACTACTCGGTGCAGGCTGGGTGCTGTTGCAGCGCGGCAACCGCCAACGCCAGCGACTAATTGCGCTACTGGTATCGGGCTTTACCCTGCTCTATTCCCTGCTGTTACTGGGGCGCTTCGACCCAGGCAATAGTGGCCAACAGTTTGCCGAGTCAGTCGTCTGGAATGCCCGAATGGGGACCTCCTACGCCGTCGGGGTCGATGGCATCTCACTGGCGATGGTGCTACTGGCGACCCTGCTGGTCTTTGTCGCCATCATTGCCTCCAGTGCGATTCAGGAGCGTGCCCGTAGTTACTATGCCCTGATTCTGCTGTTGGAAAGCGCCATGATCGGGGTGTTCATCGCCCGTGACTGGGCACTTTTCTATGTTTTCTGGGAGCTCACCCTGATCCCGCTCTTCTTTCTGATCCACCGCTGGGGAGGAAGCCGTCGGGGGCTGGCCTCACTCAACTTCGTCCTCTACACCATGGGGGGCTCGGTATTCATGCTGCTGAGTCTGCTGATACTGTTTGACGCCATGCCGGTCCACTCCTTTTCCATGCCGCTGATGGCAGAGAGTGCGGTGCTCCTCCCACCCACCACCCAGTTGACCCTGATGCTGGGGTTTCTGATCGGGTTCGGGGTGAAGATGCCAATCTTCCCACTCCACGGCTGGCTGCCACTGGCCCATGTAGAGGCCCCAGCACCGATCAGTATCCTGCTCTCCGGCATCCTCTTGAAGATGGGGGCCTACGGTCTGATCCGAACCACCGCCATGCTGCCAGAGGCCATTGTCCAACTTCAACAGCCGCTGATGGCACTGGCGCTGTTCGGCCTGATCTATGGGGGGCTGTTGGCCTGGCGCCAGAGTGACCTCAAGGGGATGGTCGCCTACTCCTCGGTTAGCCACATGGGGGTGGTACTGTTCGGGATCAGTACCCTGAATATCCACGGCATGACCGGGGCGGTCTTTCAGATGGTGGCCCACGGGCTGATTGCCGGCGCACTCTTTCTGCTGGTGGGGCTACTCTATCAGCGGACCCACACCCGCAACATCAACGACTACCGCTCGCTCATCGAGCAGACCCCCCGCTTTGCACTCTTTACCTCTCTGGCTCTCTTTACTGCCGTTGGCTTCCCC
>CAYFOQ010000008.1:1218-1590 GCA_964344735.1 uncultured Piscirickettsiaceae bacterium
GGTAGCGCCGGTTTTATCGCCGAGTTCCACGCCATTGTCGGAGGGTTCGAACGTTGGGGCTGGGTCACCATTCTGCTCAGCCTGGGGGTCATGATCAACGCCTCCTATGCGATACGCACCATCGGGGTGCTCTTTACCGGCCCGACCAGTCCCCGGATGGCACAGGTACGCGACCTCGAGCCGAGCGAGATGTGGGCGGCACTGCTACTGTTGGTCCTGACGCTCTGGCTCGGGCTGCAACCGGCACCGACTCTGGAGCTGATGTCGGGCACCATTGAACAGGTCGTGGGGGGGGGAGTTCGATGACGGGTACCTCGCCTCTCTCGGAACAGGCACTACGACAAGCGATCACCGCAGCCATTCCCGAGTTCG
>CAYFOQ010000008.1:1654-2853 GCA_964344735.1 uncultured Piscirickettsiaceae bacterium
CTTCCCGGACAGGCACCGATTCTCGACTTTGTCCACCACAACACCCTCCACGGCTACCAACGGTTACCCTTTACCCAGGCGATCCATGCCGCCCGGATCCGTACCGGATCGCGTGGATATGAGCCTCTGGAACGTTATCGTGGCTACTACCGCGAGGGCCGTATCGACCGACAGGATCTGATCCACGCCTTGCATGAAACCGGTCGCAAGGATCAGAATCTCACCCCCGACCGGATACTCTTCGAACTCGATGAGGGAGCGGTCACACAACAGGAGGTGCTGCTACAGGCACTGATTCGGCCATTCGAGAGTGTCACCGCCTGTCAACTGGCGTGGGAGATCGAGGAGAACAGTGCCCTCGAACGGCTACACCCTGAGCTCCCCACCACCACCCGCGACCGACTACTACGCCACCACAACTTCGATGAAAAGGAGGCGGCGTCGGCACTGTGGCAGGGGGTCCTGGAGAAGCTCTCGCTGCAACACTTTGCGGTCCACCCTGAGGGGCTACTCGATCTCTCACCAGAACATGCGGCCCGTCTGATCCAGGAACAGCAAGAGAACCTCGACGATACCGATCAATCCCATCTGTTGACACGACGGGATTCGATTCGCCGCTACGATCGACTGGTCGACCAGGTCGGCAAGGAGATGACTTTGGGGGGGCTGATCCGCCATCTCACCGGAGAGGATATCTTCGAACAGATTCGTCCACTGTTGACGCAACAGCTCGCCAACTACCTCGACCACGGCATCGCCGCCTGGCATGGTGGTGATCGTGAGCAGGGGTTCTATCGAGTGTGGCGCACGGCGGCACGCCTCGACAACGGCTGGTTCTTCGAGGATCTGCCGGAGTGGCGCGATGAGTTGGAGATCCTGCCGGAGGATCCTCTCGACACACTAATCGTCGAACTCCGCCGACTCGGGCTGGAGCAGTCACGCTGGATCGACTATTTGAAGCAGCTGTCACAGCGGCTGCCTGGCTGGTCGGGGATGATGCTCTGGCGCCACCTCCACCCCGATTACGAAGGGTTACAACCGCGGCAGGTAGAGATGATCGACTATCTGGCGGTGTTGCTGGTGATGGAGCGACTCTTCTCTCAACGAATCTGCCGCGAGCAGTGGCAACTCCAGGCCAACCTCGACGTGCTACGGTGGTACTTTCACCGTCGCAGCTCCGACTTCTACGTTCGCCACCA
>CAYFOQ010000008.1:2863-14537 GCA_964344735.1 uncultured Piscirickettsiaceae bacterium
CTTCAACCTCAAACTCCCGGAGTATCTGGTAACCCGAGCCCGCACCCTGGTGGAGCAGGCCCCCACCACTCACGATGAGTATGAGCAGGAGTGGAAACCGCTGGCCGACACCATCTGGACCTGGAAACAGAGTGACAATAGTGATCACGAGGGGGGATTCAGCGTCTACCGTAGTGGCTGGCGTATCTTCAACCTCTGCCAATTTCTCGGAATCACCGCTGCAGAGCTGCAACGGATCGAATGCGATCAACTGCAGAGCCTCTGCAAGGCGCTCGATCTACTCGATGAGGAGCGTAGCGGCTGGATCTGGCTACAGGCCTACGAGCACCACTACCGGGAACAGTTCTTCAACGCCATCGCCGCCAACCACCAGCGCGGAGCCTGGGGGGATCGCAGCCTGCCACAACCACAACAGGAGCTGCCATCGGCTCAACTGGTCTTCTGTATGGATGACCGCGAAGAGGGGTTTCGTCGTCACCTGGAGGAGATCGATCCAACCATTGAGACCTTCGGAGCGGCTGCCCACTTCGGGGTTCCCCATTTCTGGCAAGGGGTCGACGACGACAAGCCGGTGGGGCTAACTCCGGTGGTACTGGTTCCCAGCCATGAGGTCCGAGAACAGGTACAACCCTGCTGCACTCAAGAACATCAACAACACCGGCAACGACGGCAACACCACCGGCGGCTACAGCGTTGGCTGACCGAAGGGACTCGGCGTAACCTATTGACCGCTACCGCCACCATCGCCCTGGCTGCCCCTGCCAGCCTAGCGCTATTGTGGGCCAAGATCTTCTCTCCCCGAAGAAGCGGTCTCGAAATCCAGCAACTGCTCGACCGCCTGGATGGGGGCAGCCAACCGACCACACTCACCCTGACCGCACCCCACGCCACCAACCCTACACCAGAACAACGTCAGGTGGGATTTACCGATCAAGAGCAGCTCGAGCGCGCGCTCTCGTTCCTGCAGAATATCGGACTACTCCATGGCTTCGCTCCGTTGGTGGTGATCGTCGGTCACGGCTCCAACAGCCAGAACAACCCCCACCTCGCCGCCTACGACTGTGGCGCCTGCAGTGGTCGCCATAGCGGCCCCAACGCCCGTATTTTCGCCGCTATCGTCAACCGACCAGAGGTTCGTGCTCTGTTGCGACAGCAGGGGGTCGATATTCCCGATGGCTGCTGGTTTCTCGGTGCTGAACACAACACCTGCGATGAGACCATCACCTGGTACGATCTCGATCAACTGCCCGAAAGTCTGCACCCACGACTGGTCGAACTGCAGCAGAAACTACAACAGTGTCGTCAACGTCACGCCCAGGAGCGCTGTCGCCGTCTGGCATCGGCGCCGAACCATCCCACTCCGGAAGTGGCCCTACGCCACATCGAGGGCAGAGCGTTCGATCCCAGCCAGGCCCGACCCGAGCTGGGGCACGCCACCAATGCGGCAGCCATTATCGGTCGACGCACCCTCTCACAAGGCACCTTTTTTGACCGTCGGGTCTTTCTCATCTCCTACGACTACCAGACCGACCCCGAGGGGACCGTTCTCGAGCGTCTACTACTGGCCAACGGCCCGGTCGGTGCCGGAATCAGTCTGGAGTACTACTTCTCCACCGTAGACAACGAGGGGTATGGTAGCGGCTCCAAGGTCACCCACAATGTCGTGGGGATGTTCGGCGTGATGGATGGAACCAGCTCCGACCTCCGTACCGGACTACCGAAGCAGATGATCGAGATCCATGAGGCGATGCGACTACAGGTACTGGTGGAGGCCCCAATCGATACCATCACCAGGATCTACCAACGTCAACCGGCGTTGCAAGAGCTGATCGGTAATGGCTGGATCCTGGTCTCGGCCAAAGACCCGGAGAGTGAGACCATCCACTACTTTGACCCCGACCAGGGGTGGGTCGAGTGGCAAGGGAGCCGTCAACCACTCCCTCGAGTGGCCCGTTCCAGCGACTGGTTCATGGACCAGAGTGAACCGCTGCCCCCGAGTCAGATCGAAATGGCGGTGACAGCCCCATGAACAGTCTACTCTCCCTGATTATTCTGGTACCGCTACTACCGCTGTTGGCCAGTCTCTGGATCATGCTGAGCCAACTGTTGGGGTGGTCTACGGGAGAGTCCGGAGAACGAATCACTGCCCGGGTCACCACCACTGCCACGGCGCTGGCGCTGGTGCTGTTACTACTGATTGACCTCGAGGCGCTGCTCTATGAGCTGCCGACTCACACCGTCATCGCCCACTGGCTCGAAAGTGACTGGCTGCAGATCACGATCAGCTTCACCACCGACCCACTGGGGCTCACCCTCGCTACCCTGGTGGCAGTGATCGCCCTGTTGACCCAACGCTTCTCGATCAACTACCTCCACCGCGAGGCGGGCTACCACCGCTTCTTCATGATACTGGCGCTCTTCACCAGCGCAATGTTGTTGATCATTCTGGCGGGTAATCTAGGACTACTCTTCGTCGGCTGGGAACTGGCCGGTATCAGCTCCTATCTGCTGATCGGATACAACCTGCAGCGGGATAGCGCGACCCGTAACGCCACCTACGCCGTGATCACCAACCGCCTCGGGGATACCGCACTGCTGGCTGCAATCTTCTTCTCTGCCCTCTGGCTCGGTTCCCTGGAGTGGCCCCAGATGTTCGCTGCAATCGACACCGTCAATGGCCTGCAACTCGGGCTGATCGGGGCCGCCGGGGTGCTGGCTGCACTGGTGAAATCGGCACAGTTCCCCTTCTCTTCCTGGATCGGCAAGGCGCTGGAGGGCCCCACCCCATCCAGTGCCATCTTCTACGGCTCACTGATGATCCACGCCGGGGTTTATCTGGTGTTACGACTACAGCCGGTGATCGAATCCTCTCCCCCATTGATGTTACTGCTGGTGGTAGTGGGAGTCGTCACGGTACTCTATGGCTATCTGGTCGGACTGGTCCAGACCGATATCAAGAGCGCACTGATCTTCTCCACGCTATCACAGGTCGGCTTGATGTTTCTGGTCTGTGGACTCGGGGGATTTCAGTGGGTTGCGATCTATCTTCCCCTTCACGCGGCTTGGCGCAGTTGGCAATTCCTTCACGCCCCCTCCCTCATGCATTGGATGGTCTCCCCCACTCGCCCGGTCCCCCGCTGGCTGCAACCGCTGCAACGGCTCTATACCGCCGCGCTGAACCGTTTCTGGCTCGACGCCATCACACAGTGGCTGCTGGTACGACCGACTCACCAGCTCTCTCGTGAGATCCACGCCTTCGACTCCCGGGTACTACGCCCGATCGTCGGGACCTCCAGCGAGCTTCATGTCATCTCCTCACTGGCGGAGTGGGAGAAACACTCCTGTCAGATCCAATCCTCTCGCCAGGAGGTTGCGGAGGGGAGTGGACTCTTCGGCGTACTGTTACAGCAACTGGCCAACCTCTTTGTCTGGATCGAAGAGCACTTGATTCTCAAGGGAGGTGGAGAGGGAATCATCGACGCCATTCAGCGTTCCGAACGGTTGATCACTCGAATCGAGACCCTATTGAGTCAACCGCGCTACCTGCTGCTGATGATCATGGCCACCTTTGTACTGATATTGTAATGATGAGCGTGACGGAAATAGTCTGGTCCCAACAGAGCGAACTGCCGCTGCTGACGCTATTACAGCTCGTTCCCGTGGGGATGGCGATGCTGATCTGGTTACTGCGAAACCGTCCGGCCGGAGTCATGCCACTGGCACTCACCGCCATCACTTTGGAGTTGTTGCTGGCGGCCCAACTGCTGCGTGGTTTCGATTCGACCCAGACCGTACTGCAGTTCAGTGAACACGCCCCCTTTCTCGGGGCCTTGAGTTACCACGTCGCTATCGATGGCATGAGCCTCATCTTTATCCTGCTCACCGCCCTATTGGGACTGTTGGTCATCCTATTCGGGCGACAGGTGCTCTCCCATGAGGAGCTGCCGCGCTTCATGGTGGCCACACTGCTGACACTGGCCACCCTAATGAGCCTCTTCACCACCCAGAATCTACTCTGGTTCGTGCTGATGTCGGCACTGCAGCTGCTACCGATCGGACTGCTACTGCACTCCTGGTCGACCTCTCCGGAGAAGGGGGATGCGGTCACCCGCTTTATCCAGTTCATGAGTATCGGACTGCTGCTGTTGCTGATCGGAACCTTTATGCTGGGATGGATCCACTCCGAGGCTCACCACGGCGTCTGGAGCTTTGATATCACCGAGCTCGATCCCGAACAGCTCCCTGCTGCCACCCACTCCATCCTCTTCTTCCTGCTCTTTTACGGTCTGGCCGTTCGAGTTCCGCTCTTTCCGCTCCACGGCTGGCTACCACGAATTGCCGAGCATGGTACCGTGGCCATCGCTCCGGTCTTCCTATTGGGGCTCAAGACCGGTCTCTACGGTATGCTGCGATTTGTACTGCCACTACTTCCCGATGCGGTGATCCGGTGGTCTCCCTATGTGGTCGGGATCGCGGTGATTGGGATCTTTTACGCTGCCCTACTGGCGATGATCCAGGTCAATATGCGCCGACTCCTCGCCTTTGCGGTGGTCAGTCACACCAGTATCGTGGTGATCGGTCTCTTCAGCCTCAACCACCTCGCCTTTCAGGGGGCGGTACTGCTATCCGCCAACTTCGGCATTGCCATCAGTGGGTTGCTGTTGATGAACGGACTGGTCTTCTACCGCACCCGAACCCTGTTGATGTCACGCCTGAGTGGACTCTTCGACCAGCTCCCGCTGATCGGTACCGCCTTCTTCGTCTCCGGTCTCTCGATCATGGCGATGCCCGGCACCCCGGGCTTTGATGCGGTACACCTGGTGATGGAGGCGGCGATGGAGCACTACGGTGCCCTCCCTACGATCGCCGCTTCGCTCGGCAATGTGGTCGCAGCCGGATTTCTGCTCTGGGCCTTTCAACGCGCCTTCCTTTCCAATGTCAATCGTGACGGCCAGGAGGAGGAGGAGAGCCCACCACTACGACGCGCATCGGCACTCGAGAACAGCCTGGCTCTACTGATCATCGCTACCGTGTTCACCGCAGAGATCTTCTCCGAGTCCTGGCTGGAGTTGCTAGAGCACACCTTTGACCATCTGACCCACCTCTATGGGGGTGGACTCCACTGATCTCACAAGATGTCGACCACCTTCCCCTTTCCACTACTCTCATCGATTCTACTGCTCCCCCTGCTGGGGGCGGCACTGCTTTGGATCTTTCCTGACCGACGGCAGACTCGACTCTTCACTCTGGTGATTCTACTACTGGAGTTGGCGCTGACCCTGCTCCTGCTACAGCGCTTCGACCCCAATATTGCCGGTTTTCAGAGTATAGAACGAACGCCCTGGATCCCTGGTCTACAGGTGGACTATCTCCTCGGGGTGGATGGGATCTCGATGCTCTTCATTCCGGCTACGGCACTACTCTTCATCACGGTGGTCATCGGCTCCTGGAGCGTGATCTCACGAATGCCACGGCTATTTTACAGCCTGTTACTGCTGTTGATGAGTGCCCTGCTCGGGGTCTTCCTTGCCCTCGATACGCTACTATTCTTCCTCTTCTGGGAGATCAGTCTGATCCCGATCTACTTCCTCGTTGCCCTCTGGGGAATCGGTCCCAACCGCCGTAGTGCCGCCAATCAGTACACCATGGTGATGTTCGCCAGTGGGGTACCCATTCTCCTGGGATTGATCTTTGCCGCCTTCCACTACGGTGAGGCGGCAGGTGGTGGGCTGCTGTTCGACTATACCCGGATGATGACCCTATCGATTCCTACTGAAGTCCAGTGGGTCATCTTCTTTTTGCTACTACTGGGCTTCGCCTTCAAGACTCCGCTCTTTCCACTCCACACCTGGCTGCCCAATGTCACCACCGAAGGTCCGATTGCCATTGCCATGGTGATGACCGGACTCAAGTTGGGGGCCTATGGCCTGATCCGTTTTGCACTGCCGCTGGCCCCTCAAAGCGCACTACAGTACCAATGGCTACTGGCAACACTGGGGGTGATTACGCTGCTCTATGGCGGAGTGGCCGCGCTCAACCAGACCAATCTGCGACAGATGTTGGGCTACGCCAGTATCAGCCACGTCGGTCTGGTGGTGTTGGGAATCTCCGCCTTCAATCTATTGGGAATCGAGGGGGCGCTGTTCCAACTACTCAACTTCAGCCTGATCACCGCCGCCCTCTTCTTTCTGGTCGGTGCCCTGCACCATCGAATCGGATCGAGTGATATCACCAGCCTGGGTGGAACGTTCCTCTCCATGCCGCTATTGAGCAGCGCCCTGTTCTTCTTCGCCATCGCCTCACTGGGGGTTCCTCCAACCTCCGGCTTCATTGCCGAGCTGATGTTGATCATGGGGGTACTGCAGAGCCATACCGGTGCCGGTCTGGCTACCCTTTTTGCGGTGATCCTGGGTGCCGGCTATCTCTTCACTACCCTGCGAAAAAGTCTCTTTGGCAATATCGCTCATCCGGCGGTCGCTCGAGGGGTCGACCTACTCCCCCGTGAACTGGGGTTGGTGATGGTGCTGGGGTTGATTGTTCTACTACTGGGGGTTCTGCCGGCACTACTGCTCGATACGGTTTCGCTTGCTACTGCGGGGTGGTTGCAGCGTTTTGCTCCTTAACAGGCCGCCCTCACCCCGGCCCTCTCCCAGAGGGAGAGGGGGACACCGTCCAGAGGTCGTTGAGGGGAGAGCTGCTTGCTTGTGCCTTGCTCTATCTTGGCGCAATCTTGTTTGGGGTTGGTCCAGTAGGAGGCAGTGAAAGACTCTTTTGAGGCCTGACAACACCGCTCTAGAGTCAGAAATATCCGTTAAATATCAAGCCATTGATTGATGCCATCAAAAAATGGCACAGTGGCTGCACTGTAGTCTGCGGTACCCCCCGCAACAGAACTACAGGATGATACGACCATGACCGATACGGAGATCTTCCCCCATTCCAAACCACCTCCACAATGGATCTTGGCGACAACTGCACTCCTCTCTCTGCAACTCTCGATCGCATTCACACCGGCAATTGCCGCGGTTGGTGATCCGGAGAAAGAGGATCTGAGGTTCGGCTTCATCAAACTCACCGACATGGCTCCCCTTGCTATCGCCTATGAGAAGGGCTACTTCGAGGATGAGGGGCTTTATGTCTCGTTGGAGGCGCAGGCCAACTGGAAGGTGCTGCTGGACGGGGTGATCGACGGTCAGCTCGACGGTGCCCATATGCTGGCCGGACAACCGCTTGCGGCCACCATCGGTTTCGGCACTCAAGCCCACATCGTCACCCCTCTCAGCATGGACCTCAATGGCAACGGCATTACCGTCTCCAACGAAATCTGGGAACAGATGAAACCCCATATTCCACAACGCGCCGATGGTCGCCCCCAACATCCGATCTCTGCCCGTGCGCTGAAACCGGTGGTGGATCAATATCGCCAAGAGGGTAAACCCTTCAGAATGGGGATGGTCTTTCCGGTCTCCACCCACAACTACGAGCTGCGTTACTGGCTTGCAGCCGGTGGCATCCACCCCGGCTACTACGCCCCACACAAGGGGGATATCCAAGGAACCATCGACGCCGATGTCCTGCTCTCTGTCACCCCACCGCCACAAATGCCCGCCACTCTGGAAGCGGGCACCATCTACGGCTACTGCGTCGGTGAGCCCTGGAACCAGCAGGCGGTGTTCAAAGGAATAGGGGTTCCAGTGATCACCGATTATGAGATCTGGAAAAATAATCCGGAGAAGGTGTTCGGTATGACCAAGGAATTCACCGACCACTACCCCAATACTACGGTGCGTGTGGTCAAGGCACTACTCCGAGCCGCCAAGTGGCTGGATGAGAGTGACAACGCCAACCGTCCTGAGGCGGTAAAGATCCTCTCCAAGCCCCACTATGTCGGTGCCGACTACGAGGTAATCGCCAACTCCATGACCGGAACTTTCGAGTACGAGAAGGGAGATCAGCGCGAGGCCCCCGACTTCAATCTGTTCTTCCGCCACAACGCCACCTACCCCTACTACTCTGATGCGGTCTGGTATCTCAGTCAGATGCGGCGCTGGGGGCAGATTGCCGAACAGCGCCAGGATGATTGGTACGATCAGGTGGCCCGATCGGTCTACCGCCCCGACCTCTACCGACGGGCCGCAGAAGAGCTGATCGCAGAGGGTTACATGAGCCCCGATGAGTTCCCTGACTTCACCACCGAGGATGGCTATCGAAAGCCACAGGCCGATTTCATCGACGGGATCCCGTTCGATGGCAAACAACCCAACGCCTACTTGCAACAGTTCAAGATCGGTCTCCAGGGAGGAGAAGAGACCGCCGACAATCATCCGGAGTAACGTCATGACTTCAGAAAGTATCGATCTGCAGGAGCGCAAAAACCAGATCGCCAACCAGATATTTCACTATTTCTCCCCGGAACAGCTGCGACAGCTGGGGGTTGAAATCCTGCTACCGCTCATCGCCATCGCCATCTTTATCGGCCTATGGTCCGCCACCGCCAAAAATATCGACACCTCACTGGGCACCTTCCCCGGTCCGGCACAAGTGTGGCAGCAGAGTGTTGCGCTCTACCAAGAGCACAACGAAGAGCGTGCCAAGGAAGCAGCCTTCTACCAACGAATGGAGCAACGGATCGAGAAGGCGATCGCTGCCAACAAGCCGCAGGAGAAAATCGACAAGATGCGCAACCGCGGTTACACCGGCAAGGAGACCTTTTTCGACCAGATCATCACCAGCCTGGTAACGGTGATGACCGGTTTTCTCATCGCCTCCTTCATTGCCATCCCGCTCGGCATCATCACCGGGATGAACAGTAACCTCTACCGAGCGATCAACCCTATCGTCCAGATATTCAAGCCGGTCTCTCCCCTGGCCTGGCTACCGCTGGTGACGATGCTGGTCTCTGCCCTCTACGTCACCCAGGACCCGCTCTTTTCAAAATCGTTTCTCACCTCTGCTATCACCGTCACGCTCTGTTGTCTCTGGCCGACACTGATCAACACCTCGGTTGGTGTCGCCAGTGTCGACAAAGATCTGCTCAACGTTAGCAAGGTATTGCAGCTGAGTTGGTTCAAGCAGATGACCCGAGTCGTACTGCCGGCGGCGGTACCGATGATCTTCACCGGCCTGCGGCTCTCACTCGGTATCAGTTGGATGGTTCTGATCGCTGCAGAGATGTTGGCTCAAAATCCGGGACTGGGAAAATTTGTCTGGGATGAATTTCAGAACGGCAGCTCCAACTCTCTGGGACGCATCATGGTGGCGGTGGTGGTGATCGGTCTGATCGGGTTCCTGCTCGATCGCATCATGTTGCTACTGCAGCGCCGTTTCTCTTGGGACAAGCAGGCTGAACTACGTTAAGCCCCCCCCATCACCCCCTGAAAGAGAGAACAATCGTAATGAACTACCTTGAAATCGATCATGTCGGCATCACCTTTCCTACCGCCAACGGCCCTCTGGAGGTGCTCCGTAATGTCCAAATCAACGTCCAGCAAGGGGAGTTCATCTCCCTCATTGGACACTCCGGCTGCGGTAAGTCGACCGTTCTCAACATCGTCGCCGGACTACTCAAGGCCACTAGCGGAGGCGTGGTGCTGGAGGGAAAGGAGGTGACCACCCCCGGACCGGAGCGCTCGGTGGTATTTCAGAATCACTCACTGATGCCGTGGCTCACCGTCTATGAAAATGTCCGGCTGGCAATCGATCAGGTGTTCGAGAACAGCAAAAGCAAACAGGAGCGTCACGACTGGACCCTGCACTACCTCGAGATGGTTCACATGAGCCATGCTCTGGAACGTAAACCGGCAGAGATATCGGGCGGGATGAAACAGCGGGTCGGAATCGCCCGAGCGCTATCCATCCAGCCCAAGGTACTGTTGATGGATGAGCCCTTCGGGGCACTCGATGCCCTCACTCGTACCCATATGCAGGACTCCCTGATGGAGATCCAGGCCAGCCTCGACAGCACCGTAATCATGATCACCCATGATGTCGACGAGGCGGTACTACTCTCCGACCGTATCGTAATGATGAGCAACGGCCCAGCGGCCACCGTAGGCAACATTCTCGACATCGAGCTGGAGCGTCCACGAGATCGACTGGCACTGGCGGAGGATCCCGCCTTCAACCACTACCGGGCCGAACTGGTGAAGTTCCTTCATGAACGCCACCAAACCCCGACTACAGCAGCTTCCGCAAAAATCACACCCATCAAAACTCCTCACCATAGACCGCTTGGTAACGCTCTCGGAACGACTCCAGGGTGAAGCTGTGGTTCTGGGTCCCGTGGGATTCAATCTTGATCGCCCCCATCAACGAGGCGATCTGACCACTGGTCTGCCACTCCATCTGGTTCATCAGGCCGTAAATCAAACCGGCACGGAAGGCATCGCCACAGCCGGTAGGATCAACCGCGTGAGTCACGGTTGCCGGACTGATGTCGATACGGTGGCCTTCAGTATAGATCACAGACCCCTTGCCACCCAGTGTCACCACCAGCCCCTCAACCCGATCGGCGATCTCCGCCACACTGAGACCGGTACGCTCCTGCATCAAGGCCGACTCGTAATCGTTGACCGTAATCCAGCTGGCCTGGTCAATGAAAGTGAGCAGATCCTCACGACCAAACATCGGCAACCCCTGACCAGGGTCGAAGATAAAGGGGATCCCACTATCGGCGAACTGTGCCGCATGCTCCACCATCCCCTGACGACCATCCGGTGAGACGATGCCAAGCGAGATTCCCTTGGCATCGTCGACCTGATTGAGGTGGGACCAGTTCATCGCACCGGGATGGAAGGCGGTGATCTGGTTGTCATCCATATCGGTGGTGATGAAGGCCTGTGCGGTGTACTGATCACTCACCTCCCGCAGAAAGGTGGTAACGATACCGTGCTCCTCACACCAGTCGCGGTAGGGGCCAAAATCCTTCCCCACCGTAGCCATGGGCCAACCAATCTCTCCCAACTGTTTGAGGTTGTAGGCGATATTGCCAGCGGTTCCACCAAACTCCCGGCGCATGTCAGGCACCAGAAAGGAGACATTGAGCATGTGGACCTTATCCGGAAGAATGTGGTTCTTAAACTGATCCGGAAAGACCATGATCTGATCGAAGGCGTAGGATCCACATATCAGTGCTGTCATCTCTTCTCCTCTCTCTGTTCTGTTGACCGCCCGTTCGGGCGGCTCGGGACTGCAGACGGTTGCCACTCAGGTGTGTCAAAACTTTTACAACGATTGATACCAGTTCAAATCAAGCTCTCGAGCGGCTCGGACATCATCCAGGCGGCGAACCGGCAGCTTCCACGGTGCCCCCTTGAGCTGCTCCGGACTCTCCTTCGCCTCCCGTTGTAGGCTCGCCATCACCTCGACAAAAGATTCGAGGGTCTGGAGATCCTCGGTCTCAGTCGGCTCGACCAGCAGACACTCCGGAACCAACAGTGGGAAATAGGTGGTTGGCGCATGGTGACCATGGTCGAGTAGCCGCTTGGCAAAGTCCATTGTCGTTACTCCCCACTCCTTTGCCTCTCGTTTCAGTGTCAGGATAAACTCGTGAGTGGCAAAGCGGTCGGGAATGGCAGCGGTATAGCCCACCTGCTGTAACCGCCGCAACAGATAGTTGGCATTCAACACCGAGTAGTTGGCCACCCGCTCCATCCCCTCCGCCCCCAACATCCGA
>CAYFOQ010000008.1:14547-20009 GCA_964344735.1 uncultured Piscirickettsiaceae bacterium
TGTAGATCGCGGCCCGCAACAGCACCCCAACATTGCCGCTCCAGGCCGAGAGTCGACCGATGGTTTCCGGCCGATCACGCTCTTCGAGCCAGTGGTAGCGAGGCTCCTCCTCACGCACTTCATACCCCACCATGGGTACCGGCAGATAGGGTGCCAGACGTTGATTGGCCACCACCGGTCCGGCACCAGGGCCGCCACCACCATGTGGAGTGGAGAAGGTCTTATGAACATTGATGTGAATGACATCAAACCCCATCTCCCCGGGACGTACCTTGCCGAGAATCGCATTGAGATTGGCCCCATCGTAGTAGAGCAGCCCCCCGGCTTGATGAATAATGGCGGCAATCTCCTCGATTCGACGCTCGAACACCCCCAGGGTAGAGGGGTTGGTCAGCATGATTCCAGCAGTCTGTGGACCCACGATCTCCCGTAGCGCCTCGATATCGATATCACCATCACCAGCGGTGGGGATCTCCTTGACGCGATAGCCACACATCACCGCCGAGGCAGGATTGGTACCATGGGCGGCATCGGGCACCAGAATCTCGGTACGAGCATGGTCACCACGGTGGTCATGGTAGGCCCGAATCATCGCCACCCCGGCAAACTCTCCTTGAGCTCCGGCCGCCGGGGTAAGAGAGGCCGCCACCATGCCGGTCACCTCACAGAGTGCCTGTTGCAGCTCATAGAGTGTCTGTAGTACCCCCTGACTCAGACTCGGCGGGGCAGTGGGATGGCGTTGCAGGAATCCCGGCAGCATCGCCAGTGTATTGGCCCCACGAGGATTGTATTTCATGGTACACGAGCCGAGGGGATAGAAATGGGTATCGATGGCGAAGTTCTGCTGTGACAGTCGAGTATAGTGCCGGACCGCCTGCAACTCCGAAACCTCCGGCAGTACCAGGGG
Source organism: uncultured Piscirickettsiaceae bacterium (assembly GCA_964344735.1). Classification (GTDB taxonomy): domain Bacteria; phylum Pseudomonadota; class Gammaproteobacteria; genus Thiopontia. Next base: position 15,455 of record CAYFOQ010000008.1, read on the forward strand.
CCGTTGACGTCGCAACTGCTGAGGCAGATCGATATCGCCCTCCACCACAGTGGCGTGCTGCACCCGATTGATTCGTCCACTCACGGAGTGGTCAAAAATCAGCATAGCAGTGACTCCAGCTCAGTAGCGAAATATTCGATCTCCTCCTCACTACGCAGTTCGGTGGCACAGACCAGCAGGCCATTGCCAAATTCGGGATAGTCTGCGGTAAGATCGATTCCCCCCAGAATATTTCGCTCGGCCAGTGCCTTCAACACCGGTTCAACCGGCCGTGGCAGGGTCACTCCCCCTTCATGAAAGAGAGACGTTTCGAAAAGAGGCGCTACCCCTTCGATCCGACATAATCGCTGTAGTAATCGACGGGTATTATAGTGACAGGCGGTTGCCATCTGTTCGATCCCGCTCGCCCCCATCAAGGTCATGAAGAGGGTGGCCGCAGTCACCATCAAGCCCTGATTGGTACAGATATTGGAGGTCGCCTTGGAGCGACGGATATGCTGTTCCCGAGCCTGTAGGGTGAGGGTGAAGCCGGGCTTGCCATCGATATCGAGGGTACGTCCCACCAGCCTGCCGGGAAGTTGGCGAACCATACTCTGACGGCAGCAGAGAAAACCGAGATAGGGGCCACCGGAGGCCAGCGGTATCCCCAGTGGCTGCCCCTCACCACAAGCGATATCGGCCCCGTTCTCGCCCCACTCCCCCGGAGGGGTCAAGAGGCTCAAGGCGATCGGGTTGACCACGCCGATCACCAACATCTGGTTGTCGTGTGCCCAATCGGTCAGTGCGTGAACATCCTCCAGTGTACCGAAGTATCCTGGTAGCGGAATCACCAACGCGACATATCCGGGATCCTCCTCACTAATCTGCAGCGACTCCGGGAGAATGGTCCCACGACTGCGATCGAAGTCGAGCTCCACCAGCTCGATCCCCTGGTGGCGAACCAGGGTTTCGACCACTCGACGATAACCGGGGTGGAGTGTCCGGGGAACCAGCACCCGGCGGCTCTTCGACTTGCGGTTGGCCCGAACCGCCATCAACACCGCCTCGGCCAAAGCCGAGGCACCATCGTAGAGTGAGGCGTTGGCCACATCCATCGCCAATAAGCTGGCGATCATCGATTGAAACTCGTAAAGCAGCTGCAGTGTACCCTGGCTGGCCTCAGCCTGATAAGGGGTATAGGCGGAGTAAAACTCACCACGGGTGGTGATCTCCCACACCGCCGCCGGGATGTGATGCTGATAAGCGCCACCACCAGCAAAACAGAGTACCCCATCGTCCTGTCCAGCTCGGGCTCGAAGCACCCGCCCCACTTCCATCTCACTCTCTGGCGGGGGCAGATCAGGTGACCGACGCCAGCGCAGAGTCGTGGGAATCTCGGCAAACAGCGCCTCGACCGAGTCCACACCGATCACCTCCAGCATCGACCGGGTCTCCTCTGCGGTATGGGGGATGAACGGCATCGCGCTATTCCTACTCCGACTCGACCAACTGTTGATAGCCGGTGGCATCCAGCAGATTCACACCCTCCTCGACAGTGACTCGAAGCTGAAAAAACCAGGACTCATAGGGATGCTCGTTGACCTGCTCCGGGCTCTCCGGGATACTCTCATTGACCGCAACCACCTCTCCGGAAAGTGGAGCATAGAGATCGGAAGCGGCCTTGACCGACTCGATCACGCCACACTCCTCATCGGCCACCAGTTGGCTTCCCACCTCCGGTAGCTCGACATAGACGATGTCTCCCAACAGCGACTGGGCATGGTCGGTAATACCTACCGTTACCAGATCCCCCTCACGTGCGACCCACTCATGACTCTTGCTGTAGCTCAACTCGCTTGGTATCTCACTCATCACTCTCTTCCTGTTCTACTTTGAAACATAACCGTTCAGACCATCGCCTCACCATTACGTACGAAAAAGGGGCTGCGGATCTCCGCCACCAACCGCTTCCCACGAATCTCCACCTCACAGGTTCCATTCACCTCTGATGCAATCCGGGCCAGGGCAATGGTTCGATTCAGTGTCGGAGAGAATCCACCGCTGGTGATCTCGCCCACCACCACCCCATCGACATAGAGCCGTTGGTGGGATCGCATCACCCCTTTGTCCTGCAACAGCAATCCAACCAGCTTGCGCGGCACTCCCGCTTGAAGCTGCTGTACCAGCGCCTCCCGGCCGACAAAGTCACGCCCATCGGGAGAGAGTGCGACACTCCACCCCAGCCCCGACTCCAGCGGAGTCGTGGTCTGATTCATATCTGCCCCATAGAGCATCATCCCGGCCTCGAGTCGCAGTGTGTCGCGTGCGCCCAGGCCGCAGGGTGAAACCCCGGATGCCGCCATCGCCTCCCACAGTGGTACGGCACGATCCCGCGCTACGATCAATTCAAAACCATCTTCACCGGTATAGCCGGTACGGGCAATAAACCCCTCTGCCACCTCAGTAGCGAAGAACCGATCCAGCCCGGCGACCACCGACCGGGACTCCGGCGACAACCAGGCCAATACCCTATCTCGCGCCTCCGGCCCCTGAATCGCCACCATCGCCAACTCGGGACGCTCTATCAGGGTGAGATCGAAACCCTCACACTGACGCTCCATCCAGGCCAAATCGCCCTCTCGGGTGGCGGCGTTGGTCACCACTCGGTAGTGGTCTGGCGCCACCCAATAGACGATCAGATCATCGATCACCCCACCCGCAGGGTTGAGCATACAGGAGTAGAGCGCCTTACCGGGGTGGTCGAGACGGCCGATATCATTGGCCAACAGGTAACTCAGATAGCGTTGGGCATCTCCTCCACGAAGATCACTCACCACCATGTGGGAGACGTCGAACATTCCTGCATGGTTTCGTACCCGATGGTGCTCCTCCACCTGTGAGCCATAGTGTAACGGCATCTCCCAACCAAAAAAATCCACCATGCGAGCCCCGCCACTACGGTGGCTCTGACTCAGTACGGTCTGTTTCAGTACAGCCATTACCCATCCTCTTCTACAGCGCGAGCTGCTCCTGCAGTCGGGCATCGGCCGCCTCCACTGCACGGGCATTGGCAGCACGTTCATCGATCAGGCGGGCTGCCAACTCCTCATCGGCGGTAGCCAGAATCTGTGCTGCCAGATAGGCGGCATTTTTGGCACCATGTTTACCGATCGCCACGGTGGCCACGGGAACACCTCCCGGCATCTGCACGGTAGAGAGCAAGGAGTCCAACCCTTCGAGGGCTCCATTCATGGGGACTCCGATCACCGGGCGTGTGGTGTTGGCCGCCACTGCACCGGCCAGGTGAGCCGCCAGTCCGGCGGCCGCGATAAAGACTCCGCAACCGCGCATCTCGGCAGTCGTGACATAGTCGTGAGTAGCCGCCGGGGTACGATGTGCCGAGGTAATCTTCACCTCGGCAGGAACACCCAATTTCTTCAGGGTATCGAGACAAGCCTGCATCACCGGCAGATCCGAGTCGGACCCCATCAACACTGCAACAAATCGTTCACTCATCACTTCGTACTCTCTTCTGTCATCAATCGAGAGGATCAACCGGCACCTTTGCCGATTTTTCTTCGCGATATTAATCCGTAGCGCTCTTTTTTCTAGTCGACTTGTAACTGTTCAGTTACAGACCTTCTGAATAGTTACGTCGACTTTTTTCTGGCCGATTTCTTCTTGGTCACCTTTTTCTTGACCGACTTTTTCTTGACCGACTTTTTCTTAACCGATGTTTTTCGGGCCGCAGCTGTGGCCTGACGCTTCTCGGCCATCCGCCGAGCCGCCGCCCCACCGGCTGAGATCAAGCGCACCCGCTTACCGAGCGATCGTAGCGCAGCCACCAGTTCCAGCGCCTGCTCCAACTTCCCCTCTTTTACCGTCAACGTAGCATCGGGTGGACCATCATTGGGCTCGTGCAACAGCATAAACCCCCCTCCGTGATACTGCTTCGATAGCCGCTTGCGCTCCTTCTCACTCTGATCCAACAGCGCCTCGCACTGCGCTAGTGTCAGACTCTCCGGAGGCTGATCCGCCGGGGGTTTGACATTTTTGAAGCCATTGGTGATGAATGGACCCCAGCGCCCATCGAGTACCTGAACGGTCGAACCCTCGAAGAGGCGAATCTCCTTCTCACGATCGCCGGCACGCTTGCTATCGATGAAGGTAATCACCCGCTCCAGATCGATAGTATGGGGATCCTCCGGCTCGATCGAGACGTTGAGCGGCAGCAGCTCCACCCCCTTGAGTGGATGAGCCTCGAGGTAATCCGACACCGCTCGATCGACATAACTGGCGTAAGGTCCAAAGCGACCGGTGTTGACCCGAACCCGATCCCCATCCGGGGTAACCCCGAGATCACGCGGCAACTCGAACAGTGGCAAGACCTCCTCCAGCGTCACGGTATCTTTGCGCTGATCCGGTCGAAGTCCGGCAAAAAGCGGTTTCTCCTCATCCTCCCGAGTACCAATCTGGGCATAGGAGCCGAAACGCCCCACCTTGACCGAAACCGGCCGCCCTGACTTGGGATCGATTCCGAGGTGACGGGTCTGGGAGGCCTCCTCACGGGAGATGT
>CAYFOQ010000008.1:20019-30622 GCA_964344735.1 uncultured Piscirickettsiaceae bacterium
CCCTTCTACATCACGATGAAAGGGGTGGTAAAAGCGCCCCAGCATCTCACGCCAGTCGAGTTCTCCCAGGGCGATCTCGTCAAACTCCGCCTCGACTCGAGCGGTAAAATTGTAGTCGATCACCTCGGAGAAATGTTTTACCAAAAAGTCAGTCACCACGCCGGCAATATCTTGCGGAACCAGCTTGCCCTTGTGCGAACCGGTCATCTCCACCCGATCGTCCCGGGTTACCTCACCTGCCCGCAGCACCATGATTCGTACGGTGCGCTCATGCCCCTCATACTCTCCCCGAGCCACATAACCGCGGTTCTGAATCGTAGAGATGGTAGGGGCATAGGTGGAGGGGCGTCCAATTCCCAACTCCTCCAGTCGGCGCACCAGACTGGCCTCGGTGAAGCGTGCCGGAGGTCGGGAAAAGACCTCCTGAGCCCGCATTTCGAGCAGCGTCAATGACTCCCCCTCAGTCAGGTAGGGAAGCAGACGACGCTCTTCTTTATTGCTATCCTGATAAACCTTGAGGAACCCCTCGAAGACCACCATCTCCCCCTTGGCCACCAACCGCTCCTCCAGGGTCGAAACCTCGATCTGAGCAGTGGTTCGCTCCAGCCGGGCATCGGCCATCTGTGAGGCGATCGTCCGACGCCAGATCAGATCATAGAGTCGCTGTTCGCTCTTCTCCCCGCCGACACTACTGTTGGAGAGATCAGTGGGTCGAATCGCCTCATGCGCCTCCTGAGCACCAGCAGAACGGGTCTTGAAGTGGCGGCGCATCGCATATTCGGGACCGAACTGGTCACCAATCACCTCTGCCGCCTGCTCCAGCGCCAACTCGGAGAGGTTGACCGAATCGGTTCGCATGTAGGTAATTTTACCCGACTCATAGAGCCGCTGTGCCACCGCCATGGTCTGTCGCACCGAAAACCCGAGCCGCTGTGAGGCCTCTTGCTGCAAGGTCGATGTGGTAAAAGGGGCGCGCGGAGTACGACTTGCCGGTCTTTTATTGATCGAGCCAACGGTGTAACGAGCACCCTCTACCTGCTGGAACAGGGACTCGGCCTGCTCCAGGTTATCGCGATTCTCTGCCAGCCGGGCCTCGAAACTGCGCCCCTCCCGACCCTCGAGCTGAGCCGTAATCCGAAACGAGGAGTGAGATTCGAAGGCTCTGATCTCACGCTCTCGCTCCACCACCAATCGTACCGCGACCGACTGTACCCGACCGGCAGAGAGCCCGGTCTGAATTTTTTTCCACAGCACCGGGGAGAGCTCAAAGCCAACCAGGCGGTCGAGAATACGCCGAGCCTGCTGTCCATTGACCAAATCTCGATTGATCCGTCGTGGCTGTTGAATCGCTCGGAGAATCGCCGGCTTGGTAATCTCATGAAAAACGATCCGCTGACTATTCTCCTCGGTCAGGCCCAGCACCTGCTCCAGATGCCAGGCGATCGCCTCCCCCTCGCGATCCTCGTCCGAGGCCAACCAGACCATATCGACCTTCTTGGTGGCCCGACGCAACTCTTGAATCACCTTGGTCTTGTCTGCACTAACCTCGTAGGAGGGTTCAAAGTCGTTGTCGATATCCACCGCCATCCCCTTACCGGGAAGATCACGAACATGACCATAGCTGGACATCACCGTAAAATCCCCTCCGAGGAACTTTTCGATGGTCCGGGCCTTGGCCGGAGACTCGACGATAACCAGATTCTTACTCATTTTCTCACCGTAAGGATCACACCATCAGTGGATCCAGTCCGGGATGCCGTCATAGACAAAATCCTCCATCCAGGCGTAAGAGGACTCTGCACCAGGCTGGTTGAACAGCACCATCAAAACCACCCACTTCAGCTGCTCCTGATCAAAGTCATCACTTTCGAGCGCCATCACTCGGTCGATCACCGCCTCTCGGGCCTCCTGATTCAACACGCCGATCTGCTCCAGCCACAGCAGCAACCCCTGCCCCTCGGCATCGATCCGATCCGATTCCATCTTGGTGTAGATCCGGAACGAACCACAATTTACCGTACTCTCCGGAAGCGGTTCCCCCTCCAGCCCGGTAAGTCCCTGCAACCAATCGAAGGCACGCAGAATCTCCTCGTCGTGGAATCCCGCACGCTTCAACTCCTGCTGCAGGCCCGTCGGAGGTAAAGGCATCCCCTCCGAGCCATAAGCATAATTTTCAAAAAGATACATCAGAACTTCAAGCATGTTTGTGTGAATATAATCAGATGCCCCAGGATTCCTCCGACCGCACGACAGCCCGGCCCGACTTGATCCGACCACCATCACCGCCTGCGCTGCACTCTGCCACCGGGCAACGTTACCACCCGACCCTCAATCTCGAGACGAACTATCATCGGGGAAACTTTATCGACAGTCAATCCGGAATATTCAACCAACTGCTCAGGCAACATCGGCTCATGCCCCATCAACGTCAATAGTGACTGCAGGGCCTGATCCTCCACCACACTCTCTGACTCCTCTGTCGTGATGGCCGCCATCGACGGTCCCAGCAGTGGTCCCAACTCTTCGAGCAGATCAGCGGTAGTCTCCACCAATCGTGCTCCCTGTCGAATCAGCCAATGGGTTCCACGGGCCAGCGGATTATGGATCGATCCGGGAATGGCAAACACTTCGCGGCCCTGCTCCGCAGCCACTCTTGCAGTAATCAGTGAACCACTACGACGCGCCGCCTGTACCACCAGTGTTCCCAGCGCCAAGCCACTGATGATACGATTACGACGAGGAAAATTCTCCCTCAGGGGGCCGGTACCGATCGGGTACTCCGATATCACTGCACCGGTAGCCGCAATCTGATGGGCCAACTGCCGGTTGCGCGTAGGGTAGACTCGATCAAGACCGGTTCCTACCACGGCAATCGTCCCCCCATCCTCTGCCAGTGCCCCTCGATGGGCTGCCGCATCAATCCCTTGTGCCAGCCCGCTGGTGATGACCAACCCCCGTTTAGCCAGGGCTGCCGAGAAGTCACGAGCGATCTCTCGACCCATCAGATCGGGGTTGCGACTACCAACGACCGCCAATTGTGGAAAGGAGAGCAGGTCAGCATCTCCGCGCAGATAAAGCAACAGGGGGGGATCGGTGATCTGCCGTAACAACTGCGGATAACGTCCATCCGACAACGGCAACAGATCATTGTCGGGCTGCTCCAACCACTTCAGATCTGCCGCTATCGCCGCCAGACGAACCGAATCTGCTGCCGTGAGAAAAGCGATCGCCTCCTCCCGGAAGAGTCCGCTATGACGCAGATCGGCTCCACTGGCTCGACAGATCTGCTCAGCAGAGCCAAACTGCTGCAGTGCCCGTCCGGTAGTAACCGCTCCCACCGTTGGGGTGTGATGAAGGATCAGCCAGGGCTCGACACCATTCATACCATTCTGCTCAAATTTCCTCTCCACTATGCTCACCGCTTTCATCGTTGTAACCGTATTGGTAGTGTTGTGGCAGTTTTTCGACCCCAACCCCGACAACAGACAGCAATTATCGATTACGATAGCACCAACCTTCGCAGATCCCCCAATACTGAACCATGGCCCTGCTTGAGATACTGACCCACCCCGACCCCCGACTGCGCCACCAGAGTGTTGATATCGAGGTGGTCGATGACGAGATCCGGCAAGTCGCCAAAGATATGTTGGAGACGATGTATGCCGCCCCTGGAATCGGCCTAGCCTCGATACAGGTCAATGAGCCACGTAGTATCGTGGTCATCGATATTTCCGAAGAGAAGGATCAGCCGCTGACCCTGATCAACCCCAAAATCACCACTGCCGCCGGCAGTGAAGAGCGTGAAGAGGGGTGCCTCTCGGTCCCCGGTGTGTTTGAGACGGTGAGTCGGGCCGAACAGATCACGGTTGAGGCACTGGATCTCGATGGACAACCCTTTACCCTGGAGGCAGAGGGACTGTTAGCGGTCTGCATTCAGCATGAACTGGAGCACCTGCAGGGCAAACTCTTTGTCGACCACCTCTCTCGACTGAAACAGCAACGGATTCGCAAACGCCTGGAAAAACAGGCTCGGGAGACGATGTAGTGCGTATTCTATTCGCCGGCACCCCTGAATTTTCAGTTGCCGCTCTCTCTGCACTGATCGATAGCGACCATCAACTGGTCGGCGTCTACACGCAGCCCGACCGCCCAGCGGGCCGGGGACGCAAGCTAACCGCCAGCCCGGTCAAAGAGTCTGCTCTGGCGGCGGGTCTACCACTGTTTCAACCCTCCACCCTGCGGGATGAGACAACCCAGGCAGAGCTACGGGCACTCACGCCCGACCTCATGGTGGTGGTTGCCTACGGCCTGCTGCTTCCTCGGGAGGTCCTGGAGATCCCCCGTCACGGCTGCATCAACATTCACGCCTCACTACTACCACGCTGGCGCGGTGCCGCACCGATTCAACGTGCCATCCTGGCCGGTGATCGCGAGAGCGGGGTCACCATCATGCAGATGGATGTGGGTCTGGATACCGGTGATATGCTGTTCAAGAGAACCACCCCGATCGCCCCGGAGGAGAGTGCTCAGCAACTTCATGACCGGCTGGCGACCCTGGGAGCCGAAGCACTGCTGGAGACACTGAGACAGATCACTAGCGGAGCGCTTGAGCCCCAACCCCAGAACGAGGCCGAGGCCAACTACGCCGATAAACTGCGGAAAGAGGAGGCCACCATCGACTGGAGCCAGCCAGCCCCCGCCATTCTTCGACAGATCAATGCCTTCAACCCCTGGCCAGTGGCTCAGACCCACTGGAACGGTGAGGTGGTACGCATCCGCCAAGCGACGGTCACCCCTTCAGTCGGCCCCCTGCCTCCCCCTGGAACCAGTGTCACCGTCTCCCCTGCGGGAATCGACATTGCCACCGGAGATCAACTGTTGCGTATTCAAGAGCTGCAGCTTCCCGGCAAACGTTCCATGACCGTCGCCGATTTTCTCAATGCCCGCCCCCAACTGCTCGAGAGCGGACTGCTGCTGGGAACATGAAGGGGGCTCGCAACCCTCGAGTGGCGGCCGCCCGCGCCGTTGCCGCGGTTCTCACCAATCATCACTCGCTGGCAACGGCACTACCGGCAGTCACCGTCCCACTCTCTCCGGAGGATCGTAGTCTCACCCAGGAGATCTGTTACGGGACGCTGCGACACCTGTTCTCCCTCGAGGGACTCATTCTTCCGCTACTGAAGCGCCCCTTCAAACGTCGAGATAACGACCTCTATGCCCTGCTGCTCTGTGGCGGGTATCAACTACTTTATCTACGCACTCCCGATCATGCCATACTGTCGGAAACGGTCGCCGCCACCGCCGCCTTCAACAAAGGGTGGGGGCGTGGAGTCATCAATGCCGTCTTACGCCGACTCCAGCGTCTGCGGGATAGCGACACCCTCCCCAGTGGAGAAAACCTGAGTGCCCAGTACGACCACCCGGAGTGGCTCGTTCGACAGTTACAGCAAGAGCGCCCGCAACAGTGGCAACAGATCCTGCAGCAGAACCTGCAACGCCCCCCCATGACCCTGCGGGTCAACCTCAACCACCATAGTCGTGAAGCGTATTTGCAGCAACTACAGCAGGTTGGCCTGGAAGGAGCGCTCGGCCACCATGCTCCAACGGCGATCACCCTGCAACGGGCAGTCGCCGTTGAACAGCTTCCCGGTTTCGATCAAGGTTGGGTCTCGGTACAGGATGAAGCGGCACAACTCAGCGCACGACTACTGGACCCACAACCGGGAGAGCGCATCCTCGATGCCTGTGCCGCACCCGGTGGAAAAACGATCCATCTGCTGGAACAGGCCCCTGGAGTAGAACAGCTGGTAGCGATCGACCACGATGCCGACCGCCTCGCTCGTATCGAGGAGAACCTGCAACGAGGAGATCACCGTGCCACCCTATTAACGGGGGATGTCACCACCGACCACTGGTGGGATGGTCAACCGTTCGACCGAATACTGCTCGATGCCCCCTGTAGCGCAACCGGAGTCATCCGGCGTCACCCGGACATCAAACTACTGCGTCGGGCCGAGGACATCGTCACACTTGCCTCCACTCAATCTGCTATTCTGGAGCAGTGCTGGAGGGTATTGAAACCTGGGGGAACGTTACTCTATGCCACCTGTTCCATTCTCAAACAGGAGAACACATCGCAGCTCGAACTTTTTTTCGATCGCCACGATGATGTCACGACGGTGCCATTTTCACTCGCAGTCGGCACGGCGGACTCCCTCGGAGTACAGATCCTCCCCGGTGAGGGGGGAATGGATGGTTTCTACTACGCTCTCCTGAGAAAATATTAACCGTCCGTCCCACCGCCGTGAACCTGCGCCCCACTACGATCAGCACCCTTCCGGTAGCGTTTCTCACCCTACTGCTGACACTGATCTGGACCGCTCCACTACGGGCCGAAATCAGCGCCACTGCCCCGGCGGTGCATCAAGATCGCCATCAGCTCTGGATCGAGGCCCAGTTCGAATACCGCCTCGCCCCGGCCGTAGTCGATGCGTTGCAGAACGGTATTCCGCTGGTCTTTCTCGCCCGTTACCAGATCGAGGAGATCACCCCATTCTGGGAGAGCAACCGGTTGATCAAGAAGGTCGAACACCAATTCATCCTCAGCTATCGGGAGTTCACCAATCGCTACTATCTGATCAGCCTGCAGAACCAGACCCACGGCATCTACGACACCCTGGATGAGGCGCTACAACGAATGGCCATTCGCCACACGGCTCTTCGGATCGACAAGAGTGAACTCCACCCCAAACGCCACTACCAGGCCCGGATACGCTCACTGCTGGATGGCTCTACCCTCCCGGGGCTGATTCGCCCCTACCTCTACACCCCGCTGTTGTGGAAGGAGTGGAAACTCGACAGCGACTGGCAAACGATTCCTTTCGAATACCAGATTCCATGACGACCCGCCACCCACTCACCCAGCTGATCATCACCCTCGGCGGAGCCTCCACGCTGGCCGCCTTCACCCTGCTGGCGGTGGCCATCAATAATCCGGACACCATCGGCCGGCTCTTTCCCTACATCGGCCTCTCCAGCACCATCGGCCTCACCATCCTCTTTTCCGCTATCTCCTACAGCCTCTATCAGCTGGTCAGCCGCTTCTTTGCCGGTGAGGCAGGGGCTCGTCTTCATGCCCGATTCGTCGGCATCTTCGTCTCTCTGGCTCTCATTCCGATCTTGATTCTATCGCTCTTCACCACCCAAATTCTACGTCAGCAGGACCGTGGTGAGGATGAGATCCTGCACGCCCTCGAGGGCTCTCGAGAGCTTTACAAGACCGCGCTCAACGAGAAGAAGAAGCGCATCATCGAAAATCTCTACCAGATCAGTGAACCGCTCTCGACCGCCCCCCGAGGCATGGTAGGGCTACTGTTGGAGGAGGCGCGAGAGGAGAGCAAGGCGATGGAGCTGGTACTCTACGACTTCTCCGGCAAGCAGATCGGCTTCAGCAGCCTGCTCTCCGAGCCCGAACTGGTCCCGCCACCACTCGATGCACTGATCGTCAGCCAGGTCACCCAGGGGCTCGACTTCCACAAGACCGAAGGGCACGAAACCCTCGACCAGATTCTTCATGTCGTCATTCCGGTGCATAACCTCACCGCCCACGGTGGAGAGAGCCGTATCCTCTCCTCCCTCTACACCATCCCCAAGCAGCTCGAACTGGGACAGCAAAAAATCAACGATGCGGTGATGCGCAACAAGAAGCGACTCTACCTCGACGACCAGCGCAACATTGTCCATAACATCGCCTTCATTCTGCTGCTACTGCTGTCGCTACTGAGTGCACTCTGGTTCGCCTTCTACTCCACCCGTCGCCTGATTGACCCGATCTATCAACTGGCCAAGGGAACCCGCTCAGTAGCCGCCGGAATCTATACCCAGCCAATTCCCGATACCGCCAACGATGAACTCGGCTTTCTGGTGCAGTCGTTCAACGACATGATGCTCAACCTCGACCATACGCATAAATTTTTGCGCCAGAGCCAGGAGGTGATCCAGGTTCAGAATAGCCGCCTCGAGGTGATCCTCGCCCACCTCTCCTCCGGGGTGATGGTGCTCGATCCGCAACGGCGACTGGAACGAGCCAACACCATGGCCTGTACCATTCTCGACAGTCGAATCACCCCAACGCCCGGCGTCCCCATCGGGGTCGTGGCACAAAATCACCCCATAGTCACCCCGTTGACCGAATCGATCCGCTCTCATATCCAGAACGAGGATCAGGAGTGGAGTGATTCCATCACCATCACCACCTCACGAGGCCCTCGTCACCTCTTTTGTCGCGGTACCTCTCTAGTAGAACAAGAGCGATTGGAGGGATATGTGGTGGTCTTCGATGATGTCACTGAGCTGGCGGCGGCGCAGAAGAATGCCGCCTGGAGCGAGGTGGCACGCCGCCTGGCACATGAGATCAAGAACCCCCTGACCCCAATCCAACTCTCCGCCGACCGCCTGCGCCACCGTTACCTCAGCCGCATGAGTGAGGAGGAGGGACAGGTACTCGACCGCGCCACACATACCATCATTCAGCAGGTCAACAGTCTCAAACGGATGGTTCAAGCCTTCTCTGACTACGCCCGTGCCCCCCAGATTCAGCTCTCCAGCTTCAATCCCAAGCCCCTCTTCGAGGAGGTAGTAGAACTCTACCAAGCGCAACACCCCGGCCACATCCAGCTCCAGATCACCCCCCCGTTACGACCGATCGAGGCCGATGGGGATCGTCTGCGCCAGGTACTCAACAACCTGATCAAAAACGGACTGGAGTCGTGTGGTGATCAAGGCACCGCCGACGTCACACTGGCGGCTCAGACCACCGAGGAGGCTCTCGAGGTCAAAATTTGCGATAATGGCAGTGGTATCGAGGCGTCTCTACGATCACAGATATTCGAACCCTACGCCACCACCAAGCCCAAGGGGTCTGGACTGGGGCTTGCCATTGTGAAGCGCATCGTCGAGGAACACAACGGTACCATCGAGCTAATAGACCGCCAGCAGGGGAGCTGCTTTCGGTTGCTGCTGCCACTACGACAGCAACAGAGCCGAGTGGAGGAAAATCAGGAGCAGGAGAGAGAAACATGAAACCCTACGTACTGGTAGTCGATGATGAGCCAGAGATCCGCAACACCGTACAGGACATTCTCGAGGATGAAGGGTTCGAAGTAGGCACTGCGGAGGACGGCACCTCGGCCGCCGCTGCACTTCAGAGCCGCCGTCCCGATCTGATCCTGCTCGATATCTGGATGCCCGATATCGACGGGATCACCCTATTGAAGCAGTGGTCGACCGAGGAGGATCCCGAGACCCTGCCAATCATTATGATGTCGGGCCACGCCACTGTGGAGACCGCAGTTGAAGCCACACGACTGGGGGCCTATGACTTTCTCGAAAAGCCGCTCTCTCTGGCCAAGCTACTACTAACGCTCAACAATGCGCTCAAGACCTCCCGGCTGAAACGGGAGAACCTCTCCTTGCAGCGTCAACAACACACCCTGTTTGCCGACCCCACCGGCAGAAGTGAGCTGCTGGCAGAGACCCGGCAAACCGCGGAGCGAATCGCTCAACACACCATGCCGGTACTGATTCAGGGGGAGTCTGGTGCCGGGAAAAAACTTTTCGCCCGCTATATCCATAATAATAGTCCACAACGCGAGGGGCCGTTCGTGGTGGTATCGGCTGGATCGGTGGCCTCCGAGAACACCAACATCGAACTCTTCGGTAGCGAGGTAGATGGTCAAATTCACTATGGCCGACTGGAACAGGCCAACCAGGGGACCCTTTTCCTGGAGGAGATCGCCGACATGGCGCTCAACACCCAGGCTCGGCTGATCGGGGCGCTGGAGGCTGGCAGCTTCCTTCGTGTCGGTGGTACCGATCCGATCCAGCCCCGCTTTCGTATCATTACCTCGACCCAGAAATGTCTTACTGACGAAGTGAGTGCCGGCAACTTTCGTGAAGATCTCTATTTTCTGCTCAATGGCGTTCCGTTAGAGATCCCCCCCCTGTACAAGCGCCCCGATGACATTCTTGACCTGCTCAACTTCTACGTCGATCACTTTACCCGCAACCATAATCTCTCCTACCGTAACTTCTCCACCGCCGCACTCAACCTGCTGCGTCAATACCGCTGGCCTGGAAATGTACTGGAGCTGAAAAACCTGGTGCAACGACTGTTGATCATGGGTAGTGGAGAAGAGATCAATCAGGACGAAGTAAGCCCGATGCTCTCCGGTTCGTTCCAGGGGAGCACACTGCCCCCCTCAAGTACCACGGCTTCCTCCTCCCACCACTACTTCGAGCTTCCACTGAAGGCCGCCCGGGAACGATTCGAGTATGACTACCTGCTGCACCACCTGATCGATACCGGCGGCAACGTCACTCAGACCGCAGAGCGCGCTGGAGTGGAGCGAACCAACATCTACCGTAAGCTCAGGGCGCTCAACATCGACCCCAAGAGCCTGCCCTGACCCATGAAGATCATCATTCTCGGAGCAGGATCGGTCGGGACCTCGGTAGCAGAGAATCTGGCGTTGGAGTCCAATGACGTCACCATGGTCGACACCGACGCTGAACAGCTCCACGCGCTACAGGATCGGCTCGATAT
>CAYFOQ010000009.1:0-3063 GCA_964344735.1 uncultured Piscirickettsiaceae bacterium
TGCTGCGGCACCTCCACCTGACACTGCACGACAAAGTGCTGACGATGACCCTTGCCCTCGATCCGTTCCACCTCATACTGTGGCAGCGGCCGCCCTCGCGCCTGCAGCCACTCCTGTAACCGGGTCTTGGGGTCTTTCAGCGATTCCAGTGGGGGTAGCTGCTCAACCCGGGGAGTCATCAATCGCCGTAGCCACTGCCGACAGCTGTCGTAACCACGGTCGAGATAGATCGCCCCAACCACCGCCTCGAAGGCATCAGCCAGAATCGAGCCACGCCGGTGGCCGCCACTCTTGCGTTCACCCGGCCCCAGCAACAGGGCCTCTCCAAACTCCAGGGCCTGGGCAATCTCCGCCAGACTATCCCCCCGTACCAGACGGGCCCGTAACCGACTGAGGTCCCCCTCTGAAACCTCGGGGAAGTGGTGGTAGATCATATCGCTGACCACAAACCCCAGAATCGAGTCCCCAAGAAACTCCAACCGCTCATTGTTGGGGTTACCACTACTACGGTGAGTCATCGCCTGACGCAGCAGATCTGGGCTGGAAAACTGGTACTCCAGGCGCTGTTGCAAACGCTGTAACGGATCGACCAGCCTACTACTCGATGCCACCAATCCGCCCCCAGCCGATACCATCACCACAACTGAAATCGATATTCATCCAGACCGCAACCGCCTTGCCGACGATATTCTGTTCCGGAACAAACCCCCAGTAGCGACTGTCCCGACTATTGTCCCGGTTGTCACCAAGCACGAAATAGTGGCCTGCCGGAACCACCCACTCCCCCTCGGCCCGGGAAAGGCGCTGAGGGATGATGAGGATCTCATGATCGCTATCGGCAGTCTGCTCACGCAGCCGCAGTGAGTCGATGGTGCGACAGCGGTTATCCATCCAGAAGTGAGGACCATGGCTACTCAAATCGGCCGGCTGACCATTGATGTGAAGTTGACGGTTGCTATAGGTGATGCGATCACCTGGAATACCAACCACCCGTTTGATGTAGTCGATACTCGGATCCTCGGGGTAACGAAAGACCATGATGTCCCCCCGTTGTGGCTCGTTGATGGCGACGATCTTGGTATCTACCACCGGCAGCCGCAAACCATAGGTGTACTTGTTGACCAGAATGAAGTCCCCGACTACCAGGGTTGGCCGCATTGAACTGGAGGGGATCCGGAACGGCTCATAGAGAAAGGAGCGTAGCAGCAAGACGATGAGGATCACCGGAAAGAACGAGCGAGCATACTCGACTACAATCGGCATCCTCTCTCCCTCTACTCGTTGCGGACGCCACAGACGCTGATCGAGCATGACCACTCCCCCGGTCAATATCAGCGCAATCACCAGAATTCCAGAAAAATCGAGATGCATCTACCTTTTCCCCGTCTGCAACACCGCCATAAAGGCCTCCTGTGGAATATCGACCTTACCCACCCGTTTCATCCGTTTTTTGCCCTCTTTCTGCTTCTCCAGCAACTTGCGCTTACGGGAGACATCCCCACCATAACATTTCGCCGTCACATTTTTGCGTAACGCCTTAACCGTCGTGCGGGCGATGATCTTGGCCCCGATCGCAGCCTGAATCGCCACATCGAACATCTGCCGGGGGATGATCTCACGCATCTTCTCCGCCAGCACTCGGCCCCGGGGGATGGCGTCATCACGATGGACGATCATCGACAACGCCTCCATGCGGTCACCGTTGATCATCAGATCGACCCGCACCAGATCCCCCGGAACGAAGGCCTTGAAGTGGTAGTCCATCGAGGCAAAGCCACGACTGACCGACTTCATTCGATCAAAAAAATCGACCAACACCTCGGAGAGAGGGAGATCGTAGACCAGGGAGACCTGCCGTCCCATGTACTGCATATTGCGCTGTATCCCACGCTTCTCGACACAGAGTCCGATCACCGAACCGACATAATCCTGTGGAACCAGGATCGAGGCCTCGATCATCGGCTCGCGAATCTCACGGATTTTATTGACCACCGGCAGATCTGCCGGATTGTCGATCCGAATCATCTCACCACTACTCTGCTCGATCTCATAGACTACCGTCGGCGCGGTAGTGACCAGATCGAGATCATACTCACGTTCCAGTCGCTCCTGAATGATCTCCATATGCAGCATACCAAGAAACCCGATACGAAAACCGAATCCCAACGCTGGCGATACCTCCGGCTCATAGATCAAGGCGGCATCGTTGAGGCGCAACTTCGCCAGGGCATCGCGAAAATCCTCATAATCATCACTATTGACGGTGTACATTCCGGCATAGACCTGGGGCTGAATCTGCTGAAACCCCGGTAGCGGCGTTTTGGCGGGATTACGCTCATCGATCAGTGTATCCCCCACCGGGGCTCCATCGATCCGCTTGATTCCGGCCACCACATAACCCACCTCTCCGGCAACCAACTCCTCACGTACGGTCTGTTTCGGAGTAAAAATACCGACCTGATCGACCAGGTGACTCTCCGCCGTCGACATCACCTTCATCTTCATCCGTGGGGCGATGCGCCCATTCACCACCCGCACCAGAGAGACCACCCCAAGATAGTTGTCGAACCAGGAGTCGATGATCAGTGCCTGCAGTGGCCCCTCAGGATCTCCCTGCGGAGGTGGGATTCGATGAACGATCTCCTCCAACAGCTCATCGATACCGAGTCCGGTCTTGGCACTCACCCACTTGGCCTCATCTGCCTCGATCCCGACAATCTCTTCGATTTCGTCGATCACCCTCTCCGGCTCGGCCGAGGGGAGGTCGATCTTGTTGAGCACCGGTAACACCTCAAGCCCAAGATCGATCGCGGTGTAGCAGTTGGCGACCGTCTGCGCCTCCACCCCCTGAGCGGCATCGACCACCAGTAGCGCCCCCTCACAGGCGGCCAGTGAACGGGAGACCTCATAGGTAAAGTCGACATGTCCCGGGGTATCGATAAAGTTGAGCAGATAGCGCTGACCATCTCCGGCCTGATACTCCAGCGAGACACTCTGCGCCTTGATCGTGATACCACGTTCGCGCTCGATATCCATGGAGTCGAGCACCTGAGCCGACATCTC
>CAYFOQ010000009.1:3078-20946 GCA_964344735.1 uncultured Piscirickettsiaceae bacterium
ACTTGAATGAAGCGATCGGCAATCGTCGATTTGCCGTGATCGATATGAGCGATGATGGAGAAGTTTCTGATCTGAGCTAACGAGTACATTGGGATTAACGCAGTACTCGCTCCACTACCCTCAATAAGGTAGAGGGATCAAACGGCTTCACCATCCAGGCGGTGGCTCCGGATGCCTTGCCAATCGATCTCTTCTCATCACCCGACTCCGTGGTCAACAGGATCGAGGGGAGAAACTGGCATCCCGGGACCTGACGCAACTGCTGTAACAGTGCCAAACCGTCCAGGCGTGGCATATTGATGTCGGTCAGCAGCAGATCGGGAATCTCTCCATGCTGCAGTCGAACCAGAGCCTCGGCCCCATTTTCTACCTCATCCACCTGATACCCACCACCGCGCAGGGTGTCACAGATGATACGGCGGGTCGAGGCCGAATCCTCAGCCACTAGAATTTTCTTCATCTCGGTACTCTATTCCGTTATGCCCTTACCAGGCTGTTACGCCCCGAACTCTGCCAGATAGTGATGCTGACGCTGCCATACCGTCGCATAGTGGCCCACCAGCTCCAGCAGGTCTTCGCTATAGAACGGCTTCCGCACCATGGTAAAGTTCCCACCAATGATCTCCTCCACCTCACTCGGCAGGCGGTCGGAGTAGGCGGTCACGATGGCGATAAAGATCGAGGGGTCGAGCGCACGGATCCGCCGCGCAGTCTCGATACCGTCGATTCCGGGTGGCATCCGGACATCGATCAGCGCACAACAGAAAGGGGCCTGCTGCTGCAGTGACCGTTCCACCTGATGCACCGCATCTGCCCCCTGCGTCGCCTCGGTCACCGTCCAGGGTGACCGTTTCTCTCCCTCCCCAAGGAGGGTATCCAGGGAACCTCCCTGTCTCTGCTCGCTACCGAACATCGAGCGGTAGATCTTGAGGATACCGGCATCATCGTCCACGACCAGAACACGGCCGGGCTCGTCACGCTCACTTCTCATTCTGCCGCTCCCTTCTCCATCCATGTCACACCGAATGGGTAATGATAAACCAGTTCTGCGGCACTCCACACCTTTTCTATCGTCATGGTTAACGATTGTGCGCTGTAAGCGAACCAATCGAGAGGATCAAGCAGATTGCGAATACCAGCGGGAGAGCGCCTCACCATCGAGATGGTAGTGGCAGATCTCCTCCCCCCCATCCAGCAGCAGCGGCACCTGATCCCCATATCGTGCCTGCAGCTCAGGCAGGGGGTTGATCACCACCCGTTCCAAGCTGAAATGGGCTCGCAACGGGTGGGCCTCGAGCTGCCCCTCGAACCGATCACACAGGGAGCAGCCCTCTCGCACCAACAGTTGCAGCTCCGCCATCACGGCAACCGCAACGCCAGAAAGATCGGTCCACGCTCCCGCACCACATACACCGGAACCCCACGCCCGGAGGGAAGGCGATCAAAGAGTGCCAACAGATGATCGACCCCCTCCACCACCACGTGGTTGACCCGAGTGATCACATCACCGGAGCGGAGACCGAAACGGTGGGCAAGGCTGTCGGCACTCACCTCCGCCACATAGACCCCCCCGGACTGCAGTGTGCGATCACGGCGGATCGCTTGTGGGACCGCCTGGAGCTGCATCCCCAGACGTTCTGTGGTCGCAACCCGCGGGGCCTTCCCCGGATCCAGCTGTGGCCGGGCATCCGCCAACTCCTCCTCCGGAGGCAACTCTCCCACCACCACATTGATGGTCCGCTGCTGCCCCTTGCGCATCACCTTCACCGGTACCGGATGACCCACCGGGGTCCGCCCGACAATGGCTGGAAGATGGGTATTGCTCTCGACGAAGTGGCCATTGAATTCGATGATCACATCCCCCACCTGAAGCTCGGAACGGGCGGCTGGACCATCTTCTAGTATCTGCGCCACCAACGCCCCAACAGGACGATCCATCCCAAAGGATTCGGCCAGATCCCGGGTGACCGGCTGGATCATTACCCCGAGCCAGCGACGACTAACCTGGCCACCATCCTTCACCTGCTTCACCACATCGAGCGCCATCTCGATCGGAATGGCGAAAGAGAGCCCCATGTACCCCCCCGATTTACTGAAGATGATGGAGTTGATCCCCACCACCTCCCCCTTGAGATTGAACAGTGGTCCCCCGGAGTTGCCCGGATTGATGGCGACATCGGTCTGGATGAAGGGGACATAGTTGAACTGATTATCCCCTTCTGAGATATTGCGCGCCTTGGCACTCACGATCCCCGCCGTAGCCGACATCTCGAAGCCGAATGGTGAGCCGATCGCCAACACCCACTCACCAATCTCCAGATCGGTACTGCTACCGGTCCGGATGGTGGGCAGACCGCTGGCCTCGATCCGAATCAGACCAACATCGGAACGGGCATCCGATCCCACCACCTCGGCCTTGAACTCACGGTGATCATGGAGCCGCACGATGATCTCATCGGCATCTTCGATGACGTGATGATTGGTGAGTATGAACCCATCCTCTGTGAGAATGGTACCCGACCCCTGAGCTCGACTCTCGAACTCACGGGGTTCGTTACCGTGCGGAAGTGGGCCGAAACCGAGCCCCCGATCCTCGAAGAAACGACGAAAAAACTCCGGCAACTCATCATAGGGGAGATCATTACGCCACTCCTTATCCCCCCCCACGGCCCTCTTCTGGGTCACCTGCAGACTCACCACCGCCGGTAGCTGCTCCTTCACTAGCTGAGTAAAATCGGGCAGTACCACCGTGGCGTAAGCCACTCCGTTCCAGGCCAACAACAGCGCCCCCCACCCCACCATACTGAACCACCGCACAAACATCGTTTTCATTCTCATTACCTCATATACGCTAAAAATTCATCCGTAGCCATTCTCAACAAGAGAGGCCACGAAAAGGGACCTCTGACCGATGGATCCGGGTAATGGTTGGGGTCAGATCGGAGCGATCGAACCATCCCCGGTGACGCAACCACACCACTCCCATCAGCGTCAACAACAATCCAATCCCCACTCGCAACCACTCCACCACCTCCGGCAACAGCCACTCCATCAGCAACAACAGCAGGAACCCCCCCACCAACGGAGTCAGATAGAGACGAGCCGCCGCTACCAACATCCCCCGCTCGGCCACCGCCACGGTCACCTCGCTACCGACCGCCGCTTGCAACGGGTTCTCCACCCGCATACGCAGTGAACGTTGGCCGAACAGAGAAGAGAGCGTAGCCACACCACAACCGGTGGCAGCATGGTCACACCCACTACACCCCTGCTGACGATGACTCTCCACCCAGGTTCCTGACTCCCCAGAGACCACCACGACCGCTCTGGACTCAATCATCCGCTGCGAGCCTCAACCGCTTCGGCTACCCGCCGTACCAGCGCCATCGGCACCTCGCCCAAGACCGTAATCCGGTGACCCATGCGGTGCAGGGTATGGAGATTGACCGTCTCCTTCTGTCCCGCCATCTGGCGCTCGACCACTTCACCATCCCGACGTCCACCCTGCTCGACAAAAATCGAGAAGACCCGCTCGCCATCACTAATCACCAGATGGTGTACCACCCCGCCAGCAGGAGGGATATGGTGCTTCAACGTCTCGACCTGTCGAAACCCGGTGGGCAACCAGGTCGGCTCCCAACCCACGATTCGACGCGCCACAGTCGGTGACTCATCCAGACCCTCGCTACTGACCGTCCCACCGGGGGCCAACGAGACCGCCTGGGCCCGGGCCAGCTCCCGATGCTCATCATGGCGCACCAGATAGGAACGCATCCGTACTGGTGGTTCATCAAGTTGCACCCAGCGCTCCACCCAATGCCCATCCACCTCGACCCATTCGGTCTGGAGACCCGGAGGGTGATCCACCGCCGTCGAACCGGAGTACTCTGAAAATTGTTGGGTGAACACAATCACTCCCACCAGTGAGGCCGCCAGCGCCGCGGGCCAACCATAACGTCCCCACCACCGCTCCCGGCCTCGATTCTCTCGCTTTTCCACGACAACCACCGGCTGCTGTCGCAGGGCATCACTCACCCGTTGTGAAAATGATTCACTCGCCAGATCCTCCTGTTCACCACCTTCGAACAGCAGTTGTCGCAACCGATGGTGCTGTTCCCACTGACGTTTCAGCTCGGGACGCCGCTCCAGTTCAGACAGGAGAGAGGGCAACTCCCCGGCTGCAAGCTCGTCATCCATCAACTGTGACAACTGGATCGGCTTTTGTTCTCTCTTCTCCATCGACTCATACTACCTCGATTGTCGTTCAATCATCCGTCCCAATGCCTCTCGAGCTCGAAAAATCCGGGAGCGCACGGTCCCAATCGGGCTCTCCATCACTTCGGCGATCTCTTCATAACTCATCCCCTCCTGCTCCCGCAGGGTGATGGCCAAACGCAACTCCTGCGGCAATCCCCGCAGGGCCTGATGCAATCGCTGTAGCAGCTGTTCCCGTTCCAGTTCATGCTCCGGTGTAGCCTGCTCGGTGAGACCCTCCTGTTGATAGAAAAGTTCCGCCTCTTCACTATCCAGGTCGGTCAAAGGGGGTCTGCGCCCCCGGGAGATCAAGGCGTTCTTCGCCACATTGACCGCAATCCGGTAGAGCCAGGTGTAAAAACCACTCTCCCCCCGAAACGAGGCCAGAGAGCGATAGGCCCGGACAAATGCCTCCTGCGCCACATCTTCGGCCTCGACCGGATCCTTGAGATAGCGTCGCACCAACGCCACCACCTTATGCTGATATTTCAGCACCAGTAGATCGAAGGCACGACGACTGCCGTGCTGTGCCTCCGCTACCAGTAGCTGATCGCTATCCTGCTGTGCCATGCTGTCTCTTCCCTGTCACCCCGAGCCTTCACGAGCTATTTTTTCTCCGCCAGCTGTGCTCAATCCTGTTGTCCATTGTAGAATAGTTTGACCATGACAGAACAGCGAGCAGAGAGCAGTCGGGTAGATTACGATGTGGTGATCGTCGGTAGCGGTGCCGCTGGATTGACCACCGCTCTGCAGCTGGATCCCTCGCTACGGGTAGCGATACTCTCCAAGGCGCCACTGGAGATGAGTGCCACCCGCTACGCCCAGGGGGGAATTGCGGCGGTAATGGCAGAAGAGGACAGTTTCGATACTCATGTCGCCGATACCCTGACCGCTGGTGACGGTCTCTGCAACGAAGAGGTGGTTCGGTACACTGTCGAACGTGGTCCTGAGGCGATCGCAGCGTTGATTGCTGCGGGAGTTGCATTTACCCACCTGTCCGGGGAAGAAAACGCACTCCACCTTACCCGCGAGGGGGGACATAGCAACCGCCGGGTGGTCCATGCCGCCGACGCTACCGGTCGGGCGGTAGAGTCGACCCTGGTCGACCAGGTACGCTCTCGCCCCCATATCGACCTCTACGAACACCACATCGCCATCGACCTGATCACCCTGCATCGACTCCAACCGGGAACCCCCCAACCCAATAGAGTGCTGGGCATCTATGTCCTCGACCGAACGTTGGATCAGGTGCGTCTGTTTCAGTCCAGCCGCATCGTTCTCGCCACCGGGGGCGCCAGTAAGGTCTACCTCTACACCAGCAACCCCGACATCGCCACCGGAGATGGCATCGCCATGGCGTGGCGAGCCGGTTGTCGAGTCGCCAACATGGAGTTCAACCAGTTCCATCCCACCTGCCTCTACCACCCCCACGCCAAGTCGTTTCTGGTAACCGAGGCGATTCGGGGTGAAGGGGGACGGCTGCTGCTCCCCGACCGAACCCCTTTCATGGATCGATTCGACCCTCGTGAGGAGTTGGCCCCTCGCGATGTTGTCGCTCGTGCCATCGATCACGAAATGAAGCGGCTTGGGGCCGACCACCTGTTGCTCGACATCAGTTTTCACCCCCCGAAAGAGATCCAGCGCCACTTTCCAACCATTCAACGCAAACTGTTGCAGTTTGGTATCGATATGACCCGAGAGCCGATTCCGGTGGTACCAGCGGCTCACTATAGCTGCGGTGGTGTCGTCACCGACCTCCGTGGGAAGAGCGATATCGAGGGGCTCTACGCCGTTGGCGAGGTGGCCCACACCGGGCTCCATGGGGCCAATCGTATGGCCAGCAACTCCCTGTTGGAGTGTTTGGTCTTTGGCGCTGCGGCTGCGGCTGACATCAACCGTTCTCCCACGCCACCGGCACCATCTCACGCCCTGCCGGAGTGGGATGAGAGTCGGGTCACCGACTCCGATGAAGAGGTCGTGGTCTCCCACAACTGGGATGAGCTGCGGCGCTTCATGTGGGACTATGTCGGAATCGTTCGTACCACCAAGCGACTGGAACGAGCCAAGCGTCGAATCGATCTGCTACAGCAGGAGATCAACGACTACTATCGCAATTTCCGTATCACCAATAACCTGATTGAACTCCGCAACCTTGCCCTGGTAGCGGAACTGATCATCGACTCGGCACTGCAGCGCAAAGAGAGCCGTGGGCTACACTACACCCTCGATTATCCCCAACGACAACCCCATGCAGTCGACACCTTGCTCAACCCGATACCCGACACTGCGGCATCCAATTTACCGGAGAGAGATCCATGAATAGCGAATGGAAAGAGTACCTCATCAATAATGGAGCGGAGCTGGTTGAGGGGATCGTTACCAGCTTCGGCAATATCGAACAGGAGCGTCATCTGGTCTCCAGTGGGCATTCGATGTGCGACCTCTCTCACCTTGCCGTCATCGAAGTGAGTGGGGCCGATAGTGCCACTTTTTTGCAGAGTCAACTCACCAACGATGTCGAAAGTCTGGCACTGGGGGAGAGTCAACTCGACGGCTGGTGCACCCCCAAGGGGAGGCTGCTGGTACTGATGCGCCTAGTTCGCACCGCAACCGACCGTTTCCTGCTGCTCTTCCCCAGAGAGATGGCGGAAGAGACCATACGCCGACTACGAATGTTCATCTTCCGTTCTCAGGTGGAGATCCACGACCGGAGTGAAGAGCTGGTACGGATCGGACTCGCCGGCCCTCAGGCGGAAGAGTTACTGACCGCTGTGGCTGAGCCCACCCCCCCGGCTATGCTTGATCAGGGGGTGGTGACGGACCGCTGCACCATCGTCCGACTTCCTCCAGCCCCCCACTCCCGTTTTCTGGTCATCACCAATCCTACCGCTGCTCGAAAAATCTGGTCTCACTTCGATGTTCAGGCGGCACCAGTGGGTCGCGGTGCCTGGGAGTTATTGAAGATTCGTGCCGGTATTCCCTCGATCTATCTCGAGACCCGAGAGGAGTTTGTCCCGCAGATGGTCAATCTGCAGCAGGTCAATGGACTCAGCTTCACCAAGGGGTGTTATCCCGGTCAAGAGGTGGTGGCGCGGATGGAGTATCTGGGCAAGCTCAAGCGACAGCTGTTTCAGGTCTTCCTCCCCGAAGAGGCCTTTCCAACGGTTGGAGC
This sequence comes from uncultured Piscirickettsiaceae bacterium, assembly GCA_964344735.1. Lineage (GTDB taxonomy): Bacteria > Pseudomonadota > Gammaproteobacteria > Thiopontia. Next base: position 10,505 of record CAYFOQ010000009.1, read on the forward strand.
CCCACTCTACTCTGGTAGCAGCCGATCAAGACAAGGGGCAGGGCGACTGGTTTCGGTAGAGAAGGGGGGAGATGGGACCTGGGAGGGATTGGCAGTCATTGAGTTGACCGCGGTAGAGGCGAACGACTTGACCCTCGACGAGAGCCGAAACGTAGCGGTTACGATAATCAGCTGAATCGCAACACGCTCAAGCAGATCCCTGTATCGCTCGGCTGCGGCCTTCCCTGGCCGCAGAGGGTTGGGGTGAGGGGGTGAGCTGAACAGTTACCAATCAGAACTCGTAATGAATCCGTGCGGTCGCACTATCGAGGTCGGTCACCCCATCATCATCGTTGCGCAGCTCAAATACCGCCGTAGTGCCGGGGGCGATTCCCACCGCCAGACTACCGGCAGTCTGGGTGACATCAGCACTGCTATCAGCCTCGTGTCTGCCACGACCAAAGGCCACCGTAGCCTCCTCCCCAGACAGCATGAAGTGATAGCCGAGCTCGACGTTGTAGACCGAACGATCACTGAGGTCATCGATCTGTAGATACTCACCGATCACTCCGATGGCACCGGCCTGATAACGACCATGTAGTGCCCAGCCACTGTCACCACTGGCCTGCACGCTATTGACCCAATCCAGCCCCAACTGCAGATTGTCACGGGAGTAACCCAGCGCAATACCGGCGATATCGCTGTTTTCACTCCCCCCCTCCTCGTCTCCGCTACCGGCATAGAGTGCGACATCGACACCACCCACTGCCGTATCGACCCGAACCGCCCGCAGGCCAGCGGTATCACCATGATCGAGAGTGAGGGGATCATCGATCATATAGGTTTCATAGGCACCGAAGGGGGCGGGAAACTTCCCCACGGTCCAGCGGGCTGGATCGGACTCCCCACCCAGGGTAAAGGTCAACTCATCCACCGCAAGGCGATCCCCATCGACTCCACCATCCTCATGTAACAGCAGCAAATGGGAAGAGACTCGATCGCTCAGTTGGGTATCGACCGCCAACTCCACGGTGGAGAGCGAGAAGTTCCCCTCACCACCCTCGCTATCGGCATAGTCGAAGTCGACTGCTCCAGAGACCGCTACCCGCTCACTCCAGTGGTCGGCCATCGCCCCCGAACGCGCTGAGGCCGGTGCGGCGTGGTCCATGGCGAGATGCTGCTGCTTCATCTGCTCCAGCTCCGCCTGCAGCGCACTCAGCTGTGCCTGCAACACCTGGATCGACTGTTCCATCTCGGCGGTGGTTGCGGCTTCCACCACGATCGGTAGTGCCACCAGGGAGGCCAGCAGGGCCGACTGACTCGAGCGATTCATCATGATTGATCTCCAAGTTGATAACATCGTGGATGATACCAAAACCGTTCTATAGACGTAACTATTCAGCTCTCCCCTTCACCCTCACCCCAACCCTCCAACTGCACCGTGGTGCCGAACCAGAAGCTCTCATCGTACTCCAGAAACATCTCGGCCGGCATCAGATGGGAGCCATCACAGGAGAAGTTGAGCTCCACCAACCCACTGATGATATTCAGGGTACCGGTACGCAGATAGACCACCTCGTCGGCTCGACGTAGCTCCTTGAACCGCTCCAGAATGGGTCGAACCATATCGGTCATCACCTTGGCCCGCTCCGGATAGGGTCGTTTGGGATAGAGTAGACAGATCGAGGGGTCAAGAATCTCCCCCAACACGTGAGTATGTTCATCATAGGGATCCTCCTCCACCCAGAGTGTGGCCCGGGAACTGGGGAAGCGCAGGGAGACCCGGAAGATCCCCCGCTCCACGATCAGCTCATCGAGGATGGTAATGACATCGTCGATATACTCATCCATCGCCCGTGGTACGAAACGCTGAGAGAAAAGCTGTTTGCGGATTGCCGGATCGCCCTTGATCTGACGCCAGGTCGACTGTGGAAAGGGGACATGCTCCTCCTGGGGCAGTCGGCGCAGATCGAAATCCCCGATCAGGTATCCCAAGGTCTCTCCGTCCTTCACCAAGGGCTGAATCGCAGTGATACAACTGCGATGTAGCCGGGGACTGAGATAGACCTCGGTTAGGCGCAAACGTCCCGTCATCCGCGGAATCCCTCGGCCAATATAGGATCGTAGATTGTCGAAGTGGGCGGTCTCGGACTCTACGCGCTCGGCCCCTTGCAAGGCACACTCACTCCAGTGTTCGAGCTGGGGGGTCAGCGCAAAGAGCCGTTCCCCGAATGAGAGTTCGGCCCAAGGTTGAATCTGACGTCCCAATAGATACCCCAAACGTTCCCGATCCTGCCACAACGGCAGAGCCTCGGCAGCAATCCGGGTAAAAATGGGAGAGAGGAACTCCAGCAACAGCGCCCTTCGCACATGAATCAGTTGAGAAAAAGAGCGTTGAGTCACGACCAACTCCTCCCACCCGTTAGCGGGGCTGTTAGACGATGGCGTAGCACGGAGTGTACTCCTGCGTCGGAAGTTTCATCCGCTTCTGCTCCACAAAGCGCTGCAGCAACTCGCCCAGTGATCTCATCAACTCATCATCTCCATGCAGTTGAAACGGCCCTCGCTCCTCTACCATACGAATCCCCTCCGCCCGAACGTTACCCGCCACCACGCCGGAGAAGGCCTTGCGCAGATTGGCCGCCAGCAGATAACGGTCCTGATTGCGATGGAGGTCGAGTTCCGCCATCGACTCATGAGTCACCTCGAACGGGTGCTGAAACAGTGGATCGATATGGAGCTGCCAGTTGAAAAAGTAGGCATCCCCACTACGCTGGCGGTACTCCAGAACCTCCTCTACACCACGAATCGCCATCCGAGCCACTGCCGCCTCGTCGCCGAGGATGATGTGGTAGTGCTGCTGAGCCTCGTACCCCAAAGTCTGCCCGATAAAGGCGTTGAGCTGTTCAAAATAGTCGTGAGCAGAGGGGGGGCCGGTAAGAATCAACGGAAAAGGAATCTCCTGATTGTCGTGGTGTAACAACACCCCCAACAGATAAAGCAACTCTTCCGCCGACCCTACCCCGCCGGGAAAAAGGATAAAGGCATGGCCGGTACGAACGAACGCCTCCAACCGTTTTTCGATATCGGGCAATACCACCAGATTACTGACGATGGGGTTGGGCGGCTCGGCCGCAATGATTCCCGGCTCGGTCAGACCGATATAGCGTCCCTCGTAGTTACGCTGTTTGGCATGTCCGAAAGTGGCCCCTTTCATCGGCCCCTTCATTGCTCCCGGACCACAGCCGGTACAGATATTGAGCTTGCGCAACCCCAACTGGTAGCCCACCTCCTTGGTATATTTATACTCCTCACTCCCGATCGAATGCCCCCCCCAACAGACCACCAGACCATTGCGGTCATGGCGATCGAATACGGTCGCCCGGCGCAAGATGTGAAAGACCGCATTGGTAATCCCCCCCCCCTCGTCCTGATCATCATCGAAATAGGCGGAGTGACGGGTCTCATGGGCAGAGTGGACATCTCGCAATACCGCAAAGAGATGTTCGCGGATACCATGAATCAACTCCCCATCGACAAAGGCGTTGGCCGGGGCGTTGATCAGCTCGAACTGCATCCCCCAATCCTGCTGATGAGGAATGATGTCGAAATCGTGAAACTCTTCCAGTACTGCCTTGGAGTCATCGATGTCGGTACCGGTATTGAGCACCGCCAGGGCACAGCGACGAAAGAGTTCATGCAACTCTCCAGCGCCCTGACTACTTCCGAGTATCTTTCTCACCTCGTGCTGGGAGAGTACCCCCAGGGTCTCGTCGGGGGAGATGGTGGCATTGATCCGTGATCTTGAGCTGCTCATCGTTACCCTCCGACGTGAACCACCAGATGGCGCTGGTGGTGCCCTTCGCGATGCTCCCAGAGAAAGATCCCCTGCCAGCTTCCCAGCACCATTCTCCCCTGCAACACCGGAATGACCAGTGTCGTCTGGGTCAACATCGACTTGATATGCGCCGGCATATCGTCTGCCCCCTCACTGGTATGGGTGTAGAGTGAATCACCGCGTGGTACCAGACGATCGAGCCACTGCTCGAGATCTAGACCACAGGCGGGATCGGCATTCTCCTGAATCAGCAGGCTGGCCGAGGTGTGTCGAATGAAAAGGGTACAGAGCCCCTCCTCGACCCCACTCTGCCGCACCAACTCATCGACCTGAGCGGTAATCTCATGCAGACCACGCCTAACGGCACTCACCTCGAACTCTCTGACCATCCTCCTCGCTCCTGTTGTGGTGGAGCGGGTTATCATACCCTGATGAAACAGGATACCGATACCCTACTGGCCTTCGACCGCGACCACCTCTGGCACCCCTACAGCTCGATGAGTCATCCACTCACTGTCTACCCGGTGGCTCAAGCAGAAGGGGCGCGGCTACGGTTAGAGGATGGACGGGAACTGATCGACGGCATGTCCTCCTGGTGGTCCGCCATCCACGGTTACCGGGTAGAGGCGATCAATCGACGTCTAGTGCAACAGATCGACTCTCTCCCCCACGTCATGTTCGGCGGACTCACCCATCGCCCCGCGGTGGAACTGGGTGAGCGCCTGTTGAATCTCACTTCCCCTTCACTACAGCAGATTTTTTTCGCCGACTCTGGCTCTATCGCCGTCGAGGTCGCATTGAAAATGGCGCTACAGTATTGGATCGGCATGGGACAACCGCAGAAGTGCGAACTGGCAACCCTGCGAGGGGGATATCACGGCGATACCTTTGCCACCATGGCACTCGCGGACCCGGAAAACGGGCTTCACACCCTCTTTGGTCGACTGTTACCTCACCATCACTTTATCGATCGTCCAGCCATCCCCTTCGATGGCGAGTGGAACCCGAAAGCGATGGTCCCCCTGCAACAGACGCTGGAGCGCCACCACCCTACTCTGGCGGCACTGATTCTGGAGCCGATCGCTCAAGGGGCGGGAGGAATGTACTTTTACCACCCGGAATACCTGCGCCAGGCTCGTACGCTCTGTGACCACTATGGGGTACTGTTGATCGCCGATGAGATCGCCACCGGCTTCGGTCGTACCGGCAGACTCTTCGGCTGTGACCATGCCGGGGTGGAGGCCGATATTCTCTGCCTCGGCAAGGCATTGACGGGGGGAACCCTATCCCTCGCCGCAACACTCACCACTCCGCAGGTGGCCGAGCAGATCTCCCGTGCTGGCTCCGGGGCACTGATGCACGGCCCCACCTTCATGGCCAACCCGCTTGCCTGCAGTGCAGCCATAGCCAGTATCGACCTATTACTGAGCTCCCCATGGCAACAGCATGTAGTGCAGATCGAACAAGCACTGCAACACGGACTGGCCCCTTGTCGCCAGTTCGAAAATGTCTCTGCGGTTCGCACCCTGGGGGCAATCGGAGTGATCGAGTTGAAACAACCGGTGGTGATGGAGAGGTTGCAACCGGCACTGGTGGAGGCCGGGGTCTGGGTACGCCCATTCGGTCGGTTGCTCTATTTGATGCCCCCTTTCACCATTACTATGGAGGAGTTGGCGACATTGATCGATGCGGTGGTTGCGGTGGTAAAACAGGCGGTTAAAGTGGAATCGCGACAGTAACCGAGACCCCCTTACCCTTGACCCGGTTGCTCACCTCCAACCGTCCACCGATAGCGTTGACGAAATTGGCTACTGCGTGCAAACCGTTCCCACTCCCTCCCGTTTTAGTGCTAAATCCCGATTTCACAACACTACCAAGGTGTTCGGGGTCGATGCCCTGCCCGGTATCGAGTACCAACATAGTGAGCCACTCCCTTCCCCCCTTGCCAGCCGCCTGGTCGGCGATGATCTCGATCTTCCCCCCCTCCAGCGGTAGGGCCTCGATACTGTTCGTAACCAAATGAATCAGAGCCTGCAACAGCAGGTTGCGCGAGAGCGTCAACCGCCCCACCCGGAGTGTCACCTGAGTATCGAACAGAGCCCCCTTCTCCTCCAGATTTTCATGCAGTAACGTCTCGACATCACGAAACAGATCGACCAGTTCAAAGTCACGTTGTGTATCCCGGTCCCGACCGGATAGTGGGGTAGCCCGGATCACCGAAGAGATGTGAGTAGTGAGCGAGGTGATCCCGCTCAGCGCACCCTTGATCTCTTCGGTGACAATATGATTGATCGACTCCCCCGACTTTTCCAGCACCACCGGAGCCTTGCGGATCTTGCTCTCCTGTTTCAGGCTGAGACTCTCGATCTCATCGACCATGCCGCGGGAAAACTGGTGCAGTAGCCCGGAGATCTTACGAAGATTGTCACTCTGACGTTCGATACGGATCAACTCACCACTGATCCCGGCGAGGTTGTTACCGATATTGTGGAGGATATTGGCGCTCATCTCATTCAACCCCTCCTGGAACGAACGGTATCGCTCCCCCTCCTCGGCACGCTTCAGTTCACGTAAATCCTGTGCCGTGATTACGGTAAAACTCGCCCCCTCTCTACTCTCGATCCGTGACGCCATCATCAGCACCGGTAACCGTTCACCAGTAGCGGTGAGGAGCTGAAACTCCTCTCCAGTTCGATTCTCGGCCTGGATCATCTGCCGCAACCGCTCCTTCTCCGTCTCCGTCCCCAACAGTACTCGAGCATCGTGATTGACTAGGCGATCCTCTTCGTACCCCAACAGTCGCTGGCTGGCAGGGTTGGTCAACTGCACCTCACAGTTCTCATCCACCACCAACAGGATCTCTGACATCGAGGAGATAATGCTTTGCAACGACTGGTTGGCCTGCTGTAGCTGCACCGTGCGCTCCTCCACCTGGCCCTCGAGCGAGGCGTTGAGACGGTTGAGCTCGTCGGTAGAACGTTGTAGCGCCAGTGACATCTGATTGAAGAAAGTGGCTGTTTCGGCGATCTCATCCCGCCCCTTCACCGGAACCTGAATGCCCAACTTGCCCGAGGTGATCTCACTCGAGGCATGACGCAGCACCTCCAGTTGTCGCACCAGCCAGCTCCCGAGCAGATAGGAGAAGAGTGCGGAGAGCAGGATCTCGGTGATTGCCAGGGTACTGGTATGGACGGTAGCATCGGCGATTCTGGTTTCGAGCAGTTGTGTCGAAATCCCCAGCTCGACATGACCATAACGCTGCCCCGCCTCACTGATCTCTGCCGAGACATCGTAGACCTCATCATCCACGGTATCGAGCGAATGATCGGCCTGGAACGGCATTTCGGGGTGCACCCGTTTCCCCGCCGCCGCCAACACCTGCTCCAGGTCATAGATGCGGGCATAGACCACCCCTTCATTCCGCATCAGCTCATGCACAAAGGTTTCCAGGGTAGCGAGATCGTAGGAGAGCACGCCATCCTTCACCATCGACGAAAAGAGCGTTGCGGTGGTATTGGCTCGCTGCACCAGTTGATCTTCACTGGAGTCACGCATCAACTGCATACCGTTCCAGACCAGAATCACCAACAGCGTGATTTCGATCAACGCCACTCCGAGGATGGTCTTGAGACGAAAGGACATCCCCTACTCCGTCAGTCTCAACGGATACCGGCTCGATTCCGGCAACGACACGGGATCACTTTTTGAGATCGTCCAGTAGATCGATCTTCAACCCTCGTACATCATCCCAGTCGGTGTGGCTCGCCACTTCGAACCCCTTGAAGTTGATCGCCTTCAGCAGGGGGGCTGCCTCCGGGTCACTATTCATCCCCAACAGGGCCTGCTGAATCCGCTCCACCAATTCGGAATCAAGCTCAGGGTGCGCAGCAAATGCGTGTGGGGTGAAAGGGTTGGAGGTCCAGAAGATCTGTAGTTGGTCGCGAACTTCCGGCTCGGTGTTGTTGAAGGTCCGAACGACACCACCGCCCGCGGGGAACAGCCCCTTGGCGACACCACGATAGACCGAGTCATGAGATTTGACGTAACGCGGGGTAAAGTCAACCCCGATCTCCTTCAGGTGAGCTCGAGTGAGAATACTGGCAGCGAAGGCCGCCGGAGAGGGAAAAGCAAGATTACTACCATCGAGGCCATGTAAATCGGCCAGATTGGCATCCTTACGAGTCACCAGGATCCCCTTGATACGCTTATCCTTCTGCTTGGCAAAGGCCCGATACCCCGGTTTATCCCCAAATACGGTGTAGTGATAGGGGTTCATATAAGCCAGGTCATACTCCCCCTCACTGAGTCGACGCTCAAATTCCGGGATGTTGGGCGCAGTCTTGAACCGAACCTCGACCCCAGCCTTAGCACCGATATACTGAAACAGGGGGCCCCACTTCTTCGCCAGCTTCTTCGCCGCCTGTTGCGGTACCACTCCGAAGGTGATCACCTTGCCCTCTGCGGCCACCCCAACCGAGTTCCCGACCAGGGCCAACGCCCCCACCAACATCAATCCCATCCATCGCTTCATCACTGCACGCTCCTCGTATCCTCTTGTTTTGCCAAATCAGCCAATAAGATCAGCAACATCGGCCCCCACTACCTGCCGAAAGAAAAGTATATCCCTTTTAGTCGGTGATAGCACCGCTCTCAACCGTTGCGACACTCCAGTAACTGCTTCTCCAGTCGTCCCACCTTCTGCTGTAGCTCCTCCTGCCGTCCCCACATCGTAGAGTAGGCTCTCGCCATCTGATAGAGCTCCTCGGAGATGAATGGCTTGCGCAGATAGATAAACTCATAGCCGATATGAGTATTGATCTCATCCAGGGAGTAGTCGGAGTAGGCGGAAACGATCACGATGTAGGTTCTGGGGTCGATGTGACGCAGCTGCCCGGAACATTCGATCCCGTCCATCCCTCCCGGCATCCGTACGTCCACGAAGGCGAGCGCAAACGGCTCATTTCGGTCCATGGCCTGACGCTGCAGCTCGATCGCCTCTTCCCCCGAGCTGGCAACGACCACCTCAAAACTGAGTTTGGCCACATCGAGGGTGAGATTGGTCTCATCCTCACCAAGATTGAACTCTCCAATGAGCAGATCTTTGAGATCATCGGTCTGATCACTGCGAGAGGAGACCAGTGTCTCCAGATAGGCAGACCGTACCATGGGGTCATCATCAACAACCAGTATTCTCTTGTTCTCTATGGCCATGCAGCAAGTTCCAAAGTCGTTATCAAACAGATATCAAAATAGGGTGATGTCATCCTCACCCTCTTCCTGGGCAGTCACTCCGTGATGAACCACCTCACTCCGGAACAGCGACAGCGCTCTGCGCTGCTCCTCCTCCAGATCCTCCCAGAAGAGATCGGCATTGAGACGGGCCACATCCTCGTGGTGAATCGCCTCGATCACCGCATACTGCGGGAATATCGTATCCCGCTCCTCGGGCCGCTCCAGTGGGGTACGGTTACGATCCCACACGGCCTGAACCACCGGGGTGGTACGCTTACTACGGCGGTGGGTCACCAGACCAATCTCTCCGGTACGCAACAGCACTGCGATTCCCGGAGGGTAGACCCCAATCTCAGCGATGAAGTGGTGGGCAATCTGAGTGTCATAGAGACTCTTCTCTCGATCGAGAAAGAGTCGCATCACATCTTGTGGATTACTCGGTTTTCGCCCGGCCCGCGGAGAGATGGCCGAACCATAACGATCAACAATGGCCATGATCCGCGCCTCTTCACAAATCTTGTCGTTGGTCAAACCATTGGGGTAACCACTCCCATCGGAACGCTCATGGTGGTGTCCCACTGCGTAGAGCCACTCCTTATCCTTCACCCCCATCGCCACCAACATCCGTACTGTCTGGGCGGGGTGTTTCTGAATCAGTCGTGACTGCCACTCCTGCAGTGGGGTATCCTGCTCTGCCAGCTCATCTTGCAGCGGATACATCCCGAGATTGGCGGTGAGACTGGCACAGGCGAGTTTCACCACCCGCTTGCGCTGCCACTTGAGATGTTGGGCCGTCAGCACCGCAAAGACCGTATTCTGAATCGTTCGAATGAGTGAATACTTGAGATCGGAGCGGATGTGAACCACCCCAATCAGGGTGTCAGGATCCTTCTCCAAATGGGAGACCACCTCCACCGCGATACGCATGATGTCATTGACCAGGTTATAGCCATTGGTGACAAAGTCATTGTAGGCGATGTCGATCCGGTAGATCAGATCCTCGACATATTCGGTAGCGGTCTGTTGTGGACGAGCCTCGATTTCCGGCTCGTTGGGTCCATGCGGCGTGGTATAACACTCCCGAGTACAGATCGAATCGATCTGAGACTGGTTGAAGATCACCACCCCCTGACGCATCAGTAGGACGCCATCCTCCTGATAGACATTGAAGGGGAGCGGTGACTCCACCTTGATCATTCCAGGGGTAATACGCATCTACCGAGCCACCTGGTCCGCCGCTCTACCGCAAGATTCCGAGGAAACTGCCACGTCCGTAACCAACATGCCTCCCCCTTCGATCCGATTCAACCTTCGTAACTGAACACCCGCCCCGCCACACGGGGAGAGCCCCCCCCACTCACGATTCATCTTACACCATCGTATCTGAATACCG
>CAYFOQ010000009.1:20956-21973 GCA_964344735.1 uncultured Piscirickettsiaceae bacterium
TATCATAACTAGTTCGGACTACCTCTGAACCGTTGCCATCAGATTAACTGCAATCCGAGAATCCCCTCCATTTTCTCGGCCGTTTCTGATTTTCCGGTACGACTATCCCCCACCAGCGCCACGGTGATACTGACCTCATCCAGACGACCACCCTTGTTGCCACGCTTCTCCAGTGCAATCTCCTTGATCACATCGATGATATCTTCTGCCAATCGCGCCGGAGCCAACTGCTCCACCTCTTCACGGTTCTGGTAGCCACAACGACTGAGATCCTCATCCCCATTCTCACTATAGACCCCTGCCATCAGTTGGCTGAAGGCGACCCCGAGATGGAGCTCACCACGCTCTACCAACACCTTGGCAGCGGCCAGGAAACGGGACTCGTTATCCAGAAACTGCTGATAGAGTTCCGGGTGGAGCGGATTTCCCTGATCATCCCGCAACAGCGGGAAGGGGTTGGCCCAATAACTGCTCTCCTTCGCCCCACGATGGGTCTGGGTACTACCGGCAGCCACCCGCTCACCAAGCCGGAAGTGTTCGATCGCCTCGTCCACTCCCATTTCGGCATCGATCGTCGACTCACCCGGCCCAACCAGGTCGAAGTTGTTCATGTAGAGCAGCACGTCCAGTGAGTCTCCGGTCATCACCTCACTGTCCTCGGTCACCGGAACGATTTGACGAGCATTGGAACCGGTATCCTTGTTATACCCCACCTCTCGACCGAGCATTTGCAGTTTGGCCTGCTCACTGAAGCCATCGAGACAGGCAAAGGCCCCGGTTTCGGTACCGTAGAAGATGGGACGCACGACCCCGTCATCGCCACTCTGTAGTGTGATTCGCCCCATATCGTCGGCCTTGATCAGCATCTCGGCAATGTAGGGGATCTGTTGCTCATTGAAACGGACGATGTAACGGGTGCAACCACAATGCAACGGCAGATCCCCCTTGCGAATCGCCAGCACATTGTGGAGTGTCAGAATCGGCTTTTTCGAGTAGCCGAAATATTTCAACTCATCC
>CAYFOQ010000009.1:22019-27253 GCA_964344735.1 uncultured Piscirickettsiaceae bacterium
AAGATAAAGACTCCGTCAGGACGACGGTTGTTGCGAATATCCTCGACCCGGGCAAAAGGGAAGAGATTGAGCAGCCCCGGCTCCATCTCTACCGTGCCCCGTGATTTGTGGAGGTAGGCGACGATCAGCCACGCCCCCACCTGTAACGGCACCGAAACCCACTCCTCGGGTTCGAACAGGTCGAGCCGCAGCGGGTTATGATCGAGTTCATAGAAGGGTTCCGCCCGTTTGTTGGAAGGGGTGCTGTAGTCGACCCCGGTACGAATATCGGCCGCTATGGTCAACGGTACGTGAGTCAACCCGACATAATCCGAAGGCAGATTGAAGTAGTGGCCAGAAATCTCGCCCGCGGTCACATTGGGGGCAGCATCCAAGCCGTGGGTACGACGCACGCCGTGCTCCATCCCCACCTTACGCAACAGCACCCGGCGGGTCTGCAGAATCAGATCGGAGAGGGTATTGGCCTTGTCGGTCACCTTGTCCTTGACCGACTCCGGGGTCTCCAACCCGGTAGTCACCACATCGTTCTGCAACCGCACCAGACGGGAATAGCTCTTGGAGCGAAAGTGGTGGAAGGCCCCATCGATAAAACGCACCAGGCTACGAGCCCGCTCCATCTCCGAACCATAGGGGATCTCCTCCCGTTCCAGCAGTTCGAGATAATCCCTTGCACAGACTGTACGGATGAACTCTCCACGGTGACTGGCCTCATTCTGCCGCCTCACCTCACGATGACCGAGGTCATCGATGAACTCCGCCTTATACATCTTCAGAAAGCGCGAGAACGGCAGGCTCTTGACCAACTGTTCCGGGGTATTACATCCTTCTCGAATCTCTAAAATCTGCTCCATAATCCTTCCTGGGAAGTTGTCGAGCGAGAGATGCTACCACAACTTGAGGATACGATTCGGAGCCGAAAGTTATGGTAGGATGGAACAGGAACTCCTCCTTACCCCACCATCATGGTATCCTGATAGACTTGGACTGACTGGAATACGAATCGACAATGGATATTGCTTCAATCGTAGGCATGGTTGCCGGTTTTGTCATGGTCTTCGGTGCCATCCTCTCCGGTGGTAGCGGCGGCGACTACATCAACCTCTCCGGAATCATGATTGTCTTCGGCGGCTCCCTTTCGGCCTGCCTGTTGAACTTTCGGCTCAAGGACGTACTGCGTGCCTTCAGCTCGGTCGTCCACGTCTTTCGCAATGAACGAGAGAAGCCGATCGATACCCTGATCGAGGTGATGCGCCTCAACGATGTGGTGCGCAAAAGCGGACGACTGGCTCTCGACAGTTACAGCAGCAACAGCAAAATGAAGAACCGTATCATGACCAAGGCGGTTCAACTTTCGATCGACAACCTCTCCTACGAGGATATCGTGGTGGCGCTCCGCACCGAAATCGACAGCGTCAAGGTTCGTGATACCATCAATCAAGAGGTGTTCAAGAAGCTGGCGCTCTACGCTCCATCGATGGGGATGATCGGAACGCTGATCGGTCTGGTGGAGATGCTCGGCAACATGACCAATCCGGCAGAGCTGGGTCCGGCAATGGCTCTTGCCCTGATCACCACCTTCTACGGCGCTTTTCTCGCCACGCTCATCTTCAACCCGATTGCCGGCAAGCTGAGGTTGGTTATGCTGGAGAGCATCACCAACCTTGAGATCATCTACGAAGGGGCGATGTCACTGGCTACCAACGGCTCGATCATGGTGCTCTACGAGCGTGCAGTCTCCTACATCCCTGAGGAGAGCCGGATCACCTACGATGAGCTCAAAGAGCGCATCGACATGGATGCGACCTAGCAGAGCGCCATGAGCAACGCCCCCTCTCCGGAACTGCTGGGCAATGCCGCCAAAAAGAACTCCCTGGTCGACCAGCAGTTGGAGGATGATGGTGGTGACTCCTTCATGACCACCTATGCCGACCTGATCTCGGTTCTACTGACCTTCTTCGTGCTGCTTCAGGGACTCTCCATCGTCAATGAAGACAAGTTCTCTGAACTCTTCAATCGCAAGAGCTTTTTTCTGGTGGCGAAAAAGTTTGAGACGATGCAGTTCGTCTCCAAGGAGAAGGTGGCGGTAGAGAAAGAGGATTTCAAACAGATCGAAGAGACCCGACAGGCCCAGGAGCGGGTTGAACGACTCTCTAAACTGATCATGCGAGACTTCCGCCGTGTCGGTCTGAAACATATCGTAACCGCCAAGCCGACCAAGGATCGTATGGCGGTAGAGATCAAGATCAACAGTAGTGTGCTGTTTCAATCCGGTCAGGGCCACATGTCACATACCGCCCTGTTGATTGTCGATAAGCTGACCAATGAGTTCTGCAAGTACGATGATATCAAGGTCAACATCGAAGGCCACACCGACAACGTCCCGATCAATACCGTAGCCTACCCCTCCAACTGGGAGCTCTCTGCCATTCGTGCCACCAGTGTACTGCGGCGGATGATCGATAACTGTCTCGCCCCTTCCAATGTCACCGCCACCGGATATGGAGATCGTGTTCCCATCGCCAGCAATGATGATTCTCAGGGACGCGCCACCAACCGCCGCATCGTCATTCGTCTCGAATATTGATCCCGGATACCGTTGATCCTACGTAACTGTTCAGGAGCAGTCTGAATCCGTTACAGGCCCCCTGAATCGTTGCGATCCTACCGTCTGCCAGCCTGTGCTGTGATCTCTCCGGTATCAAGGGCATCACAGTCGGTTCCTGCTCGCTCCAACAGATGGGGCTGGGTAAAAACCTGGGAACGTTGATTGGTCACGGTCGGGATCGCCGAAACCGGTGTCCCGGAGAGGATTCGTCCCATCGCCGCGGCGGCCCACTCCCCCTGCTCGGCCGGTACGATGGCCACGGTCAGCGCTGCGACCTCTTTCATCCAATCATAACTGGCCACCGAAAGTACTCCACCCTGTTCGGCCACAAAATGCTCGGCCACCATCTGATCCCAGCCATCGATTCCGGAACGATTCATCACCAGCACCATATCGTAGGATTGTCCCTCCAGATAGGCCGCTTTCCACGCCTCAAAGGTACGAACCATACGGGGAACCAACTCGATCCCCGCCTCCTCAAATGACTCTCGATAGTAGCGAAACACCTTTCTCGAAGTCAGCAGATCGGTATCGATAAAGAGAACCCGCTGCAGGCTACGCTGTTTCGGGTCGATATGTTGCGCCTTCACCCACTGGGATAACTCGATCAGATCGTGGATTGGATTGACCTCAACCATCCCGGTAACATTCCTGTCCGGATAGCCATACCCCTCTACGGTCCAGTTGACTCCGCAGAATACCACCGGAATCTCTGTTCCCTTGAGGTAGGGCACCACCAGATATTTTGAAACATTATCATCAACCGCCAGGATAATATCGGGCCGCCACTGCTCGATCCGCAGCAGCACCTCACTCACCTTGCGCTGGATCCACTCGACTTCGGGATGGCGCTTACTATCCATAAAGAAACGTTCGATCTGACAACGTCCCTGCAGCCCCGCAACGGCCGCCTCTTCGATGGCATCATTCCAGGCATAGCCACGATGGTAGGAGAAGACCAGAAGACAGCGCTGCGGTGAAACCGCCGTCGACTCGGGTGCCGCAATCCCCCACTCCGATGTCACAACCAGCAATAACAGCAGGAAGAGGGAGGCCATACGGATCTCCCCGACTCTCTTTACACCCATCAGATACGCTCTATTCACGCGCTGTGCTCTCAGTAGTCGTAACCATACGCTCTGCAATCAGTCCGTACAGTGCCTGGCGATCAATCGGTTTGGCCACAAAACCATCACAACCGACCGCTTCGAACTGCTCTCGATGACGAGGCATCACATTAGCGGTAAGGGCGTAGATCACCCCCTCATACCCCGCTTCACGCAGGGTTCGGGTCGCCTCGATTCCATCCATCACCGGCATCTGCATGTCCATTAAAATTAGTGTGATTCCACCTTGTAGCGCCCGCTCTACCGCGTCACGGCCATTTTCGACCAGCTCCACCTCAACCCCAAGTGGAGTCAACATCCGCTGAACCAACAGCCGTAGTGCCGGCGTGTCCTCGGCCACCAACACCCGCCCGTTGAAACGCATATTCCCCCACGGCTCCGGCTTCTCAGCCACCACAGCGGGGACAGGTTGGTCGTTGGTCAACCCAACCGGGACTCGAACCGTAAAGATCGAACCATTACCCAGTTCACTCTGCAGTTCAATCTCTCCCCCCATCATACGGGCCAACTCCCTAGAGATGTAGAGCCCCAGCCCCGTCCCCCCAAAACGTCGCCCAATGGTCTGGTCGGCCTGAACAAAGGGTTGAAAAAGTTGTTGCTGCTGCTCTTGTGAGATGCCAATCCCACTATCCACCACCACAATCGACAACATCTCCCCCTCCAGCGCCACCGTCACTCCAACCTCCCCTTGTGCGGTAAACTTGAAGGCGTTGGTCAGAAGGTTATTGAGTATCTGCTTCAAACGCTGAAAATCCCCGAGGCAGATCACGTCTGGGGAAAATCGACACTCACGCTGAAACGCCACCTCCCCCTTCTTTTGTGAAACGGCCTGATACACCTGATCGGCCTGTTCTGCCAACGCCTGTAGCCGAAACGGCTCCTCTACCACACTGAACTTGCCACTGCTGATTCGAGAGAGATCGAGGATATCGTTGATCAGCAACAACAGACTCTCTCCAGATCGCTGCATCGACGCCAACATCTGCAACTGTTCGCTCTCCACCTGCCCCTGCAACTGCTCCAGCAACATCTCCCCGTTCCCCATCATCACGGTCAAGGGGGTACGCAACTCATGGCTCATTGCCGCTAGAAAGTTATCCTTGGCCCGATTGGCACACACCGCCTCTGCCACGGTATCCTTGAGTTGACGGTTCTTCCCCTGTAGTTCAGTCTGCTGTTGATTCAATGAAGTGGTCAATTGACCAAAGGTTTGTGCCAACTGGTTGACCTCGGAGATCTCTCCGGCGGAGTAGTCATCAAACCTCTCCCCCCCTTCTATTCGTCGGATCAGCGCATGAATCGGGCGTACCATCCGGGCAGAGGTAAAGCGGGCCCAGCCATAAAAGAGCAGGAGCAACAGCGGCAGAATGATCCCCATACGGCGCAAAAAGCGATAGACCGGGGCAATGATCTCCTTCCGATCCTGTTTTACCACGATCCCCCACCCTGTACTCGGGATCCAGTTCCAGATGGCATAGACCGTCCGACAGCGGTGATCCTCT
>CAYFOQ010000010.1:0-6180 GCA_964344735.1 uncultured Piscirickettsiaceae bacterium
CAGGTTTTGCCCAGAGATTGGATGGCTTCAAGTTTGAAGTCACGGATTCAGGTTATTCAGAAGGTAACTATTCAGGAGGGACTGTAACGGATTCAGAAGAGGGGATCCTTAGGAAGCGCTAACCCATAGAGCAGCGCATCCTCACGCTTGCCACCATGATCGGGGTAGTATCCACGACGCTCTCCGATCTCGTTGAACCCTTCACTTTCGTAGAGTCGTTGCGCCCCCAGATTGGATCGCCGCACCTCCAGAAAGATCGACTCCGCCCCCTGTTGTGAGGCCTGAAAAATCATCCACTGCAGCAACTGCCGTCCCAGTCCACGCTGTTGATACTCGGGGGCAATGGCGATATTGAGCAGTTCACTCTCACCACCGCGGCTCTGCAACACCCCATACCCCGCCAGTTGGGCCTGCTCCAACTCCATCACCACCAACGTCACACCGGCACGCATCGAATCGGTAAAGTTGAGCTCACTCCAGGGAAAAGGGTAGATACGCCGTTCGAGCGCCACCACCGCCTCCAGATCGGCAGCGGTCATCGGCCGAACCACACCCTCACCCCCTTCACCCCCCCCTGCCGTGAGCATGCATCTCCTTCAGCCACTCCCACACTTGGCGTTTGTATTCAGGCTGTCGACGCAACTGCTCAAAGGAGGGAAGATAAAGCCAGCCCGCCCCCTGCCGTAGATCCCCGCCTCCAATCTGCAGCCCCCGTTGCGGTCTGGAACCCGGTTGCTGCTCGACCAATCGCACCAGTTCCATCCGCATCACCCGGTTCAGTTCCAGGCCGATAGTGGAAAAGATGAGCTGGAGGAACCCCTCATCCTCCGATGTGAGCGGATGGGCCAGTAGCAACAGCGGTTCCGGGATCGCCTCCCTCCTCGTACGCTCCTCCGGCTGCTGCGGAGTACGCACCACCCACTGGGTGATCCCCATCGCCTCGAGGTGCGGAGAGCGCACCGGACTCACCGTTTGCGCACCATCCAAACCACCCAACCCACCACGGCCAGTAGCAGCATGAGTTCGACAAAGGCAAACCAGATCATAGCCAGCCGGTATCAATCAACCATTGCAAAACATTGGCACTGACAGTCAGAGTTGGGGGTGGGCGCGTTGATCCGGTGAAGCCGCCATCCGGTTGAGCGCATGGATATAGGCCTTCGCCGAGGCCACCACGATATCGGTATCCGAGCCTTGGCCATTCACTTTACCTTCGGCACGCTCGATTCGTACCGTCACCTCCCCCTGCGCATCGGTCCCCTCGGTGATGTTGTTGACCGAATAGAGATCCAGCTTGTCTCGACTACCGGTGATCTTGGCGATCGCTCCAAACACCGCGTCGACCGGCCCTGCCCCCTCTGCCCGGGCACTACGCTCCTCCCCTTCGACCGACAGCGTCACCTCCGCCTCCGGGGTCTCTCCGGTCTCGGAGCAGACGCGTAACGCGACCAGGCGATAATGCTGCTCATGGTCCGCACTGCTACTGGCGGCATTGACCAGGGCATGGAGATCCTCATCATAGATCTCATGATTCTTGTCGGCCAGATCCTTGAAACGAGCGAAGGCCTCATTGAGCTCCTCCTGTGATTCAAACTCATGACCAAGATCCTGCAGCCTACTCTTGAAGGCGTTGCGTCCAGAGTGTTTCCCCAACACCATACGGTTGGCCGACCACCCCACATCTTCAGCCCGCATGATCTCATAGGTTTCACGCTGCTTCAGCACGCCATCCTGGTGAATTCCCGATTCATGGGCAAAGGCGTTACTTCCGACCACAGCCTTGTTGGGCTGCACCGGGAAACCGGTAATACTGGAGACCAGTCGCGAACAAGGAACGATCTGGGTGGTATCGAGCCGGGTATCACAATGAAAGAGATCCTGACGGGTACGAACCGTCATCACGACCTCTTCCAGCGAGGCATTTCCAGCCCGTTCCCCCAGCCCGTTGATGGTGCACTCCACCTGACGGGCACCATGAAGCACCGCTGAGAGCGAGTTAGCCACGGCCAACCCCAGGTCATTGTGGCAATGAACGGAGAAGATCGCCTTATCGGAGTTGGGTATACGCTGACGCAACTCAGCGATCAAGGCGCCAAACTGATGTGGCAAATTGTAGCCAACGGTATCCGGAATATTGAGTGTGGTCGCTCCAGCATCGATCACGGCCTCCAACACTCGACAGAGAAAGTCGGGTTCGGAACGCCCGGCATCCTCCGGAGAGAACTCCACATCATCGGTATAATTACGGGCCCAACGGACCGCCTTGACCGCCTGCTCCACCACCTGATCCGGACTCATCCGCAACTTCTTCTCCATATGGATCGGTGATGTTGCGATAAAGGTGTGTATCCGCCCTCGGGCAGCCGACTTCAAGGCCTCACCTGCCGCCTCGATGTCACGCTCCAGAGCCCGGGAAAGCCCACAGACGGTACTCTCCCGTACCGCTGAGGCGACCGCCTTGACCGCCTCGAAATCTCCCGGACTGGCGACCGGAAAGCCGGCCTCGATCACATCGACCCGAAGCTTCTCCAGTGCCTTGGCAATACGCACCTTCTCCTCCATCGTCATCGAGGCGCCTGGGCTCTGCTCACCATCTCGCAGGGTGGTGTCGAAAATGATCAACGGTTCGTTTTCACTCATGGTCTTCACCTCCTGTGATCTCCTTGGATTCTGGAAAAGGGGTTCGATTCTCCCTACTCTTACGTTCAGCCTGTCTTTGTCGCAATGCAATCAGATTATAGACCGGTCCCCAGAGCGCATAGAGCAGAAAGGCTCCAAAGAGTACCTGTGGTGGATCAACCGAAATGAGAATGATCAGAGCCACCATCAATATCATGGCCACAAAGGGGATGCGGTGCTTCAAGTTGAGCTCCTTGAAGCTGAAGTAACGCACATTGCTCACCATCAACACCGCCACCAATATGGTCAAAAGTGCCGCCACCACCCGTAATTGAGGAGTGAGCTCACCCCCTAAATAACCGTTATCAGAGAGAACCCAGACCATCCCCGCAATCACAGCGGCCGAGGCCGGACTGGGCAGGCCCTGAAAGTAACGCTTTTCGGCAATCCCCACCTGGGTATTGAAACGGGCCAACCGCAATGCCGCCGCCGCAGTATAGGTGAAGGCGGCCAGCCACCCTAGCTTACCCAGGGTCGAAAGTCCCCAGAGATAGATCACCAGTGCCGGGGCGATGCCGAACGAAAGCATATCGGAAAGACTATCGTACTGCGCCCCAAACGCACTCTCGGTATTGGTCATCCGTGCCACCCGACCATCGAGTCCATCGAGGACCATGGCAATAAAGATCACCGCAGCGGCCGTGGAGAAGTTCCCCTTGAGCGCCTCGATAATGGCGTAGAAGCCGGCAAAAAGGGCTGCTGTGGTAAATAGATTCGGCAGCAGAAAAATGCCCTTTCGACGTCGTATGGTTGGTTCTCTCTCCATCACACTATTATGTCATCCACTACACCTGAAAATAAAGACGCCAGCACCGGCTGCGACCAGTGCTGGCGTCGTCGTCGAAAATTTTGGGTTTAGTTGACGGTCTTGTCGACGATCTTGTTAGCACTGATCCAAGGCATCATCGACCTTAGTCGCTCTCCCACCAGCTCGATCGGATGGGCGGCATTATTGCGTCGATGTGCAGTCATCTCCGGATAGTTGGCCTGCCCCTCGAGGATGAAGCGTTTGGCGTACTCACCATTCTGAATATTGTTCAGCGCCTCCTTCATGGCCCAACGGCTCTCGTCATTGATCACCTCCGGCCCGGTGACATATTCCCCATACTCGGCATTATTGGAGATGGAGTAGTTCATATTGGCGATCCCCCCCTCATACATCAGATCTACAATCAATTTGAGCTCATGGAGGCACTCGAAGTAGGCCATCTCCGGAGCATATCCCGCCTCTACCAAGGTCTCAAAACCAGCTTTGACCAGTTCCACCGCCCCGCCACAGAGCACCGCCTGCTCACCGAAGAGATCGGTCTCGGTCTCATCCTTGAATGTAGTCTCGATGATTCCACTACGTCCTCCGCCGATAGCGGATGCATAAGAGAGTGCGATATCACGAGCATTACCACTGGCGTCCTGCTCTACCGCAATCAGATCAGGGATCCCCCCCCCTTTGACAAACTCGCTACGAACGGTATGTCCTGGGGCCTTGGGAGCGACCATGATCACATTGAGATCCTCCCGTGGAACCACCTGATTGTAGTGAATACTGAAACCGTGGGCGAAGGCCAGCGTAGCCCCCTCCTTCAGTGAAGGCTCTACTTCGTCGCGATAGAGTCGGGACTGGAACTCGTCCGGGGTGAGAATCATCACTAGGTCGGCGGCCGCCACAGCCTCGGGAACACTCTTGACGGACAACCCGGCCGATTCAGCCTTATGGGCAGAGGGTGAGCCAGGACGCAGTCCCACGGTAACCGCTACACCGGAGTCCTTGAGATTGTTGGCGTGGGCGTTACCCTGAGAGCCGTAGCCGATAACCGCCACTTTCATTCCCTGAATGATCGAAAGATCGGCGTCCTTGTCGTAAAAAACATTAATGCTCATCTCGGTCTTTGTTCCTGTTTTTCTGTATTGGAATTAGGTAACTGTTCAAGGGCAATCTGAATCAGCTACGGGTCTCCTGAATAGTTAATTATTCGTTGCAAAGGTGGAACCATTATCTCTCATTTGGCGACACCGTGGAAGGGGAAGGCCAGCGCTCGTGTTCAGTCAGATGGAGAGGATCCGCTGACCACGACCAATGCCGGAGACCCCGGAACGAACCACCTCCAGTATCGGATAGTGAGCCAGCGCCACCACCAGCTTGTTGATCCGTTCACTATTGCCGAGCAGCTCCACCACGCAGGTCTGCTCGTGCTCATCGACGATATCGGCACCGTGATCGGCAATCGTCGCTCGAACCTCATCACAATCGATCTCAGTGGTGGAAATTTTCACCATCACCAGCTCACGTTCGATATGGATTCCGGCAGTAAGATCATCGACCCGAACCACATCGATCAACTTGTTGAGCTGCTTGTTGATCTGCTCGATGATCCCCTCGGTACCCGAGGTCACGATGGTCATTCGTGAAAGGGTGGGGTCGTGGGTCGGGGCTACCGTCAGGGTCTCGATATTGAAGCCACGAGCAGAGAAGAGTCCGGCAACACGGGAAAGCGCTCCCGACTCATTCTCCAGCAACAGTGAGATGATGTGTCTACTCATCTTTTTCCTCTTATCTCATTGATTGCAAAAATGTTGGCACGACGGAGTAACAACACCATTACAACGACTCATACCAAAATCATCTCATTGAGACCGGCCCCGGCCGGAACCATCGGATAGACGTTCTCCCCCGGGTTGATGATGAAATCCATAAAGACCAGTCGATCCTTCATTGCCATCGCCAACTCCAGTGCTGGACGCACCTCATCTGGGTTGACAATCTGCATTCCAACATGCCCATAACTCTCTGATAACTTAACAAAATCAGGCTGATTATTTGGGGCCAGCGTAACCTCTGCGTAACGCCTCTCGTAGAAGAACTCCTGCCACTGACGAACCATTCCGAGATAGCCGTTATTGAGATTGATGATCTTCAATGGTAGCTGAAACTCTTTGCAGGTAGCCAGCTCCTGAATATTCATCTGAATACTGCCATCACCGGTGACTGTACAAACCGTCGCCCCGGGATGGGCAAACTGTACCCCCATCGCCGCCGGCAGACCAAAACCCATGGTGCCGAGACCACCGGAGTTGATCCAACGCCGCGGTTTATCGAAGGGGTAGTACTGGGCTGCGAACATCTGGTGCTGCCCCACATCAGAGACCACAAAGGCGTCCCCTCGAGTCACCTCATAGAGTTGTTGTAGCACATATTGTGGGTGGATCACGCCCCCCCCATTGTTATAGTCGAGACAGCGCTCCTTACGCCACTCGGCAATCTCACTCCACCACGGGGCAAAACGGTCTTCGGCGATCTCCCCACGGGCAGCGAGCTGATCACTCAGTGCCATCAACACCTCACGGACATCCCCAACGATAGCGAGATCGACCTGGACATTCTTGGAGATTGACGAAGGGTCGATGTCCACATGAATGATGGTTGCGTTGGGACAGAACTTCTCGATGTTACCGGTCACACGGTCATCAAAGCGGGCACCGATCGCAATCAACAGATCGGTATGG
>CAYFOQ010000010.1:6225-8346 GCA_964344735.1 uncultured Piscirickettsiaceae bacterium
ATACCGACAAACCGGGAATCGGTTGCAGGATACCCCCCAAGCCCCATCGAGGTATTGGTAACCGGTGCTCGAACCACACGAGCGAAGCGGGTCAACGCCTCGGCGGCATCGGCCAGAATTACCCCCCCTCCGGTGTAGATCATCGGTCGCTCGGCCCGCAGCACCAGATCGACCGCTGCTGACACCTGCTCCCGAGGGAGCTCCAGCCGTTGCGAATAAGAGCGGATCTCGACGCTCTCCGGATAGTGGTACTCACACTTAAAGCCAGTGATATCCTTAGGAATATCAATCACTACTGGACCAGGACGACCGGTGGTAGCGATGATAAACGCCTTCTTCAGCGTGGTAACGAGCTCACTGATATCGGTTACCAGAAAATTGTGTTTGACACAGGAACGGGTGATTCCCACCGTATCCACCTCCTGAAAGGCATCATTACCAATCAGTGGGGTGGGGACCTGTCCGGTGATCACCACCAGCGGAATGGAATCCATATAGGCGGTAGCAATACCAGTTACCGCATTGGTGGCACCCGGACCAGAGGTGACCAGCACCACCCCAGGCTTGCCGGTGGAACGGGCATAACCATCCGCAGCATGGACCGCCCCCTGTTCATGACGAGTGAGAACATGTTTGACATCACTCTGGCGGTAGAGAGCATCATAAATATGCAGCACCGCACCTCCCGGATAGCCGAACAGATACTCCACCCCCTCATCCTTGAGGAACCTCGTTACAATCTCCGCGCCGGTCAACTCCACACTCATTACCCCATCCATCGATTAAAGATACTGTCTTTCCAGATCCCATTTCCGTATCATCCCCAACCCGAAGTGATACCCCTATCCCATGGTTCGCTCACCACGAAAAGGCAATGGAATCCGCTTGTTGCACCACCTATGCCACGACGTTCCTGCCGGGCAAGAACCACGAAACAGCCATAACAGGCAACACCAGAAGGCAATTTATTAGAGACTAATATTGCATCTTTAAGAACAATGAAACAAGATAAAATTTGACTTTTTTCATACTCTCATCACTTATTTTTTCCATACAATACATCAGGTTAATTCCATGCCCTATCTCAAAATAGAGACCAACATCAAACTCGATTACGACCGTCGCGAAATGGTGATGGCGAGTTGTTCTCGACTACTCTCCCAACATCTGGAAAAACCACAACAGTATGTGATGGTTGCACTCCGCGGTGGGGTCGATATGCTCTTTGCCGGCACGACCGACCCCTGTGCCTACCTCGAACTCAAGAGTCTGGGACTGGTGCCGGAGAGGTTGCCCCCCCTCTCTGCCACCCTCTGCCAACATCTGAATGAACAGACCGGTCTCGATCCGTCACGAATCTATATCGAATTCTCTGCACCAGAGAGGAGCCACTGGGGCTGGAACAACACCACGTTCGGCAGCTGATCACAGACCACCTACCAGGAGACCGGAAACCATGCGCACATCCCAATTTCTTCTCGCCACCGTCAAGGAGACCCCGGCTGAGGCCGAGATCGTCAGCCACCAGATGATGATTCGAGCTGGACTGATTCGCCGTCTCGCATCGGGACTCTACTCCTGGCTCCCCACCGGACTGCGGGTACTACGCAAGGTGGAGCGAATCATTCGGGAAGAGATGGATCGCTCTGGTGCACTGGAACTACTGATGCCGGTAGTGCAACCCGCCGAGCTGTGGCAGGAGTCGAAACGGTGGGAACAGTATGGACCGGAACTGTTGCGCTTTCAGGATCGCCACCAACGTGATTTCCTGCTCGGCCCCACCCACGAGGAGGTCATCGTCGACCTCGTGCGCCGCGACGTGCGCAGCTACCGCCAACTGCCGATCAACCTCTATCAGGTACAGACCAAGTTCCGTGACGAGATTCGCCCCCGCTTCGGAGTGATGCGTTCCCGCGAGTTCAGCATGAAGGATGGCTACTCCTTCCACCTCGATCAGACCTCGTTACAGCAGACCTACCAGGTGATGTATGACACCTATAGTCGAATCTTCACCCGTTTGGGGCTCAACTTCCGTGCGGTCGATGCCGATACCGGTGCGATCGGTGGCAGTACCTCACATGAATTCCATGTCCTGGCGGAGTCGGGAGAAGATGCGATCGC